>JAJYZD010000118.1 GCA_021800315.1 Bacillota bacterium | reverse complement strand
TGACTGACTGACCATGACAGGGCGGTACCCATTGATCAAGCGCAAAAAAAAAAAGAGGCCTTCAACTGGCCCCCGTTCTACTGAGCGCAGGGTACCACTTTGGTGTATTTTCCAGTGAGCGAATCCATCGTTGCCCTTGATCAGTTAGATGGCATGTCCGTCAATGGACATGGAACCCTGGGTGGCATATTGCAGGCCCAATTGGAGCCCGCGCCATTCCTGCCGGGCGTAATTTTGCAGCGGCCCGGAGAAAGAGTTAACCACGCCAATCTTGATCGGGCCCGCCGGAATGCCGCCGGCGGAACCCTGCTGCTGGGTCGAGCCGCATCCGGCCACGAATACGGCCAGGACGGCCGCCGTCAGAACCCCGATTACCTCCTTAAATACGGTTTTCTTTCCTAACATCGCTCGTACCTCCTCAATAATCGAAATAGGTCCACCACAAAACCACGTATCTTGTAGCCTGGTTTCTCCCGACCTCCCGTCGCCGTGACTTCCCGGTCGCCTCTGATACCGGCCTCGTGCGCCGGTCCGACCTTAGCTCCTTTCCTCTTCTTCCCGCCGCCGGCCTTCCTGGCGTCAACTTCACCCGGCCAAAACACAGTGATTCTGGAGGAAACTCCTCAGCCTGGAGAGCGTCGGGACGGGTCTTTCAATGTGGGGAGCGTGGCCGGCGCCCGTAACGACAAACTCTTCGTAAACACCGCCCTGGGCATGATAGGTGTCCAAGACGTACCGGGTCCGGGTGACCATGGCTTGCGGCGGAAACAGGGAATCGCCCGGCCACCCGGGCACCAGACCCATTTCCCCCAACGTGCCTGCGCAGACGGCACTCCGTCGCTCGTCTTCCGAACCTCCTTGTGGTTCATCTACTTTAATTCCCGTTTCAATATCTTGCCGGTCGCGCTCTTGGGCAGGGCCGGCCTGAATTCCACCGTTTTCGGCTTCTTGTATCGGCCCAGACGCACGGCGCAAAAGGACACCACTTCCTCCGCCGATATCTGGAAGCCGTCTTTTAACACCAATACCGCCTTGGGCACCTCTCCCCACAGTTCATCCGGAACACCTACCACCGCCGCTTCGGCGACGGCAGGATGGACCGAAAGGACCGCTTCGATTTCGGCAGGATAGATATTCTCTCCGCCGCTGATAATAACGTCCTTCTTCCGGTCCACGATGTGGTAGTGGCCATCCTCGTCACAGGCGGCCAAATCGCCCGTGAACAGCCAACCATCAACCAAGGCGTCATGCGTGGCCTTTTCGTTTCGCCAGTAACCGGAAAAGAGGTGTGGTCCTCTCATTGTCAATTCGCCCACCTGACCGGGACGGACGGGTTGCGCCTCCTGATCAACCAGGCGCACTTCGTTGAAAAAGACCGGCCGGCCCACGGCACCGGGTTTGCCCGCCGCGTATTCGTCAGGCAGCCAGAAACAATTCGGTCCGCCTTCGGTCAACCCATACCCCTGGCGGAAAAGGATGCCCCTGCGGGCAAATGCCTCACTGACATCGACGGGACATGGTGCTCCGCCCGCGATACAAAAGCGAACGGAGCCGAAGTCTGTTTTATCAAATAAACTCTGCTCCAAAAGCATCTTGTACATCGTGGGTACCATGAAAACAACGGTGGGTTTGTACCGGGAAATGATCTCCAGGGCCTGACCGGCCTGAAAAGGACCTGGCAGAATAGTGGTACCGCCGGCCATGATAAGGGGAGTTGTTAGAACATTCAGCCCTCCGGTGTGAAAGAACGGGGTGTAAACCGGCGCCCTGTCCGAATGGCCCAATCCCCAACTGACGACCGTGTTAAAAGCGTTCCAGGTAATCATGCGGTAGGAAAGGCGGGATCCCTTGGGAAAACCGGTCGTTCCGCCCGTATACAGAATTACCCAGATGTCCTCACCGTCCACAACCGCGTCCTTATCCTGACCGGAAGTATTGAACGCGAAAGCTCTTTTGATAGGCAGCGAAGGACACGACCTGTTTAAATTTGCCGCGGTGGCTTCCTGGCTTTCGTCATAAAGAAGCAGGGAAGAGCCGCTATCTCTCAAAATAAACTCGAGTTCTTTCACACTCAGCCGGTAGTTCAGTGGAACAAGTACGAGACCCAGCTTTTGCACGGCGAAAAAAAGTTCCAGGTATTCCGGGCCATTTTGGGCCAGGACGGCCACCCGCTCCCCCTTCCCCATCCCCCGTCCGGCCAGGGACGAAGCCAATTGTCCGGCTTCGGCGTTCAACCGTTCGTAAGTTATTTCCCGGCCGTCCGCGGTGATCAGGGCCGGCTTATGCGGCGTCAGTGACCCCCGGCGGGCCAGCCAATCCTGACAGTACATAACCATTTCCCTCCTCTTGGCCAATGGCGTCTCAGCCCTGCCGGTCCAGGAAGTCGAGGACCGTGTCGTTGAAGCGCTCGGCCTGTTCGATGAAAAAGAGGTGCCCGCCGCCGGGGAATATAGCCAACTCGCTGCCGGTAATCCGCTGGGCTAATGCATAGGCGTTTTGAACCGGCACAACCAAATCGTGATCTCCGGCCATGACCAGGGTGGGTACCGCAATCTTTTCCAAGCGATCCTCGCTGCAAAAGGAAAGAACAGACTGGAACTGTCTTTGCCAGGCCCGCCTGGGCGAGGCCGATGCAAGGCGCCAGGCTACGATCCGCTCCACCTCGGTAGGATGGGACGCGAAATACTCCTGGGAAAAAGCCGCCGATAGTCCCCGCCGGATAACTTCCTCCGGTGAAAGGTCAGCTACGGAAGTCATGCTCTCCAATGCCTGGGGCGTAATGGGAGCGGCCTTCGAACCGCCGAAGGAGGTGCAGCAAAGCGCCAGGGTCCTTACCAGGCGTGGATGGTTGAGGGCAAGTTCCTGGGCGATGAATCCGCCCATGGAAACACCCAGGACATGAACAGAACCGGTCTCCAGAACTTCGATCAAGCCCGCCGCATCCGAGGCCATGTCGGCAATCGTGAACGACCGGTCCGGCTTGTCGCTTCTCCCGGTGCAGCGGTTGTCGAACAGCACGGTCCGGTAACGGGAACCAAAACAATCTCGTTGCCGGTACCACATCCAGGTGGCATAACCCAGCCCTTCGATGAGGAGAAGGGGATCCCCGTTTCCGATGGTCTCGTAGTACAGCTCTATCCCGTTTACCCCTACCCTGCCTTCAGCCAAAGCCTCATGCTCCCCATTTGACGGCGCAGGCGTCCCAGGCGTAGCCGATACCCGCGCTTACCATGACCACCAGGTCGCCGTTCTTGATCACTTTGCGCTCCAAAGCCAGGTTCAAGGATAGTATCTGGTCCATTTGCCCGATATGCCCGTAGTCGTTCAGATAAACGGCCTGTTCTTCCGAGAGGCCCAGTTCCTCCAGCACCTGGCGGTGGGCCGAATACTTCATGTGCAGGATGGCCAGGTAAGAAATGTCCTCCACCCGGTAGTTGCTTCGTTCCACGGCCGACCTGACCACGTTGACAAAATTTTGCAGGGATAACTTCTCCAGCCGTTCCTTCATCCCTGCTGGATCAGGCACGTCCAGGTAGTTTAACCGGCCGTCGAGGGCGGCGTGGTCGATGGGCACCTTGGTGCCGCCCGCCGGGATTATGACGTCTTCGGAAAAAGAGCCATCCGTAATGACAGCTGTCTCCAGCACCTGATTTAAAGGGTGGCCTTTCTGCAGCAATATCGCCGCCCCGCCGGCAGCCAGGTTGTAAAGAAAGCGGGAGCGGGGATTGGTATAGTCCACCAGGTCGCAATTCCGGTAACCGCCGGCCAAGAGCACCGCGTTAATAGCCGGGTCGGCCAGCATAAGGCTCTTGGCCAGCTTCAAGGCCATGATGTTGGTGCCGCAGCGCAGCTGCACGTCAAACGACCAAGCGCGGCGGGCCCCGATTTCGTGTTGCAGCTTGATACCGGCGGTCCAGAGGGGATACTCCTTGTGTTCTTCTCCGGTGTAAATTACTACGTCAATTAACGAGGGATCAAACCGCGCCCTTTCCAAAGCCTGCCGGGCGGCCCGGATGCCCATCTGACAGGTGTGATCCTCCGGACCCGGTACCGGCTTCTGATTTATTCCCATTTTATCCCTCACTATTTCGACCGGAATACCGCTCAAGCCGGCAATCTCTGCGGCGGTGATTCTGTGCTTCGGGAGATAGAGGCCGGTGCTGACGATCCCGATGGCAGGCGAATTGTTCATAATATCTCCCAACTTACACATGATTCAACTCTCATGTTGAACTCATAAAAAAACGCTTCCGTATAAGAGCCAGGAATGTCAGGCGCTCAGGGCCCTTATAATGAAGTCCCTTACCCCGTCCAGAAACGACTCGGGCGGCATCCGGCCTTCCCACCCCGGCCAGCGCATGGCGGTGAAAGTTCCTATACCCATGAGACAGTACGCCAGGGCTTCCGGATCGGTTTGCCGAATCTCCCCTTTGGCCATGGCCTTTTGGAGCCTCTTGATATAGCCTTCGGCGAAAGAATGATAATACCACCGATAGAGGTTTTCATCCACACTCTCCGCGTCACGTAATATTTTGTAAAGGTTGGCATGTTTGTGGAGGTAGAGAAAGAATGCCACTATACCGCGGGTTTCCTCTTCCAGCCGGGAGGCCGAAGAAGTAATTTCCTGCTGTATACTCTTGCGGACGTCGTGATGCAGGTGAATGATAAGCTGGGTGAATATATCCTTTTTCCCCTTAAAATATACATAAAAGGTACCCTGAGCCACCCCGGCCCGCATGGTAACTTCCACTACTGAGGCTTCATGGTAGCCCTTTTCCCCGAAGACGTCCTCCGCAGCCTGAAGGAGATTTTGAAAAGTGATTTTTCCCTTCCGGGTCTTCGGCAAAGTTATGCCGGACAAGTCTGGAAAGTACCGCACGCTCGTTTCGGCCACAAGAAATAAAGCCTCCGTCTTCCAGTATGATTAAACCTGATTCATATGTCAGTATAAATGTTACTTTTAGGCTGAGCAACGTCAACCAGTTAAACGGTGACTTTTTACCGCCCACCGGTCATATATTGTCACAACCGGTTTGCGGTCTTCAGGCGTGAGGCAAGGCCTGACTTACGACCCAGGAGTTCTCATCCCTAAACTCCCCCTGCTCCACCGTAACGGAGGTGCTCTGAGTACGAACAGAGGGAGCACAGTTTCGGCCGGTCCCACATGAGGCCGGCATTTCGCCGCGGTGCTATTCCACGCTGACCTGCCATCCCTCGCGTGACAGCGCGGCCAGGGCACTCTCCAGGTCTTTGTCCTTGACCAGGATGTAATCGGTTTCGTAAGTCGAAATGCTCAGCAGGCTTACGCCCACGTTGGCGATCACCCGGCTTATCGAGGCGATAAGCCCGATCAGGGACAGGCTCAACGGACCCGAAACCCTTATTATCCGGAACGACATCTCGCATTCAATCCCGGACGGCACCTTGTCCTGGGGACAGATGACCGATAGTTCGCCGGGGGTCCTGGTTACGGAAAAGAAACTGTTGTCCGTGGCCCAGCCCGGTATCTCCCGCCCGCTGTCCATCCGGCAGACCGCGAACTGTCCGGGAAGCACGAGAAGAATGAGCTTGTCGGTTAACATCCGGGTTCCTCCCTGAACATGCCGGTCCCCTCAACCGTCAGCAGCCTATCCCCGGGTCTGGATGACGCCTGGTTCACCCCGGTCTTGTGCCGGCCTTGTGCCGGGGCTACCGCTGTTCCTTCCGCCATTTTATTTCGTTGCCGGTGCGGCTTATTCCTCTCGCCCCCCCGGAAATCGGACCGGGTTGACAAGCCGGTGCCTGTCGCGATAGACTCGATATGACTTCCGGCTTCCCTGATAGACAAGGCCAAGCCGGGGAACAATGTGGGGCCCGCCGGCCCGCGATCACAGGCAAATGGGTGGGGAGATCTTGACCGGAAACAAGGCACCGCAACGGGAGACCATCACCCTGACCATCGACGGCTTGACCCACGCCGGAGAAGGCGTGGGCCGGCACGGCACCCTGGTCGTGTTCGTACCGGAAGCGGCACCCGGCGAAACCGTGCTGGCCGAAGTGGATCGTTGGCATAAAAACTACGCCCGCGCGCGCCTGGTTGAGGTCCTGGATCCGTCTCCCGCCCGCCGGGAACCGTTCTGCCCCCATTTTCCCACCTGCGGCGGCTGCCATCTGCAGCACGTCGTCTACCCGGAACAACTGCGGCTGAAAACCGCCCTGGTCAGGGACAGCCTGACCCGCCTGGCCGGCTTGCCCGGCGTGGTGGTGCGGGACACTCTCGGCATGGCCGGCGACTCCCTCCATTACCGCAACAAGGTCCACTTCCAGGTGGACCGCCGGGAAGGCCGAATCGTCCTGGGCTACTACGGCGAAAAATCCCACACCCTCACCCCTCTGTTCCCCGGCGATTCCCCCGAACCAGGCTGTCTGCTGGCGGCTCCCGGCCTCGGCACGGCCGCCGCGGTTATCCAGGAACTCCTCAACGCCACCGGTGCGGGCCAGGGCGACCGTTTCTTCCGCCACGTCCTCCTGCGCAAGGGGCTGGGAACCGGGGAGACGATGGTCGTGCTGGTGACCGCTCCCGGACCCTGGCCGGAGGAACGGGACTTCGCCACCCAACTGGTCGAAAGGCGGCCGGACATACGCGCGGTAGTACGCAACCTGCATGACGGACCGGCCGGTATTCTTCCGGGCCGGAAAAACCGGATCCTCGCCGGGCAACCGGTCCTCACCGACCGCTTGGGGCATCTCCGGCTGCGGGTGTCCCCGGCCTCCTTCTACCAGGTGAACCCGGCCCAGACCACCGTCCTTTACCGGCAGGCCGCAACCTTTGCCGCCTTGAGCGGACGGGAGACCGTGCTGGACGCTTACAGCGGCGTCGGCAGCCTGGCGTTGTGGCTGGCCGGGCGGGCCCGCCGGGTGATAGGACTGGAGATAGAGCCCGCCGCCGTGACTGACGCCAGGTCCAACGCCGCTTTGAACCGCCTCACGAACGTGGAGTTCGAAAACGGCGATGTGGCCGAACTCCTCCCCGCCTTGGCCTCCGCGGGCGTGGTGCCGGATGTGGTTATGCTGGACCCGCCCCGGCGGGGCTGCAGCCGGACCGTTTTGGAGACGCTGGCCGTCCTGGAGATCCGGCGGGTAGTCTACCTGTCCTGCGACCCGGGAACCCTGGCGCGCGATCTTTCCTATCTTGTCGGCCGGGGGTACCGCGTGGAGGAGGTGCAACCGGTGGACATGTTCCCCTGGACGCCTCACATTGAGGTAGCAGTCCGCCTTAGCCGTAGGTCAACCACCTCATAAGTTCCGCCGCAATTTCCAGTATGACAATGACCTTCTTGAGTTGCGGGAACTTAAAGAACATCATCTGGTTTAAACCGGCCGTCCTATCTTCATTGGTCCATTCCATAGAGCCCTTGCCATAATTGAATTGCAAGGAGTCTGTCCTGCCAAGAACGTATGATACTGACAGGTGGGGTTTTGTACTATACATCCAATATATCCAGCAAATCGGGAATGTGTAAGTATGTGGGGATAATTGATTTAGTGACGGGCATGTCAAAGTATCATCATGTTAACTGGAACATAATGATACCAAATTGACTAATTGGGGGAGGCACTGCTTAAGTTAAGCTATTTTGAGTATCTTGCTCCATGATCTCATGAGATCGGGCCTATCCATTAGATGAGCCATTATTATCATGATATGGAAGGCTGCCACACATTTGCCGCCATGGTCTTGAGCATTCACGTGATTTATCTTCCGCAATCTGCGAATTCCCATGCCTTCTTTAAGGAAACTTATTGCCCTTTCGTTGGCGCTACGCATATTATAGATAGTCTTGTGCCTCTTGCTGTGCTGGGGAAAATTCCAGTTTATCTGGGGAGTATCCTCTCTTTTAATCCGATAGACCCGACCATTGGCGTTTCCATTGCAATACGATAAATGATTCGCCTCATGGCATGTAGCACCAGCTATTTGGCATTTGGAGCTGAACACAGGACACCCCCAAATGTATTCGCCGTACTTAATATCGCGTCCAAGGAGAACTAGCTTATGCTTACTAATGCAATATGGGACACCATAGCAACGTCCCTTGCTCATTCCGCTCAGAGCACCTCCGTTGAGGCAGAGGTTTGAGGAGATCATATCGGTTTTCCAAGCCTACAGTCTAGTCGGAAATTTCCTCCCGTCCCACGTAATAGTTCGCGCACCAAATGTACATGTACGCCCTCATGTCGGGCCCGTCAACATATTTCTGAGATATGCCCTTTTCTTCATGCTTATTTTCAGTATGATCACAACCATTGGTCAGCAGGAATATCTGCGCACCAAGGCCCAGGTAATAGCGGACGCCGCTAGCCTGGCCGTGGCCCAGCAGGCCCAACCGGTTCAAGGTACGGTATGGCTGAACCCGTCCAATGAGAGGCCGCGGTATCCGCAGGATTACACTCCTGTTTACAATCCCAAGACATGCGAGTTGGAGGGATACCGGCTGACTACTCCGGAGCACGAATATTGGGCACTGGCCGGATACCAGACTCAGCCCGACCAAGCCCTTGCCCAGCAGATTGCCAACGACAACGAGGAGGGCCCGGGAGGGAAATTGGTCAAGGGGCAGACTGCCGTGGTAAATGGCGTGGCTCCTATGGGCTATGCACCGGAGGCGCAGGACGTGGAGCCGCAATGGTTCATCCCTTACCCGCCAACCCCGGCCCAGGGAGCGAAAGAGGCGCGGCCGGTAACGAATGATCTCTATAATGGAAATGTGCCGGAGTCGGAAATTGGACCCATGGATGTCGATGTGTCGGTTACCGTGACACAGCCCACTCTATTTGATTGGTTCTATACTTTCATGGGACAAACCAAGGAGGCATGCCTATCAGCTTCAAGGTGGGCCAAAGCATATGCTAAGAAATCACTGGCCGACATACAATATGCGGATCAGGTTAATTTCAGAGATCTTAACAAGCAAGATTATCCGCAGTAATCCACTTGACATCTATTACTACAACGAAAGTTGGCTAATTATTCCTTTGACAGATGTTACTTATCCCCAAGGTTAGATGTATCTGCCAGGTGGTTTCCCTGTTAATGCCACCGGAGGGTAGCAGAGACACTGACACATCTCAACTTACTAACAGACTATGGCATGGCATCCACGGCTTAGGGTATCTATGCAGAGACCACTGGGCACCACCGGACAGGGATCTGGAACTTTCGCTGTAGTACTATAATTACCTTTGAGGTCGGGAAATTAACGCCTCACTGCGTTCGGCGACTTTACTCAACGGATTTCAATGTCCCACCGTAACTACTCAGCCCCCTCCGATTCTCTGCCCTTTTACCCCTCAGTCGGCATAACATGGGAGTCGCCCAGGTGACGGGTACGGCCAGGCCCGCCTGATCTGATGTCGACCCGAAGGCCTTGCGGTTTTATGACGTGCCTTGACCTGATAATCTTTGGGATCGTCCGTTCAGGTGAGCCCCCCGGTGGGTTGTTGCAGGGGGGATTAAGAAATGGGTTCATCGACAATGGCCGTCCCAATTAAGTAACTTAAGAGTTAGGAGTTCTCACCCATAATCTTCCTTTGGCGTACCCAGAGCAGAAAAAGTTCGGCGCGTGCGCTCATAGGAACCGTTATATCCCATGCCAGGGAATTACATACTAGACAACGCGGTAAAATAATATTATGCTGTGCTCAGGAATCTTGCCTTAAGGGGGACGCTCTGAGCATGAACAGAGGGAGCAATGTCCAGGAACATTTTTTAGGACCTTCAGATTATGCGGCAATAATTCGGCAAAGCATTAATACTATGGATATTAATGAACTATCGCCGACACTGACAGCATGGTTACAGAAAGAGCACCAAGGAGTGCTATTAGACGTTTGTTTGCGTCTACGGAATCAAATTAGCCTCCTCTATAGGGGGTACGGCTATGCTGTCTGAGATTAGCGACATCCTTGGCAATTTCCGTAACTGCTTCAGTCGCACCGCCAGTTTTAATAATTTTGTTATGATAGTATTCGGGCTTATTATTCGATATGATTTTCATGGTGTTACCTCATTTATCCGTTGTCTTGGTGTGTGTCCTGACTATTATGAGTCGGTTTTGGCTCTATTCAGGTCAAGAAGCTTTCAACTTGAAAGCATTACTCGTTGCTGGATCCGCATAGTAGCAAAGTTTTCTAATCTTCCCGTAATCAATGGATGCTTATTAGTAATTCAGGATGGTGTAAAGGTTGCCAAGGAAGCCCGGCGGATGCCAGGCGTAAAAGCACTCCATCAGGAATCTGAGAACTCTGGAAAACCTAGCCGTTTCTTTGGACACCACTTCGGTGTCATTGGGATTCTGATTGGAAATATCCACAGTAAGATGGTTTGTGTTCCATTGATAGCAGAGGCACACGAAGGCGTAAAAGAGCAGCGTGAGTTACAGAAAAAAGCTCCGCCAATTGTCGATGGGAAAGAAAAAGTGACCATTGTAACTCTAATGACCCTATTGGCTTGTAAAGCTGTATTATATCTCAACAGGCCAGCTATGCTGATAGCTGACGCTGGTTATGTAAGTGGGGAAATATTTAAGATGGCAA
>JAJYZD010000117.1 GCA_021800315.1 Bacillota bacterium | reverse complement strand
ATTGGCGTCGAGAAAGAGATAGTCCATTTTACTTCCCAGGCCTTGCGTGCGAAATCTTATCCGGATCCAAACCGAGCTTCCTCACCTCGTTCACGGCCCAGGCATAATCCTCGGCATCGACAGCGTTGTTGAGCAGGAACTCCGCCCTGCGCTCAGGCGTATACATTTCCACGGAAAAAACGGCCGCCGGCCGCAAGAGAATTCCCTCAGCTACAGCCTCCGCTATGAGCATCGAGCCTTCTTCGATTCTGTATTCCTTGCGCAGGTCGGAGGGGATGACCACCGTTCCCCGCCGTCCGACTTTTACCGTCTCCTCTCCCATGAGGAACACCTCCGATAATCAGAATATCAGATAAGCCACAATATGTCAAGCCGGACGGGAATATCCTTGCCCCTTGGGAGACCCCCAACCTTATGGGTGTTCGCAAAAGCGGGAGAGGCGGCGCCCTCCGGCGCCGCCTCCCTCTATACCTCCATGATTATCGGCAGGATCATCGGCCTTCTCCTGGTTTTCTCGTAAAGGAACTTGCCCAGCACGTCGCGTACCTGGGACTTGATGGCCGGCCACTCGGACAACCCCCGGTTGTTACATCTCTCCAGGGCGTCCTTGACCTTCATCCGGGCTTCCTCCATGAGCTTTTCCGATTCCCGGACATAGACGAAACCCCGGGAAACGATGTCGGGGCCGGCCATCATGGTGCCGGATTCCCGGTTTACCGTAATGACCACGATCAGGATACCGTCCTGGGAAAGCTGCCGGCGGTCCCGCAGTACGACATTGCCCACATCACCGACCCCAAGCCCGTCCACCAGAACCCGTCCCGCCGTCGCCCGGCCGGCAATGCGCCCCGAGCGCCGGTCAAACTCCAGCACCGTGCCGTTTTCGGCCACGAAGATCCGTTCCGCCGGGATGCCCATTTCCCTGGCCAGGTCGGCGTGCTTCTTCAGCATCCGGTATTCTCCGTGCACCGGAATGAAGAACTTGGGCCTCACCAGGTTGATCATCAGTTTCAGATCTTCCTGGCTGGGGTGTCCGGATACGTGGATGCCGGAAATCTTCTCGTAGATCACCCGCGCCCCATGCTTGACCAACTGATCGATAATCCGGGCCACCAGCTTTTCGTTACCCGGTATCGGCGTGGCCGAGATGAGGATCGTATCGCCGGGAACTATCTCCACCTGGCGATGCTCGCCCATGGCCATGCGGGTCAGGGCGGACATCGGCTCCCCCTGGGAGCCGGTGGTCAACAATGCCACCTGGTGTTTAGGCAGCCGGTTGAGCTCGTCCAGTTCGATGAGCACCCCGTCCGGCGCATCCAGGTAGCCGAGTTCGCGGGCGATGCCGACGACGTTGACCATGCTCCGGCCCACCACCGCCACCTTGCGGTTGAACCGCCTGGCACTGTAAATGGCCTGCTGCAGCCTGTGCACGTTGGAAGCGAACGTGGCGATAATGATGCGCTCCCTGGCCTCCCGAAAAGCGTCGTCGAAGGTTTGTCCAACACAACTTTCCGACATGGTATAGCCCGGACGCTCGACGTTGGTGCTGTCCGAGAGCAGAACCAGCACGCCCCGCTCGCCATAATGGGCCAAACGGTGAAAGTCGGTGATCTGTCCGTCCACCGGCGTCTGGTCGATTTTGAAGTCCCCCGTATGCAGGACAACCCCCACGGGAGTGTGGACAGCTATCGCCACCGCGTCGGGAATACTGTGGGAAACCCTGATGAACTCCACCTTGAACGGACCGATGTTCACGGTATCGCGGGGCCGCACCGTCTTCAGCACCGCGTCGACACCGTGCTCCTTCAGTTTCCCCTGCAACAGGCCGAGGGTAAGCTTGGTTCCGTAGATCGGCACGTTCAACTGCTTCAGAACATAGGGCAACGCCCCTATGTGGTCCTCATGACCGTGCGTCAGGCAAATCCCGCAGACCTGACTCTTATTTTCCAAAAGAAAGGTGATATCGGGAATAACTATATCAATACCCAACATATCTTCTTCCGGAAACATCAACCCGCTGTCGATGACCAGGATATTCTCCCCGAATCTCACCGCCATCATGTTTTTGCCGATTTCCCCGAGTCCACCCAGTGAAATCAGGGATAACTTGGGTTCTCGCGCCATATCACACCTCCCCAGACAATTTTAGATCCTGTTTGGCGGCACCCACCCAAAGGGCAGGTCGTGCAACTACGGTGAGGGAGTAGGAGAAGGCGGGAGACACCCCGACGATCGACAGGGTTGGGTCACGCAAGCCTACCCGGGCCATAACCATTCATTCGACCCAAGGCTGCAACTAGATCAGCCCCTGCTTCTCCAGCAAGCCTTTGAGGGTACTCTTTTCCTCTTTTGTAACCTCCACCAGCGGCAGGCGCACCCCGCCCACCTTCCAGCCCGTCATGGCCAAAGCCGCCTTTAACGGCACAGGGTTTGTGGTAATAAAGATGCCCTTGAACAGGGGGTACAACTCCAGGTGCAACTTGGTAGCCAAAGTGGTATTACCGGTGATGAATGCGTTGATCATATCCTTTATCTTGCCCCCCACCAAGTGGGCGGCAACACTCACCACGCCCCTGGCCCCAAGTGCCATCATGGGCAGGGTGAGGGAATCGTCTCCGCTGTATATCGCGAAACCGTCGGGAACCACCCTCATGATGTCACTCATCTGGTCCATGCTGCCGGCCGCTTCCTTCAGCGCCACCACGTTGTCCAGGGACGCCAGCCGCTCTACCGTCGCCGGGTTGATGTTGACCGAACAGCGCCCGGGAATGTTGTACAACATGACCGGCAGGTGGGTCGACTCCGCAACGGCGCGGAAATGCTGGTAAAGGCCCTCCTGGGAAGGCTTGTTGTAGTACGGTGAAACCAGGAGGACTCCGTCCACACCCACCTTTTCCGCCGCCTGCGTGGTCAGGATGGAATCCTGCGTGTTGTAGCTGCCCGTGCCGGCAATTACCGTCGCTTCGCCACCGATCTCGTCGACCACTACCCGGAAAAGTTCTATTTTCTCTTCCTTGCTCAGGGTCGGTGACTCGCCCGTGGTACCCGACACCACCAGGCCGTCCGAACCCGACTGGACCAATTGCCTGGCCAGCTTGCGCGCCATGCCGTAATCAATGGCATTGTCCTTGGTAAACGGAGTCACCATAGCCGTTATCAGCCGTCCGAAATCTATAGCCAATACCTTCACCAGCCTTTCCAATTGCGGTTCTTTAAACACCACAAAAGACTACCGCCGGGATGGGAAATGGTTTCCCCGTACTACGAGTTCGGCAATCTGGACCGCGTTGGTGGCCGCGCCCTTGCGCAACTGATCCGCCACCACCCACAGGTTGAGGCCGCAGTCAACGGTTGGGTCCTCCCTCACCCGGCCCACGAACACCTCGTCGCGATCGGACGCATCAAGCGGCATGGGGTAGGACTTGACGGCGGGATCGTCGGTCACCACGACCCCGGGAAACTCCGCCAGCACCTTGTGCGCCGCGGCTACGTCCAGCTTGGCGAACGTTTCCACGTTGATCGACTCCGAATGGCTGCGGAAGACCGGCACCCGGACCGTGGTGGCGGAGATCCTCATGTCCGGCTCATGCATGATCTTTCTGGTCTCCAGCACCATTTTCCACTCTTCCCTGGTATAGCCTTGCTCCTGGAAAACGTCGATATGAGGGATGAGGTTAAAGGCGATCTGGTAGGGAAAAACCCGCGAGGGATATTGGCGGCCGGCCAAAAAGGCCTCCGCCTGGTTGCGCAATTCCGAAAGGCCCTCGGCTCCCGCCCCGGAAACAGCCTGGTAGGTGGAGACCACCACCCGCTTGATCCCGGCCGCCCGGTGAACGGGAGCGAGAGCCATCACCATGATGATGGTTGAGCAATTGGGGTTGGCGATAATGCCTTCGTTCCACGCCGCATCCTCCGGGTTTACCTCTGGAACCACCAGCGGCACCCGGGGGTCGAGCCGGAAGTGGCTGGAGTTGTCAATTACGACCGCTCCCAGTTCGACGGCCGCGGAGGCAAACTCCAGGCTGGCCGCTCCCCCCGCGAACAGCGCGATGTCCACGCCCCGAAAGGAATCCCGCCGGGTTTCCTCCACTTGGTAAACCCGCCCCCGAAATCCGATTTCTTTCCCCTGTGACCGGCTGGTAGCCAGGCACTTGAGCTTACCGACCGGAAAATCCCGCTCCGCCAGGATCTTCACCAGTTCCCCGCCGACAGCGCCGCTGGCACCGACTATGGCTACGTTGTATGAAGACAATTCCGACGACCTGGTTTTTTTGCCGGCCCCGATCACGGAGCCACCCCGCCCGACCTACGGGAATGACGGCGCATCCGTCAAACCAGGGCTGACACCTCCTGAAAGAATTATACAGTGTAACTGGTTACCAGTAAAGGCTGCACCTGCTTCCCCGCCAGGGCGTGAACCACAGTCTCGGTAATCAGGCCCATTCTGGCTACCAGGGACGTCGGCTTGCTCTCGGGGTTATCCTGTCCGAAAGGCACCATGTATATATTCCTGGCGTTTAAGATCAGGCCCAGATTCTTGGCGTTCATGCTCAGCCCGTCGTTGGTCGAAACCGCGAGTACTACAGGCCGCTGGTTGCGCAGTTGCGCCTTGATCGCCATCAACACGGGGGAATCGGTTATGCCGTTGGCCAGTTTGGCCAGGGTGTTCCCGGTACACGGAGCCACTACCAGAATATCCAGCAGCTTTCCCGGCCCGATTGGTTCCGCTTCCACAATGCTGCCGATTACCATTTCCCCCGTAATCTCCTGCAAAGCACCCTTCCAATAGTCCGCCCGGCCATACTTGGTATCCGTGCCGCCAACCGCCTCGCTGACCACCGGGATCACCCGGGCCCCTTCTTCCACCAGTTTCTTCACTTCCGGTAATACTTCCTGCAACTGGCAGTGGGAGCCGGTCATGGCAAACCCTATCTCTAACCCTTCAAGCCGCATTTCCAGCACCTCCGCAAGAGTTAAAGAGCCAGTTCACGCGCCAGGGTCTCCAGCACAGCTTTGGCCAGGATCTCCCCCGCGGTCTGGGGAGCCACCCGTCCGGGCAAGGCGGGTGCCAACAGGGCGGGCAGCCCGAGGGCGTCAGCGCAACCAAAATCCGTACCCCCGGGAGCGGAGGCCAGATCGATGATCACGGTCCGCGCCTTCAAGCGGCTGAGCAAATCCCCGGACAGGACGAGCGCCGGCACCGTGTTGAAGACAACGTCGGCATCCCCGATGAAGTCGCCCAGCACGGCCAGGGGAACCGTCCCGTGTCCCGCTTCAAAGGCCCTGGCCAGTTGAGCGGGGTTGCGGGCCGACACCACGGTTTTGGCCCCGATGCCCAGCAGCATGCGGGCCAGAGTGATACCTGTGCGCCCATACCCCAGGACATAGGCCCGGCTGCCGTGAATGGTCACCGGCAATCTCTCCATGGCCATCTGTATGGCTCCCTCGGCCGAAGGGATGGAATTCAGGACGGCCATCTCCGGCAATTCCATGAGTTCGACCAGGCGTAGCCCGTGTCGTCCCAGGAGATCCCGCAGGTACGGCCTGGCCTTGCCCACCAGCACCGGAGCGTCCGGCGGAAACCTGACGACCAGGTCGTCGTCCACAAACAGCGGCCTTGCCAGGTATGTCCCGAAGAGACGTCCTTCTTCGTCGATCACTCCCGGCACGGGCAGAATGACGGCCCTGACGCCGGTTACCGCAGCAATGGGCGACGAACAGGAAACGCCCCGCCCATCCTTTACGGGCAGGCCGAAGACCTTCGTGACCGCCCCGCACCTGCCAAGACTGTCCAGAAGCACCAATTCCCTGGCATCACCGCCGAGTATGGCCAGTTCCACCGCCTGCAGATTGGGTGCCATTACCCGGTGCCCCCTCGCCAACTGGTCTCTTAGCACAATATATGAGGGAGCAAAAATGGAGGTGCACCAAGGCCGTAGGTTCTATTCGGAGTCAAAAAGAATATTTTCTAATCCGTAAACCACCCCCGAAAGCCGGCTCACCTTGCGCACGGCCAACAAAATGCCGGGAACAAAAGATTCCCGGGAAATAGAGTCGTGCCTTATTGTCAATGTCTGGCCCAGTCCTCCGAAAATTACCTCCTGGTGTGCCATCAACCCGGGCAGGCGCACGCTGTGTATGCTGATACCGTCATAGGCCGCCCCTCTCGCCCCGGGCAGGATCTCCTGTCCGGCGGCCAGTCCCTGTCCGGCCCCGGCCCGGGCCTTCGCGATCACCTCGGCGGTCTTGATCGCGGTACCGGAAGGAGAATCCACCTTCTGGTCATGGTGGAATTCGATGACTTCCACCTGTGGCATAAGAGGGGCACAAATAGCCGCCAGGCGCATCATCAATACCGCCCCCAGGGCGAAATTGGGCGCCACCACGCAGCCGAGCCGCTTTTCGGCGCACTTGCGCCGGGCCTCCGCCAGGTCTGGTTCGGACAGCCCGGTGGTTCCAACCACCGGGCACACCAGGTGGCTGATCGCCGTATGCAGATTGGCCGCCACCGCCGAAGGACCGGTGAAATCGACCATCACATCCGGCCTGGCCCACTCCAGAACCCCGTCCAGATCACCGCCCAGCGGCACCCCCACCGGTTCCAGACCGGCCAAGGTTCCCGCATCCACCCCGACCTGCTGCCTGTCCACCGCTCCCACGAGTTCGAGATCCCCGGCCCGGCAAACAGCCGCCACAACCGTGCGTCCCATCCGTCCGGCGGCACCTGACACAACCACCCGCAACAAAAAAACAACCCCCTGCCCGCACGGCACCGACCTGACCGGCCAACCACGCTCCGGGCGACAACTATTGATTTACGTTAATTTTCTTATATCGCCGCGCATATGTCAAGCACAAGGTCGCTTCCAGCAAGTTACAATAGAGGCCCCCGCAGGTATACGGACGGGCCGGGGGGTTATACTATGCCGGAAAACTCTAAACTTAACCGAAGGCAGGGAAGTCGATGCAAAACCCGAACTGGCAGGGTGCCTCTCCGGAAACGGCCGGGAATGTTTTGCCCGGAGGTCAGGCAGGGACCGTAATACAGCCCGGGATGAATAGGCCGCAACAGACCGCCCCGGATGTGTCCCAGGCTCCAAACCTGAATTGCCAGGTCTCCCCCGGCATGACGTTCCGGACCGGAGGCCCGGCAGGACCGGTCCAGACGGAGACGGCCACGCCGCATATGGTCGCAGGAACGCTGCAGGTCTCCCCCGGCGTGACCTTCCCGAGCGGAGACCAGGCGGTGTTGCCCAGGGTTGACGTGCTGGAGACGGATGCGGAATTCATTTACGTCTTCGAGGTCCCGGGTCCGGAGCCGGACCAGATCAACGTCGAAGTGTCGGCCCGCGAGATAGCCCTCACCGGGCCCGAATCGACGGCATCCCCCGCGAGCCGTTATCATTACCTGGAACGGCCGCAGGGACGCTACATGAGGCTTCTCCGGACACCGCCCAACGTAAACACGAACGACGCCACGGCCAGGTACCGGTACGGTGAATTGGAACTGCACCTGCCCAAGAAACGCTGAACCACGCCCGACGTAACCTTACCCTTCCGGCGGCGGGTTGGCGCTGGATTTCGCCGCTTCCGGCACCACCAGCCGCCTGTCGGGACCGCTCAGGGGAAAGCGGAATTCCGCCGACGGATAGCCTGAGCCGGCGGTCAGCAGATAGTACTTGGTCGACCGCCCCGGGAACTGGTAATGGACCTCCACCCGGCCCTCGCAGTTTCCCCCATTCCCTACAATGCCGTCGTTTTTACTCACAGCACTTTTCGCCATCCTTGCTTCAAGATGTTGACGTTGATCTTTCCCGATTCCGGAAAATCCTGTCTCTCCACAACTCCCTCAAAAACAAAGGCATCCTGGGCCAGGGTCGATTCCACGACCCCGCTCATGACCCGGAACTCACAGCGGGAATCGTGCAACAGTTCGACGGGGTTGAACGGCTCGTCCAGCACCAGTTCCCTCGCGTATTCCAGGTACAGGTCCCAGACCAGTTTCTCCAGTTGCTCCGACGGGTAGACCACCGGCAGGTGGATTTCCGCGGCCGCCTCGCGCCGTGGAATCATGTGGTTGTGGGCATAGAGCTTCTCGGTAAGACTGTCCACTATGGAGGCCACGGATGCCTCGTCCGGTGGTTGCTGGTGCAGGGAAATGAGCTTTTTGGCCAGCGACCGGATCAAGAGGTAGTTCCGGTGCACATTGCCCAGTGCCAGCGGGTGAATGTGTTCTCCCAACAGGAGGAAGGCCTTCCCCAATTGCTCGTCCGTGCAGATGCCCGCCTTGTCGCAGGCCAGGGCCAGGTAGGAATATACATCCTCGATATTCACCGGCATACGGGCGACCGGATTGGTCGGATCCTGCGGATTGAAAGCGTTGACCACGCTGGGGTCGATCGGTCCCAGTTCCCCCATTTTGCCCATGACAACCTCGTCGGCGCCCAGGCAGATCAAGGTTCCGGAACTGTAGGCCCGGAAGGGCACCAATACGCCCAACCGGTCGGTATATTCCCTGATAAGGTGGACAAGCCGCCACGGGGTCAGGACGTCACCGCCCCTGGTGTAGAGGAGGACATCAATCAAGGGATGCGTCCCGATAAGCTCCAGGTGACGGAAAAATACCCCGGTAACGTCGGGGGCGATCCTGGTACTGAGGTTTTCCCGGTCTCCGGTGACGTAGCATATCAGGCGCGAGTTCCTTGCGGCTTCAATTTCCCTGATCAGGGCCACCCTGCGCTCTCTCGTCAATAGTTTGCCCCGGCTCCTTCCCAACCCGCCCTTGACCCGTCCCTCGCGACCCACTCAACCTTCGGTGGGCACCCGCACCCTGCGGGTGAGTACCCCCGGGCCTCTTATCCTTAATTATGTTTTACCGGGGCCGAAATTATTTGCGAGGTTTACCACACCATATTTTGCCGCAAAAAATAATTTCCAGCCTGTATAAAGGCCGGGCCGGCGCAAGAAAATATATCCGGCACCAAAATAAAAACGGGAGGAATGCTCGTGTACGTTTCCACGTTCAATCCCAACCAGGCGGTAGCCTTCAGCCAGGGCTACCAGACCGGGGCGACCACCGCCATCCCCCTCCAGATCAGACCCAGCTGGTCGGGGAACACGGTCATCTACGGGTTCAACCCCGTGGCCAGCCAGGCCGTCAGCAGCGCCGGTCTGAATCCGGCCATCGGCCTCACCAACCAGGCCGTCATAGGCCAACCGGTGTTGACCCAGGGCGTAGTGGCCAACCCGGTCATCGCTCAGGGCGTCGTGAATCCCCTGACCAGCGGTATCAGCAACTGGAACGTGCCGGTGACCACGGCCGGCACGTTCCTGGCCCAGCAGGCATTCGCCCAGCAGGCGCTGGCCCAGCAGGCTTTCGCCAATCCCTTCATCAGCAGCGGCGTCGCCAACATGAACGCCATCGCGGCGACCACCGGACTGGCGCAGATGAGGGTGGACCTGGCGGAAACAAACAGTGACGTCGTGGTAGCGGCCGAATTGCCGAATGTGAGCCTGAACGACCTCAGCCTCACCGTCACCGACGATTCGTTGTCCATTTCGGCCACCGCTTTCGCCGGCAATCGCGCCTGCAGCCTCTACCGCACCATAGCGCTGCCCACCACCATCAAGTCCGAGCAGGTGGAAGCCACCTATGCCAACGGGATTCTGGAGATCAGGGCTCCCAAGTCCGACCTGGTATCGCGGCGCAAAGTCAAGGTCACCGTGGCCCAGTAAGGGGGACACCAAAAGCAGGCGGCGGTCACAACCCGCCGCCTGCTTTGTTTGGCACCGGTTTCAAGGTGTTGCCCGCCTGGCCGGGCGCCAGGTCGACCACCACCACCTCCCGGCCGATCTTTCGCACCGCCTCCCACGGAATGCCCAGGGATCGGGGCCCCCGGCCCAGCAGGCGCAGGCCGCCCGCCACGACGATGAGCCGCACGGCGCCCGAGGGGCCGTCCACCACGGCGTCCGGCTGGGCGATCACGCCCAGCCGGGTACCGTCGTACAGATTGATTATTTCCTTCCCGGACAGGTGCCCAAGGCGCATGGAAAACACCCCGTTTCGAACCCCGTTATCGAAAAGGAAGGACCCCGGCCGTCACCTTGTCCCACCCCGTAAATGTATACAAAGGAATAAAATAGTTTAGACCGGGGTCGGCCGCCGTTTTTGTTCAGAAGCTAAGGCGCCGGGCCGGCCAACCCGAAAAATCGGCCACGATGGCCTGCCCGTGTTCCAGGAAAAAGTTTACGAAAACCGGGTTGTCCGCCGAGCCGAAGCTTGACCGGACCGTGCCGTTGTTCTCCAGAATCCGGGCCTTGATCTCCTTTCCCTCGGCAAACCAGACCTCGCCGCGCAGACGGACGATGGTCCCGTCCCCGCCCCAGGCAGTAAACTCGACGAAGGGATTTTCCCTCAGTTGCCTGTAGATATCCTTGGTATTGGCCGTACAGAATTCAACCACCACCTGCTGAAGCAGGTGGACTGGCTATCGACTGAAAGTCGACTTAAGCCGGAGTAGCAAGCCCCCGACTTCAGTCGGGGGTAGTTGAGAATTCTTCCGCCCCCCAAAACCCCCGTT
>JAJYZD010000116.1 GCA_021800315.1 Bacillota bacterium | reverse complement strand
TTTACGCCGCAGAACAAGAAAAACATGGTCGCCTGGCTGGCCGCCCGCATGGATCCGCCCAACTACGGCAAACTGGTGGTCTACGAGTTTCCCAAGCAGGTGCAGGTGTACGGTCCGATGCAGATCGAAGCCCTCATCGACCAGAACACAACCATCTCGGGCCAGCTGACCCTCTGGAACCAGCAGGGATCCCGGGTAATCCGCGGCAACCTGATGATCATCCCCATAGACCAGGGCGTCCTGTACGTAGAGCCGCTCTATTTGCAGGCCGAACAGAGCAAAATGCCCGAACTGGCCCGGGTCATCGCCATCGATGGTAACCGGATCGCGATGCAACCCACCCTGGAGGAGGCCCTCGACCAATTGTCCCGGGGAACGCGCCAGCCGGCGGCGACGCCCCAGGCCGCGGCGGGCCATACGGTGCGACAACTGGTCGCAAGCGCCAACCAGGTGTTCGAGGAGGCCCAAAAGCAACTCCAGTCGGGGAACTGGGCCGGCTACGGGGACGATCTGCGCCGGCTGAAGTCGATCCTCGGCGAATTGAACCAAAAAACGCAGGGGAACTTGCCGGCGAACAGTCTACCATGATAAGATGGGATAGAAAAAGAAGGAGGAGTGGAGCATGTTTTTCCTTACCTGGTGGCAGGGCCTTTTGTTCGGGGTTTTCACCACGGTTCTCATGTTGATGGTCGGTTACATTTTCGCCGGCATGTGGGACCGTTATGAAGAGAAACCCCGTCCGGAAGCGGTCTGCCATCCCGACCCGCACGGACACTGAAGGCGCGTGGGAGGTGCGGCATGCCGTACATTGAGATCTCCGGTGAACGGTACTTTTACCTGGACAGCGGACCGGCGGGGGCTCCCCGGCAGGTGTTGTTCCTGCACGGAAGCGGCGGCACCGCCGGTCACTGGAGCAACCAGTTGGCTCTCGCCGGGCCGGGGCAACGCGTCCTGGCGGTAGACCTGCCCGGACACGGCCGTTCCGGAGGCCACCCGGTCGACCGGATAGCCGGTTACCGCGAGTTTGTGCGCCTCTTCGCCGCCAGTCTTTCCCTGCCCTCCCTCTACCTGGGCGGACACTCCATGGGCGGGGCCGTCGTTCTCGACTACGCCCTCAACTATCCCGGCGAAACAGCCGGTCTCATCCTGATCGGCACCGGGGCCAGGCTGCGGGTGGCGCCCGCCATCCTGGATGCGTTCGGCGCCGGCCGGACACCCGCCGAACTGGTGGACCTGCTCTATGGTCCGGGGACCGCGCCGCTCCTCCGGGACAAAGCGCTACGGGAGATGGAGACGGTGGATCCCCGCACCTGGTACGTCGACTTTTCCGCCTGCAACGCCTTCGACATCATGGCCGAACTGCCCCGTATAACCGCCGGGACCCTGGTCCTGGTGGGAAGCGAGGACCGGCTGACGCCGCCCAAGTACGCCCGTTACCTGGAGGAACATATGCGCCGGGCTACGGTTGTAACCGTCGAGGGTGCCGGTCACATGGTGATGGTGGAGGAACCCGGGGCTGTGAACGGAGCCTTGGCCTCATTCCTGGCGGCGGATTGACACAAGCCCGCGCTTTGTTCTAAGATAAACTGCGACTAATATGATGGCGGGGGAAACCAAATGTCCAGCAGCCCGATCAGACGGATAGCGGTCCTGACCGGAGGGGGCGACTGCCCAGGTTTGAACGCCGTAATCCGGGCCGTGGTCAAAACAGCCACCAGGGAGTTCGGTCTTACCGTGGCCGGAATCGAAAACGGTTTCGGCGGGCTGATTCAAAACCGGATGCGCGAACTTGCGGCCAGGGATGTCTTCGGGATCCTCTCCCGGGGAGGAACCATCCTGGGCACCACCAACCGGGACAATCCCTTCCATTTCCCGGTGGAGATCGACGGACAAAAGGTCATGCGCGACGTATCCGACCGGGCCTTTGAAAATATGAGCATCCATGGCGTGGATGCCTTGATCGTCATCGGCGGGGACGGCAGCCTGACCATCGCCAAGGAACTGTTCGACAAGGGCATGCGGGTGGTCGGCGTCCCCAAGACGATCGACCACGACCTGTCGGCGACCGACGCCACCTTCGGGTTCGATACCGCGCTCAATACGGCCACCGAGGCCATCGATCGGCTGCACACGACCGCGGAAAGCCACCACCGGGTCATGGTCCTGGAGGTGATGGGCCGGTACGCCGGCTGGATCGCCATTGAGTCGGGCCTGGCCGGAGGCGCGGACGTCATCCTCATTCCCGAAATCCCCTTCCGGATGGACAGGGTGGTCGCCAAGGTCCTGGAGCGCAGGGACGAGGGCAAGCCCTTCAGCATCATCGTCGTAGCCGAAGGCGCCAAACCGCTCGGCGGCGAGATCGTGGTGAAGAGGCGGGTGGAGGAGAGTTTCGATCCCGTCCGCCTTGGGGGCATCGGCAACCTGGTGGCGGCGGAAGTCGAGGGACAGACCGGGATGGAGACGCGGGTAACCGTTTTGGGACACCTGCAGCGGGGGGGAACGCCGACGGCCTTTGACCGCATTCTCTCCACCCGTTACGGGGCCGGGGCGGTGAACCTCGTGATGGAGGGACGCTTCGGCGAAATGGTGTGTTTGAGGGGTCCGGCGGTCGAGTCGGTGCCCATCGAACAAGCCATCGGCGAGTTGCGCACCGTTCCCCTGGACGGGGACATGGTGCGTTCGGCCCGGCAGATCGGTATAGCCCTGGGGGACTGAAGGGGGGTTCTTGGGATGTGCATGGAAATGTCCGATTGGGAACGAACGGTTGAATTTCACGGTCACGCCTGTCCCGGGCTGGCCGTCGGTTTCAGGGCGACCCAGTTGGCGTTGGCCCGGCTGGGCGAAGGCAGGGCCCCGGACGAGGGGCTGGTCGCCATAGTGGAAAACGACGCCTGCGGCGTGGACGCGGTCCAGTTTTTGAGCGGTTGTACCTTCGGCAAGGGCAACCTGGTTTTCCGTGATTTCGGTAAGCATGTCTACACCTTCGGGCAGCGGTCCACCGGCCGGGGGGTCCGCATAACGGTGCGGGCCGGCGCCTTCCACGACCCCGAGTACAGCCGCCTGCGGGCGACCCCGGATATGGAGTTCAAGGACGTCCGCCGTTGGGAATTCCTGCGGGAAAAGCGCATCGAGACGATTCTGGCCGCCGGGGAGGAATCCTTCGATATCAGGGAATCGGCCCTGGACCTGCCACCCAAGGCCCGCCTGTTCCCCTCGGTCACCTGCTACCGGTGCGGCGAAAGCGTGATGGAAACCAGGGCCAGGGTCCGCGACGGCAAGCCGGTCTGCCTGCCCTGCGCCCAGGCCGAAGCCTGAAGGGGAGTTTGTCGTGCCGGAAGTTCAAGTTCCCGCGGATAAATCCCCACCGGAACCTTATGCCGGCGCCCTGACCGGATGGAACATCACCGGAACCGAAGAGGCCCCGGTCCCGGCCGCCGCCAAGAGCGACGGCCCCGATCTTTTGTTGAATCCCAAGCGGCTGGTGGCTTCCTTGCGGGCCTAGCCCCCTCCAGGCCGGGCAACGGGGCAAGGAGAGATAATCATGCGGGTCGGATTTTTTACAGACAGCTACAAACCATACACCAGCGGCGTGGTTCGTTCCATAGAAACAGTGACCCGGCAACTGGAGGCCAGGAATCACCAGGTCTTTATCTTTGCCCCCGCCTATCCCGGTTTCAAGGAGGACACCGGGGGGGTGTACCGTTTTCCCTCGATCCAGTCGCCCACCAACCGCGACTTCTATTTGGCTATGCCATTTTCGGCCCACTTGAAGTCCCGTCTGAAAAAGCTTGACCTCGATATCGTCCACGTCCATTCGCCCTTCATGCTGGGCGGCCTCGGGGCCCGCATGGCCAGAAGGCTTTCCGTGCCCCTGGTATATACCTACCACACCATGTACGACCATTACACGCATTACGTTCCGATTGGCCAGGTGACCGCCAGCCGGGCCACCCTCAAGTTCTGCGTGACTTTCTGCAACAACTGCGACCTGGTGCTCGTCCCGACCGGGGTTGTCGCCGGCTACCTCAGACAGGCAGGCGTACGAACGGCCATTGAGTGCCTGCCTACCGGCATCGCCGTCAATCCATCCGGGGATGGTGACCGGCTCTACCTGCGCGAGCGATTCCGAATTGATCCGGAAGTCCCGGTTTGTCTGTTCGTGGGCCGGTTGGGACGGGAAAAGAACCTGGAATTCCTATTGCGCTCCTTCGCCCTGGTCAGCGCGGCCCGGCCTGACGCGGTGCTGGTCTTGATCGGCGGCGGACCGGAGGAGGAGGCTATCAGGAAGATGACCGGGCAGATGGGCCTGGAGGACAGGGTGATCTTTACGGGGCTCCTGGCCTATGAGGATGTCGGCCGGTGTTACGCCGGCGCCGACGTCTTCGTCTTCCCCTCCCTGACCGAAACGCAGGGGCTGGTGATCGGGGAGGCCAAAGCGGCCGGTCTGCCGGTCGTGGCCGTGCGGGCGTTCGCTACGGCCGAAATGGTGACGGGGGGCGGGGTGGACGGCTTTTTGACGGCGGCGGTGGAGAGTGAATTCGCCCGGAGCGTTCTGCACGTGCTGGACGACGACGTTTTGAGACGGGCCATGGGGCAAAGGAGCAGGGAATCGGCGGGGCACCTGGACGCCACCACCCTGGCGGCCAGGCTGGTGGCGACCTACCGTCGCCTGATCGGGGAAAGTTGATTTAGGCGCCGTCCGATCCTGACCAGGGGCTACGCATCGTTCCTGTGTTTATGGCGTCTGGCCGCGCCCGCCGCCAAAGCGCCGAGCACAACCAGGATAATCACCGCCGCCGTCCCGCGACCGGTCACACCCGTCACGAAAGCCGCCGCCAGCACACCCAGCACGGTGCCCCCGAACACCTCCATGGGCCGGTGGCCCAGGAGTTCCTTCAACTCGGTCTCATCAATGTCTTTGGGGAGGGAGTCGAGATGTTGCAGTTCCCGGACCAGACGGTTGATCACCGTGGCCTGTTTGCCGGCGTGGCGCCGTATGCCCGCCGCGTCGTACATGACGATCAGGGCCAGGACGGTCGACACGGCGAAGGCGGGGCGCTGCACACCGCCTTGAAAGGCGAAGGCCGCCGCCAGCGCCGTGGCCATGGCGGTGTGGGAACTGGGCATGCCGCCGGCGTTCCACAACGGGGCGGCGTCGAATCGCCCGGTCCTGGTCCAGTGGACGAGCATCTTCAGGAGTTGGGCCGCCACCATAGCGGCCAGGGCCCCCAACAGCGCCGTATTTTGCCAGAACATGCCATTCCTCCAGTCAGGGAAACCTTATCCCTGCCGCTAAAGGTTATCTGAATCTTCGGGGACTGGGGGTAAAGTCGCCGTACCGGAAAATGCGGAGGCCCAGGGCGGTGAGGGGTCTAAACAGCGGCTCCGCCCACGCCAGGATCCGTCCGCTCAGGATGCCCACCACCATGCCGGCCAGTACGTCCGTAGGCCAGTGGACTCCCACGAAGACCCGGGCCACGGCGATTATCACGGCCAGGACCGTAAACGTCACGGTTATCCAGCGGGGAGTCCTACCCCAGGAACCGGCGGCGAAAGCGAAGGCGCCGGCGGCGTGGTCGCTGGGGAAGGAGTTGTCCGGGGCGTGGGCGATGAGCTGGGTGAACGTGTGCCTGGGCAGGACGACGAACGGCCGCGGCCGGAACCAGGCAAGTCCCAGCGCCCAGTTGACGGCCAGCGCCAGCAGGCCGGCCAGGGCCGCCGTCACCAGCGCGTGCCTCTGGTTTTCGTCGCGCCTGGGCAGGGCGAACCAGGCCAGGATCATCAGGACGGCATAGGCGAATATGCCGTATTGGGCGAACAGGATCATCACCCGGTCCAAGACCGGCCATACCCCGGCGAAGTGATTGATCCGGTAAAAAAGCCATACGTCAAATGGGTTCATGCTTAGACCTCCGCATTATTATCCCGGCTTGGGGCCCAAAGGCCCGGGCCTGCCTTTCCCGGCCGGCGCCCGCCAAGAGGTATTATATTATGTTTTCCGCCCTGCTTCAACTCCCGCCGCCGGCCTCCGGGTGTTCAAAAGTTAACCCCGGCCTAACCTGCGTTTAACATTCTCATAGTAAAATTAAGTACGGCAAAGTATTTACCGGCGGGGGCGGGCCTGATAAAATAAGGGGATAGTCGCGTAGAGCGTTTGTCCGGCGGGGTGAGTTCTTGAGGAAAAACCGGTTTGTTTGGGAATTGGGCTGGCGGCCGCTCCTTTGGTTCGGGCTCTCCGCCGTGTTCTTTTACCTGGCGGTCATGCTGGCCGGCATCCTGCGGACCGGTCCGCTCGCCGGCTTACTCTTGTGGCTCATCCCCACGCTGTTCCTGGCCTGGTTTATGGTTAGAAAGATCGTCAGACCCCTGGGCGGAATCATCCGGGGCGCCGGTGAACTGGCCCATGGCAATCTGGAGCGGCAGATCATCGTGGACGGAGGGGAATTGGGGGATCTCGCCCGCAGCATCAATATCCTGGCGGGCCGCCTGCGGAAAGCCAAAAGACGGATGGCCGAGGAAACGGACCTTTCCCGCGCCATCCTCAACAGCATGATGGACGCCGTGGTGGCGCTGGACCGCGAGGGCCGGGTAAGGTTGGTCAACCAATCCGCGGAGAGGACTTTCGGCATAAGCGAAGATGCCTGCCTGGGTAAGACCGTGGTGGGAGTGATCCGCAGCTTCGACTTGGAGCGACTGGTGCAGGGCGTTCTGGCCGACGGACGGGACATAGTTGAGGAAATACCCATCGTCACCGATCAGCCGCGCACCTTTCTCATCCACGTCACCGGTCTGGCCGCCCTTAGCGCCGGCGTCGTGGCCATCCTGCGGGACAGGACCGAAGCCAGGAGCCTGGAACGGGCCCGCAGCGACTTCTTCGCCAACGTCTCGCACGAGTTGCGCACGCCTCTTACGTCCATAAAGGGCTTCCTGGAAACGCTGCTGGACGGGTCCCTGGATAACCAGGCCGCCACCAGGCATTTCCTGGAGGTGATGAACGCCGAGGCGGTGCGGTTGTCCAGGCTGATCGACGACCTGTTCCTGCTCTCGGACATTGAAAACCGCCGCCGCGTTTTCAAAAGGGAACAGGTGGCGGTGGACGCCCTGATCGACCGGGTCAGGGACATGTTCGCCCTCATGGCGCAGGAGCGGGGGGTTTCCCTGCGCACCAGCGTGGCGGCATCCCTGCCGCCGGCCTGGGGCGACGCCGACATGATCACCCAGGTCCTGGTCAACCTGGTGGACAACGCCGTGAAGTACACCCCGGGCGGCGGAGAAGTCGAGGTGTCAGCCTTCCTGGACGACACCCGCCGGATGGTCATCCGGGTCTCCGATACCGGGGTGGGCATCGGCGAAGACGACCTGCCGCGGATCTTCGAGCGTTTTTACCGCGTCGACAAGGCGCGTTCGCGCGCCCAGGGCGGTACCGGCCTGGGGTTGTCCATCGTCAAGCATATCGTGGAAACCCTGGACGGCCGGATCGAGGTAGCCAGCAGCCCGGGCCGGGGCAGCACGTTCACGGTGCGGCTGGTCGCCCTCTTTGCGGTAAACGTTACAGGGAACTGAGGTGGTACTTCGTTGTCCATTCCCAAGATATCCATTCGCGATCTAAATCTTTACTACCGCGATACCCAGGCGCTGAAGAACATCGACATCGACATCGCGTCCAACAGCATTTCCGCCTTGATCGGCCCGAGCGGTTGCGGGAAAACCACCTTTTTGCGCACCCTGAACCGGATGAACGACCTCATCGAAGGAGTGCGCATTGACGGCACCGTCGAACTGGACGGGCGCAACGTCTATTCCCCGGACGTGGACGTGGTTTCCCTGCGCAAGAGCGTGGGCATGGTCTTTCAACGGCCGAACCCATTCCCGATGTCCATTTACGACAATGTGGCCTACGGTCCGCGGGTGCACGGGATCAGGAAGAAGGGCCGTCTGGACGAAATAGTGGAGGCTTCTTTGCGCGGTGCGGCCTTGTGGAAAGAGGTGCGCGACCGGCTGTTCACCCCGGCCATGGGCCTCTCCGGCGGGCAGCAGCAGCGGATCTGCATCGCCCGCCTGCTGGCCGTCGAACCGGAAGTAGTGCTGATGGACGAACCCACCTCGGCCCTGGACCCGGTTTCCACCCTGAAGATAGAGGAACTGATCCGGGAGTTGAAGCATAAATATACCATTGTCATCGTTACGCACAGCATGCAGCAGGCCGCCCGCGTTTCCGACATCACCGCCTTCTTTCTGGACGGCGAGATGGTGGAGTCCGGCGATACGGGGATGATGTTCACGAAACCCGTGGATAAACGGACGGAAGACTATATAACGGGGCGTTTCGGGTAAGCCGGGACCAAAACTTTTGGCGCGGGGGGGCTTCAGGGGTATGGCCACCAGACAGGCTTTTGACAGGGATTTGGCCGAGGTGCAGCAGGATATCCTGCGCATGGGGGCCCTGGTGGAACAGTCGGTTTACGAATCGGTCCGGTCCCTGGCCGCCCAGGACTCGGTGCTGGCCGCCCAGGTGATCATAAACGACGAGCGGGTGGACGAGTTTTTCCGGGACCTCGAGGCCAAGATCATCGGACTGATCGCCACTCAGCAGCCCATGGCCAAGGACCTCCGGGTGGTGGTGACCGGGATCAAGATCCTGATGGACCTGGAACGGATGTCCGACTACGCGGTCGACATCGCCCAGGCCACCATGTGCATGGTCGGCGAACCTTGTTGCGGCTCGGATATGGCTGAAATCCTCCGCATGGGCAGGCTCGCCCAGCGCATGCTGAAAGAGGGGCTCGACTCCTACGTGGAGGGGAATGTGGAAAAGGCCCGCGCCATGTGCGCCCTGGATGACCAGGTCGACTACATCTTCGACCACCTTTTCCGGGCCCTCACCAAATCAATGGAGGAAAACCCTGCCTTCGTGCCGTCTGGCGCCCACCTTCTCTACGTAATCCGCTACCTGGAGAGGATTGCCGACCACGCCACCAATGTGGGCGAAGCGGTCATCTACCAGGTCACCGGTGAACGCCGGGAACTGAACTGAACGGGAGGGAGAACCGTGGAATATCCGGAACGCCCTGTGGCGGCGGCCTCCATGCTGGTTGTGCGGCGGGGCCGGGTGCTGCTGGTCAGGCGCCGTTTCCCTCCCTCTCCGGGGTTCTGGGCCCTGCCGGGCGGCAAGGTGGAACTGGGGGAGACGGTAGCGGAAGCAGCCGTCAGGGAAGTGTTCGAGGAATGCGGCATAAGGACGGCGGCCCGGGAAGTGCTGACCGTGGTCGATCTTTTGGTTCCGGACGGGGAGCGTATGCGCTTCCACTTCGTCCTCGCGGTCTGCCGGGGCGTCTACCTAGAGGGTGAACCCTCGCCTTCCGGAGAAGTAACCGCGGCCGCATGGATCGACCTGGCGCAAGTCGACGACCTTCCTTTGACCGATGCTACCAGGGACGTTATCCGGACCTGTACCGGAAAAGAGGAGACGAAGGTGATGCCGGTCCGCGCCCACGTTATCGTCAGGGGCAAAGTCCAGGGCGTCTGTTTCCGCGTCTTCACCAGGGACGAGGCCCAGGTCCGGGGAGTCTCGGGCTGGGTGCGAAACCGCCCCGACGGAAGCGTGGAGATGGTGGCCCAGGGAGACCGTCCGGCCGTGGAGGCGCTGATCGCCTGGTGCCGCCAGGGCCCGCCCCGGGCCCGCGTAGAGCAGGTCGCGGTGGCGTGGGAGGAATACGTGGAAGGTCCGGCGTCGTTTGAAATCCGCTGAGCGACCCGAGGCGGTCGTGATCCTCCCCATGCGCAAGGGAGGTTCGGCCGGCTACGATCTGGCCGTCCTCGACGCAGACGCCACGGTTGCCGACTACCTCGCCGCCCTCGAGGCGGCCTTGCGCCTGTTGCCCCTTACCCGCACCCGCAAACCGGCCGCGCTCCCCGCCGGCCGGGGTTGTAATGGCTGCACCGCCTGCTGCGCCGAACGCATCCCCCTGACCTCGGTCGACTACCGCCAACTGGCCCGCGTTACCTCGCTGGACCTCCTGCCCCAGGTAGCCGACGTCAGCCGCGCCGGCCCCTCGGTCGACATCGTACTCAAGCGGACTCCCGCCGGACGCTGCATCTTCCTCAATCCCGAAACCGGCCTCTGCCGCGTCTACCACGCCCGCCCCTTCGTCTGCCGTACCTTCATCTGCTGTCCCGTTTCCCGCCGGGCCGACGAACTCCGGGGAGCCGTAACCAACGCCGGGGAAGACGAGCTGGCACGGTTGTGGCTGGCCGGAGGCTCTGTTCCCGCCGGGGTTGATCCCGCGGACTTTCGCTCCGGCGCCTTCACCGGGCGCTGGGGCTACCGGGAGATCCGGCTGCGGGAGTGCGTACCTTCCTCCTTGTGGCGGCGCCTTTACCAGGCCACCAGGGGAAAGCCTCCCCGGCGGGGAGGCCGTTAGTCGGCGGGTTGCAGCACGGAATTATTCACCGGCCAGCCTTACGCCGGCCAGAAAGGCTTCGGCCATGGCCTGGGCGTTTCCCGCCGCGTCCCCCTTGCCCTCCAGGTTGCGGTACCCGTAAAAGCCGGCCGGTTGTATCTCCAGCATCTTAAAGAAATACCGGACCACCGGCAGCGCCCCGTCAAACACGCCGGGCAGGTT
>JAJYZD010000115.1 GCA_021800315.1 Bacillota bacterium | reverse complement strand
AACCGGACCATATTGTTAACCGAAGAAGGGCCGGCACTGGTGAAAAATCAACGGATTGCTCAATGGAAGCACGACGGTGCATGGCCTGCCCGGCATCGGGTGATCGAGCGATACGATTTAGTACGAACCAAGAAGGGTGATATTGGTATCGTGACGTCGTTGATGAGTAATTGTATGATTCGGGTGGATTTTGCAAAAAAGCGTGAAGGACGTAAGACCAATTTCAGCTTTTACAAGCCGGACAGTTTGACCATTCTTCAGAAGAGCAGTAGCCAAACATGGATACAAGAGTAGTTTTCCGCCTTACATCCCCTCCGTAAAACGGAGGGGACTTCCCGGCGGTCATGTTAAAAAATATCTATTGGCTTCCATTGACGGCGAATAAGATGAAGTAATTGTTCTACCAAGGAGATGGGACGACGCGTGCTATACAAAGCGATACTATTCGACCTGGACGGGACCCTCTTGGACACGATCCAGGATATCGCCGAATCGATGAACACGGTGCTGGGGCGGTACGGTTTCCCGGTCCACACCATCGAAGCCTATAAGAACTTCGTGGGCGAGGGGATGGAGATACTGGTGCGCCGTGTTCTGCCCGAAAACAAAGCGGATGCGGAAACGGTCGCCCTTTGTTTGGCGGCCATGCGTGAGGAATACGCAGCGAACTGGCGGAGGAATTCGCGTCCTTACGCGGGAGTACCGGAACTGCTGGACGACCTGGCGGCCCGGGACATAAAACTGGCCGTGCTTTCCAACAAACCGGACGAGTTCACCAAAACCATGGTCACCGCACTCCTGCCGCGCTGGCCGTTCAACCCCGTCCTGGGGGCCAGGCCGTCTGTTCCGCCCAAACCTGATCCGAAAGCCGCCTTGGAGATCGCCGGACGGCTTTCGCTGCCGCCGGAGGAATTCCTGTACCTGGGCGATACCGGAATCGACATGCGGACGGCGGTTGTCGCCGGCATGTACCCGGTGGGGGTTCTCTGGGGGTTCCGGACCGCCGAAGAACTCGAGGTAACCGGAGCGAAGACTTTGATCGCCAAACCAGGGGAACTGGTGGCAGTTCTCTCCTGAAGAAGACTCGTTACCGCCGGCGTTAAACCGGGGTTGGGTAGTAACTAGCGGTCTGCCTTTCCGGCCGATCATCCAGGGCTAACCTTCCATATTTACTTCTGCTCAACCTTTCCCTAGCTCTCTCCAACAAGATCACGGACTTTCCTACCGGCGCCATTCCCCGAAGTCTCCCGTTCGTCGGGAATCGGGTGATCCGGGGGATAGGCGAAGGGCGGAAAGTCTATCTCCATCATTTAGAAATTTGTGGGTTTGTTTACAGGATTTATTGGGTACGATAGAGAAGAAGTATGCAACGGCGATCCGGCGCTTGGCGGGGGGATCGCCGGGGGTTGCCGCGAGTGCGGGGACTGTCGTGGAGAAGGCGGAACGGCCGCCGGAACAGCCGGTTTGGTCACAATGGTGTCCCAAGGAAAAGATGAGGTGGTTTCGGCAAAACCGGAGCCTGAAGGACAAGGTCCGTTGGGCAACTTTTCTTGGCGGGAGGAAAAACCTATGTGCGGGATCTGCGGGTTTATCGCGCCGGCGGCCGGGCCGGAGCAGAAGGCGTCCTGGTTGAAGGAGATGACCGGCCTCATGGCCCACCGGGGGCCGGACGACCGCGGCTATTTTGCCGACCACGCCGTAGGGCTCGGCTACCGGCGCCTGGCGGTCATCGACCGCGCTTCCGGGCGCCAGCCCATGTACAACGAGGACGAGAGTCTGGTCCTGGTATACAACGGTGAACTGTACAACTTACCCGAACTGCGCCGGGCGTTGGAGCAGGCCGGCCACCGGTTTCGCACTTCCTGCGACAGCGAAGCCATCCTCCACCTCTACGAAGAATACGGGGAAGACGCCCCACTCCACATGCGGGGCATGTTCGCTTTCGCCATTTGGGACCGGGTGGCCAGGAAACTTTTTCTGGCCCGGGACCGCCTGGGCATCAAGCCCCTCTATTACACCCTGTACGGCGGCCAACCGCGGTTCGCCTCCGAGATCAAGGCCCTCCTGCCGGGTTTGCCCGGCCAGGTCAACGACCTGGCGCTGTCCCGTTACCTGAGCTTTCGCTTCGTGCCCGGTCCCCAGACCATGTTCGCCCATGTCCTCAAGCTCCTGCCCGGACACTCCCTTACCTACCACTACGCGGGGGGCATGAGCCGGATGCGGCGGTACTGGCGCCTGGAGGACACGTCGGTGCCGGCCGGGATGGACGGGGAGGAGTACGCCGGCACGCTGCTTAATCTCTTGCGGGAATGCGTGGCCAGCCACCTGGTCAGCGAGGTGCCCGTGGGTTGTTTCCTGAGCGGGGGCCTGGACTCCGGCGCCATAGTGGCCGCGGCCGCGGGGCTTTCGGACCGGCCCCTGACCACCTTCGCCACCGGGTTCGCCAGCCGGATGAAGGGGGCGGACTGCAACTACGGGGAATTCGCGGAGGCGGCCGAGGTGGCCCGTCACTTCGGCACCGACCACCACGAGGTGAGGATCCCCGTCGACGGGATCACCGGGGTGTTGCCACGGTTGGCCTGGCACCTGGACGAACCGTTGGGCGACCCCACGGCCATCCCCCTGTTTTTTCTGGCCCGGGAGGCCCGGCGGCGGGTGACGGTGGCGCTCCTGGGGGAAGGCGCCGACGAACTGTTCGCCGGCTACGACCTCTACCGGGCCAGCCGTCCGGCCGACTACTTTCAGACCCTGCCGGGCGCCTTACGCCGGCGGATCCTGGCACCCCTGGGCCAGATGTGGCCGGACGGAGTGCGGGGCAAGAACTTTCTCGATCGGGTCACCGGCCCGGTGGGGGAAAGCTATTTTTGCGCCGGCCAACTCTTCGACGACCGGGAAAAGCTGCTCCTTTTGGATCCGGACCTGGCGGGAAGGCTTGACCTTTCGGACGCCCGCCGTCTGACCGGGGAGTTGGCCGGCCGGGTGGCCCGTCTTTCCAGCCTCGACCAGATGCTGTACCTGGACATCATGCTCTGGCTGCCCGACGACGTCCTCCTGAAAGTGGACAAGGTGGGTATGGCCCATGCCCTGGAACTGAGGGTTCCCTACCTGGACCACCGGCTGGTGGAATTCGCTTTCGCCTGTCCGCCCGGTTTCAAGATAAAGGCGGACGTGAACAAGTACGTTTTGCGGCAGGCCGCCGCCCGGCTCATGCCGGAGCGTTTCGCCAACCGGCGCAAGATCGGCTTTCCCGTTCCCATCACGGATCTGATGGCCGGTCCCTTTTACCGCTACGCGGCCGGGCTGCTCACCGGGCGGCGGGCGCTGGAGAGGGGATATTACAGCCGGCGCGGCCTGGACCTGTTGCTTTCGCGGGCGGCCACCGGGCGCCGCTCTTTCGGCCGGCAGGTCTTCGCCCTGGTCATGCTGGAACTTTGGCACCAGGCCTTCATCGACCGGAGCCTGGAAATGCCGCAAAGCGCGAGGGAGTTGCGGGAAGCCTAGGTTTATAGCGCAAAAGTCCTTGACAAGGGCAACCACGGTCTATATACTTTGGATTAACCATATATCCAGCGACTATGAAGGGGAGCGACCCCGCCCGAAACGCCTTAGAGAGCCGGGTCAGGTGAAAGCCGGCGCGCGGAGGGCGGGTGAAACGGATCGCCCCGGAGTCGGCTGGTCGAACGGATCAATCCCAGTAGACCGGTCCGGGTGTTTAACCCGTTATCAAATAAGTGTCTGTTCCTGACACGAAGGCGCTTCCTGGTGAAGAAGCAGGGTGGTACCGCGGAAGGTGTTTTAAGCCTCTCGTCCCTGGCAGTTGGAACATGCTGCCGGGGGAGAGGTTTTATTTGTTTTACGGGTAAATCGGGAAGGGGGAGAAACACATGGGACTTGTCATCTATCTCGACGGTTCCCTGGTGCCGGAGGAGGAAGCGGTCGTTTCGGTCTTCGACCACGGCCTGCTGTACGGGGACGGCGTCTTCGAGGGGATCAGGGCTTACGCGGGACGCGTCTTCAAACTGGCCGAACACATCGACCGCTTCTACCAGTCGGCGCATTCCATCCTGCTCGCCCCCGGCTTGAGCCGCGAGGAGATGATCCGGGTTGTGGTGGATACCTGCCGGGCCAACGGTATCAGGGACGGTTACATCAGGCTGGTGGCCACCCGCGGCCGCGGCGATTTGGGGCTGGACCCCGGGAAATGTCCCAAGGCCACCGTGTTCTGCATCGCCGCCACCATCCAGCTCTACCCGGCGGAACTCTACGATAAGGGCATGGCCATCGTGACGGTACCGACGCGGCGCAATGTTCCCGAGGCCGTGAACCCCCGGATCAAGTCGCTGAACTACTTGAACAACGTCCTGGCCAAGATCGAAGCCGGCCTGGCCGGGGTGGCCGAGGCGGTCATGCTGAATGCGGACGGTTACGTGGCCGAAGCCACCGGGGACAACATCTTCATCGTTAAAAAGGGCGTCCTTTACACGCCGCCGGCCTCCATCGGCATCCTGGACGGCATCACCCGCGACACCGTAATGGAGTTGGCGGCCCGAAAGGGGCTGGCCGTTTCGGAAAGCCTCTTTACGCGCCACGACATATTCATCGCCGACGAGTGCTTCCTGACGGGTACGGCGGCCGAACTGATCCCGGTGGTTAAGGTGGACGGCCGCACCATCGGGGACGGACGGCCGGGCCCGGTGACCAGGGACCTCATGGCCCGTTACCGCGACCTGACCCGGGCCGAGGGATACCCGATCGGTTAGGGAGGATGCTTCGGGGGAGACAGGAGGAGATATTGGTATCATGCTGAGCGACGAGATGAAAAAAGGACCGTCCCGGGCCCCGCACCGGTCCCTCTTCAAAGCCCTGGGTTTTCTGGACGCGGAGCTTGCGCGCCCCATTATCGGGGTGGCCAACGCCAAAAGCGAGATCATACCCGGGCACCAGCATCTTAATGACATCACCGCGGCGGTGAAGGACGGCATCCGCATAGCCGGTGGCACCCCGGTGGAATTCGGGGGGATCGGCGTCTGCGACGGCATCGCCATGAACCACCTGGGGATGAAGTATTCCCTGGCCAGCCGGGAACTGATCGCCGATTCGGTGGAGGTCATGGCCCGGGCCCATCCGTTCGACGGCCTGGTTTTAGTGACCAACTGCGACAAGATCATCCCGGGCATGCTCATGGCCGCCGCCCGGCTGAACATCCCCTCCGTGATGGTGAGCGGCGGGCCCATGCTGGCCGGCCGGTTCGACGGCCAAAAGGTGGCACTGACCGCCGTCTTCGAAGGGGTGGGCGCCTGCCAGGCCGGCCGGATGAGCGAGGAGGACCTGGGCCGGCTGGAGGAGAGTGCCTGTCCCGGCTGCGGCTCCTGCGCCGGCATGTTTACGGCCAACTCCATGAACTGCCTGGCCGAGGCTTTAGGCATGGCTCCCCCGGGCAACGGTACGGTTCCGGCCGTAATGGCCGCCCGGCGCCGGCTGGCCAAGGAGGCCGGGCTCATGGCCGTACGGGCGGTGGAAAACAACCTGCGGCCCCGCGACATCATGACCCGGCCGGCCTTTTTGAACGGCCTGGCCGTGGACATGGCACTGGGCTGCTCCACCAACACCGTGCTGCACCTGCCGGCCATCGCCAGGGAGGCCGGGGTGACCATCGACCTGGACCTGTTCAACCAGGTGAGCGAGCGCACCCCCAACCTGTGCAAGCTCAACCCGGCCGGCCCCTTCTTCATGGAAGACCTCAACGAGGCCGGCGGCGTCGGTGCGGTCATGCGCGAACTGGCCGACAAGGGGCTGGTGGACACCGGTCTGATCACCGTCACCGGCCGCACGGTCGGGGAGAACATAGAACACTGCCGGGTCAGGCTGTCCGAGGTCATCCGCCCGGTGAGCGAACCGCACAGTCCGACCGGGGGCATCGCCGTCCTGAGGGGCAACCTGGCTCCCGGCGGGGCGGTGGTCAAGAAATCGGCTGTGGCTCCCGACATGCTGTACCACCGGGGTCCGGCCCGGGTATTCGATTCCGAGGAAGAGGCCTACGCGGCCATATCCGGCGGCGGGATCAACAGGGGCGACGTGGTGGTGATCCGCTTCGAGGGTCCGAAAGGCGGCCCCGGCATGCGCGAGATGCTCAGCCCCACGGCCACCCTGGCCGGGCTGGGACTGGACCACGACGTGGCACTGATCACCGACGGGCGGTTTTCCGGCGCCACCCGCGGGGCGGCCATCGGGCACGTCTGTCCGGAAGCCTGGGTGGGCGGGCCGCTGGCCGCGGTCCGGGAAGGGGATACCATCGTCATCGACATAGTGAAGCGCCGGATCGACGTCCAGCTGGCGGATGAGGAAATAGAGCGGCGGGTCAAGGCTTTCCGTCCGCCCGAACGTCAGTTGTCCGGCTACCTGGCCCGCTACGCCAAACTGGTCGGGCCGGCCGACCGGGGGGCCGCCTTCGGGGACTAAGACAGGGGGGAAAGAGAGTGACTGGCGCGGAGATACTGGTTAAGTCGCTGAAAGAGGAGGGCGTGGATACCATCTTCGGCTATCCCGGCGGAGTGGTCCTGCCCATCTACGATGCCCTCTACGACGCCGACATCCGGCACATCCTGGTCCGGCACGAGCAGGGAGCGGCCCACGCCGCCGACGGGTACGCCCGGGCCAGCGGCCGCACCGGGGTGTGCCTGGCCACGTCCGGTCCGGGGGCCACCAACCTGGTGACCGGCATTGCCAATGCCCACATGGACTCGGTGCCGATGGTGGCCATTACCGGGCAGGTGGTAACAAAGCTTTTGGGACGGGACTCCTTCCAGGAGGCCGACATCACCGGCATCACCCTGCCCATCACCAAGCACAACTACCTGGTCAGGGACGTGGGGGACATCGCCCGCACGATCAAGGAGGCCTTCTACATCGCCTCCACCGGCCGGCCGGGACCGGTCCTGGTGGATATTCCGAAGGACGTATCGGCGGGCGCGGGGGAATACGAAGACCCCGGCGTGTTGAACCTGCCCGGGTACCGTCCGGTTTGTTCCCCGCGGGATGAGGACCTGAGAGCGGCGGCCCGGTTGATCCTGGCCGCCGAGCGGCCGGTCATCTACGCCGGCGGCGGCGTGATCATCTCCGGGGCCGACCGGGAACTGCGGGCCCTGGCCGAACTGTTGTGCGCCCCGGTTACCGCCACCCTGATGGGCATCGGCGGCTTTCCCGCCGACCATCCCCTCTACCTGGGCATGCTGGGCATGCACGGCACCCGTTACGCCAACTACGCCGTCTGCGAATGCGACCTGCTGATCGCCGTGGGGGCCCGCTTCGACGACCGGGTGACCGGCAAGGTGGAAAGTTTCGCTCCCGAAGCGAAAATCGTGCATATCGATATCGATCCGGCCGAGATCCGCAAGAACGTGCGGGTGGACGTGGCGGTGGTAGGGGATGTCAAGAAGGTTCTGGCCGGCCTTATGCCCATGCTTTCCGCGCGGGTGAAAGGAGCCTGGCAGGAAAAGATAGAGGCGTGGAAACGGGAATACCCGCTGGAGTATGCAAACGGCGGCAAGCTCAAACCCCAGACCGTGATCCGGGAGATTTACCGGGTTACCGGCGGCCGCGGGCGCATTACCACCGAGGTGGGCCAGAACCAGATGTGGACCGCCCAGTTCTTCCCCTTTACCCGGCCGCGTTCCTTCATCACCTCCGGGGGCCTGGGCACCATGGGCTACGGCCTCCCGGCGGCCATCGGCGTCCAGGCGGCCTGTCCGGACGAAACCGTGTTCGACATCGCCGGCGACGGCAGCATCCAGATGAACATCCAGGAGCTGATGACGGCCGTCAACTACAACCTGCCGGTCAACGTGGCCATCATCAACAATGGCTTCCTGGGGATGGTGCGGCAGTGGCAGGAACTCTTCTACGACCGCCGGTACTCCCACACCGAACTGGCCAACCCGGACTTCGTGAAACTGGCCGAGGCCTACGGGGCGAAAGGGGTACGGGTATCGAAGGCCGCCGACGTGGCGGATGTGCTGATCGATGCGGTTCGCACCAGCGGTCCGGTGATGATGGATTTCCTGGTGGACGGGGAGGAGAACGTGATACCCATAGTACCGCCGGGGGCTTCCCTGGAGGAAATGATCGGATAGGGGGAATGGAGCGGTGCGTCATACGCTGGCGGTCCTGGTGGAGAACAACCCGGGCGTGCTGGCCAGGGTGGCCGGGCTTTTTTCGCGGCGCGGCTTCAACATCGACAGCCTGGCGGTGGGGACCACCGAAAACCCCACCATTTCCCGGATGACCATAGTGGTGGAAGGTGACGACCTCACTCTGGAGCAGGTGGAAAAGCAACTGCACAAGCTGGTGGACGTGATCAAGATCAACGACCTGACCTCGGACGAATACGTGGGCCGGGAAATGGTCCTGATCAAGGTCAACGCGGGTCCGGCCGAGCGCGCGGAGATCATGCAGATAGCCGATATCTTCAGGGCCCGCATCATCGACCTGGGACGCCGGAGCGTCACCATCGAGTGCACCGGGGACGAACGCAAGGTGCGGGCCCTCGAGGAGTCGTTGCGCCCGTTCGGGATCAAGGAACTGGTTCGTACCGGCAAGGTGGCCGTGTTGCGCGGCGCCAAGACCACCTCGCTGGATGGAAATGGCAAGAACAAGAAGGGAGAAGAGGATTGATGGTCAAGGTATATTATGATGCGGACGCCGACCTCGCGGTGCTCCGGGGACGCAAGATCGCCGTTATCGGGTACGGCAGCCAGGGGCGGGCCCAGGCCCGCAATCTCAAGGACAGCGGCTTGGACGTGGTGGTCGGGCTGCACCAGGGCAGCCGGAGCCGGGAAAAGGTCCTGGACGACGGACTGGAGGTGGCCGGCGTCGCCGCGGCCGCGGCCGCGGCCCAGGTGATCCAGATCCTGGTGCCGGACGAGATCCAGGCGAGACTGTACCGGGAGGAGATCGCCGCCCACCTCACGGAGGGCAAGGCCCTGATGTTCTCCCACGGTTTCAATATTCACTTCGGGCAGATCACGCCGCCGGCCGGGGTGGATGTCCTGATGGTGGCGCCCAAGGGCCCGGGCCACATGGTGCGGCGCATGTACGAGGAGGGGGCGGGCGTGCCCTGCCTGGTCGCGGTGCACGCGGACGCCACCGGGCGGGCTAAGGACATCGGCCTGGCCTACGCCCGCGGCATCGGGGGTACCCGCGCCGGGGTCTTCGAGACCACCTTCAAGGAGGAGACCGAGACCGATCTCTTCGGCGAGCAGTGCGTGCTGTGCGGCGGCGTCAGCGAACTGATCAAGGCCGGCTTCGACACCCTGGTGGAGGCGGGCTACGCCCCCGAGATGGCCTACTTCGAGTGCCTGCACGAGATGAAGCTCATCGTCGACATGATCAACGAGGGCGGGCTTTCCTGGATGCGCTACTCCATCAGCAACACGGCCGAGTACGGGGATTACATGACCGGGCCGCGCATCGTGAACGACGCCGTCCGGGCGGAAATGAAGAAGGTGCTGGCCGAGATCCAGGACGGCCGCTTCGCCCGTAACTGGATCCTGGAGAACCAGGCCGGCCGGCCCGTGTTCCAGGCCGTGGCCCGGCGGGAGAAAGAGCATATGATGGAAAAAGTGGGCGAGAGCCTGCGCAAGATGATGCCCTGGTTGAAAAAACACTAAGCCGGGCAAGGGGGGAACAGCGTGGAAACAACTGGTGCCAGGGCCCTGGTCAACTGCCTGGAGCAGGAGGGCGTCGAGGTGGTCTTCGGCTATCCCGGGGGGGCCATCCTGCCAGTCTACGACGAACTGCGCAACTCCTCGATCAAGCATGTCCTGGTCCGGCAGGAGCAGGGGGCGGTCCACATGGCCAACGGCTACGCCCGGGCCACCGGGCGGGTGGGCGTGGTCATCGTCACGAGCGGCCCCGGTGCTACCAACACGGTCACCGGCATCGCCAACGCCTACATGGACTCGGTGCCCGTGGTGGTGATCACGGGACAGGTCCCCACCAGCCAGGTCGGCACCGACGCCTTCCAGGAGGTGGACATAACCGGGATCACCCTGCCGGTGACCAAGCACAACTACCTGGTCAAGGACGTGTCGCTGCTGCCGCGGATAATCAAGAGCGCCTTCTATATCGCCGCCACGGGCCGGCCGGGCCCGGTGCTGATCGACCTGCCCAAGGACGTGTCCACGGCCCGGATGAAGTTCGATTTCCCCGGGCCGGTGCAACTGCGGGGCTACAAACCCACGTTCCAGGGCCATCCGGCCCAGATCAAGCAGGCGGTGCGCCTGATCGCGGAGGCCGGGCGGCCGGTCATCTACGCCGGCGGCGGCATCGTCAGCGCCAAGGCGTCGGCTGAGTTGCAGACCCTGGCCGAGTTGATCGACGCCCCGGTCACCAACACCCTGATGGGGCTCTCCGGCTTTCCCGGCCGGCATCCCCTGTTCCTGGGCATGCTCGGCCTGCACGGCACCCGGGCCGCAAACCTGGCGGTGACCGAGTGCGACCTGCTGATCGCCCTGGGCGCCCGCTTCGACGACCGGGTGACCGGCCGCGTGGCCGGTTTCGCGCCGGACGCCGCGGTGATCCACGTGGACGTGGACCCGGCCGAGATCGGCAAGAACGTGCGGGTGAACCTGCCCATCGTGGGGGACGTCCGGCAGGTCATGCGCTCGCTGATCGACGGTTTGAAGAAGAAGGACAACCCGGCCTGGCTTGCCCGGATCGAAGAGCTGAAGCGGGCCCATTCCCTGACCTGCGTCCGGAGCGAAGACACCCTGCACCCGCAGTACATCATCCACCGCATCTGCGAGCTGAC
>JAJYZD010000114.1 GCA_021800315.1 Bacillota bacterium | reverse complement strand
GGTGGCGTAGTAGACGACGCCGACCTCAGCCATGCGTTTATGGTTGGTTTTGTCGGGTTTGGATAGCGGGGTCGGGGGCTTGGTAGACCGGGCCGCCTTGGCGGTGGCGTCGCGAAGGGCGTTGGGTAGCATGTTGATGCCCTTGCCATCCATTGATAAGATGAGCACATCTTTGGGGTCGGGCCGTGAATGAGGCAACTTGGCGTAAAACGATTCGAAGTCAACCGCCGCCCGTTGGACCAATTCTTCCACTTGCCGCTTACCCAGATGCACTCCCGTGTTGCGCTCGATCGCTTCCACGACGTCTTCAAAAGAGCCGCGGGTGGACTCTTGCGCCGCCAGGTAACGCAAGCCAAAGGAATATTGCTCGTTCGGGAGATTTAAGATCGCGTCTGCGGGATAGAGATTGGCAAAGTCGCCGCGGCGCCGGTAGGCAATGCGTCGTACGTCCACATCGCCGTAGACCATTGTGAGCTGGCGTTTCTTGTACCCACCCGATCCTTCCAGCGCCGCCCATTGCACCATTGGCGGCAATATCGCCGAAAACGCCGGGGGGGCCAGGGCGGTAAAGTACGGGGTGACCAGGGACTACGTCCTGGGGCTCGAGATGGTGCTGGCCGACGGCACGGTGCTGCGGACCGGGGGCAAGGCGGTGAAGAACGTCACCGGCTACGACCTGACCAGGCTGTTGGTCGGTTCGGAAGGCACGCTCGGCATCGTTACGCAGGCGCTCCTGAAACTGATACCCCTGCCCGGGGAGCGCCGGACGGCGCGGGCACTTTTCCCTTCCCTGGAGGGCGCCTGCCGGGCGGTGGAGCGGTCGATCCGGGCCGGGACGGTGCCGGCGGCGGCGGAAATCATGGATCGAACCTGCCTGGAGGCCGTGGCCGGGTTCCAGGGACCGGCGCTTGATTCCGGCGTGGAGGCCGCCGTGATCTTCGAGTTTGACGGGGATGGCCCGGAGAGCCTGGAGCGCCAGATCGCCCGGGCGTTGTCTTCGTGCCGGGAGGCCGGCGTCGTCGATTTCCGGGTGGCGGCGAGTCCGCAAGAGGCGGAAGAACTATGGAGCACGCGGCGGGGCCTCAGTGCCGCGGTGGCCGCCCTGGCCCCGAACCGGATCGGGGAAGACATATCCGTCCCCCGGGCGGCCTTCCCGGAGATTGTCCGGCGCATCCGGGCGATCGGGAGGCAATATGGCCTGGTCATAGCGGCCTTCGGCCATGCCGGCGACGGCAACCTGCATCCTTCGATTCTCACGGATTTGAGCCAGCCTGGCGCCAGGCAGAAGGTGGACCAGGCGGTCGGCGCGATCTTCCAGGCGGCCCTGCAACTGGGCGGCACCCTTTCCGGCGAGCACGGCATCGGTGTCACCAAGAAGGACTATATCGCCGCTGCCCTGGGCGAAGCGGGCGTGGCCACACTGCGCGCCATCAAGAAGGCCTTGGACCCGCAGGGCATCCTCAATCCGGGCAAGATCTTTTAGCCATGACTGAGGGCACCGGTTTCCCGGCCGCAGCCGCCCTCAAACAGTGCGACCGCTGCGGCTCCTGCCTGAGCGTCTGTCCCCTCTACGCCGTAAGTCAGCGGGAATATTGACTTCGCCGCACGGAGTGCTTATGATGGTTATGGGTGATAACCCGTAACGGAAACGCAGGAGGGACGTCATGGTCAGGCCGGTGAAACCGCGGATGGTCGGCTTTCTGCCGCCGGTGCAATGTTTCCAGCCCGGGGATGCTCCGGCATCCGGGGTGGAAGTAGTCAACCTGTCCCTGGACGAGTGGGAGGCCGTGCGGCTGAAGGATTACCTGGGGCTGGAACAGGAGGAATGCGCCGGGCTGATGGGCGTTGCCCAGAGTTCGCTGCAAAGAATACTGGCTACGGCGAGGCTGAAGCTGGCGTCGGCCGTGGTGGAAGGGAAAGCCATCACCATCCGGGGGGGCGCCTATCATATCGTCGGCCGGGGGTTTTGTCACGAATGCCGTCGCGAGTGGCCCTTTCCCGCCGATCCCGGGTCGCAGACGCACCGGCGTTGCCCGTCCTGCGGGGCCGGCAATATCGGGCGGCGCGGGCCGGGACGGGGCGGCCCGCCCTGGCGGGGCTAGTACCGCGGCCGGGTACGGTTTTCAAAAAAAGTTGTTTCGGGGATTGACATGGGGTCAACAGAGGGTTATGATGGTTATGGGTAATAACCCATTACTATGGGGAAAGGGGGTAATCTTATGCCACGTTGTGACGGTACCGGGCCGAAAGGCGCGGGGGGCACCCGCGACAGCGGGTCGGACCGGGCGCGGACTGGGTGCGGCGGCGGGCATCAATCCGGCGGGGGGGCCGACCGCACGCCCGGCCGGGGCATGGACCAGGGCCGCCGGGCTGGAGCGGGCCGGAGCGGTGGGGGGAACGGTAACCAGCAAGTTTCAAACAAACCAAGGGAGGATTGAACATGCCGGGTGGCAACGGGATGGGACCTGCGGGCATGGGTCCCCGGACGGGCAGGGCCGCCGGTTTTTGCGCCGGGCGGTGCGGTTTTGGCCGGTGGCCCGGGACGTATTCCGGGGTTCGAACCGGGTACGAATCCGGGCTGGAGCGGGAATACCTCGTAAAGCAAACCAATGCGCTGAAAAGCCAGCTTGCGGCGCTCGAAAAGCGACTGGCGGAACTGGGGAGGGGTTCCAAGGAAACGGTTTAAGAACCCGGGTTCAAATCTGCCGCGGCCGCGATATGACGGCGCAGGTTGTCTTAAGCCGTAGAATCCGGCTTATCCCGGCGGTATACCGCCTTGACGGTCTACCGCTTGTAATATACACTCTAGCTGTATGATACACTTAGGGGGTTGTTGCAGGCTATCGAACGCCGGGAGGCTGCGGGGTCCATGATGCTTGCCGGGGAGTGGCCTTTGGCACTCCCCGGGTAGGCAGCTTCGCCGATCTGGCCAATATTCCCGGGAATGCGGGGGGGTATCATCAAGCCCGGCGGGCCGGGAAACCAAGTCCGGGATAAGGGGTCGTTTGACGTGGTAACTTATGATTTTCTGTGTCCGGGGTGTCGGTACCAATGGGAACAGACCCTGGCGGACGCCTCAGTCCCACCGCGGGAATGCCCTGTTGGCCACAGCCCGGGGGTGAGGCGTCTTTTTCCGGCCCCCCACGTGGCGCGCAAGATGTCTGCCGCTCCCGGGTATACCTGCTGTGGGCGCGAGGAGCGGTGTGACCGGCCGCCCTGCTCCGCGGGATCCGGTTGCGGCCGGAGGCAGGCGGTTCTTCACCCTGGTCCGCGTGGGCCGTAGCGGGAAAGACGGCTTTCGGGTGCCTTGGCCGCCCTTCGGGGCGGAGCCGTGAAGGGATGGCTTGAGCGGCCGTGCAATTCAGTGGCCGGGGGAAGGATGTAACCCGGGGTTACGTCGAATATTTCCGGGTGGACTGCCGCCGGGGACCGGCGGCAGTCCCCGCCAAAGAACTCTGGAAGGTAGTGGGGGAAATGGCCAGGGATGCCGTCATCGTAGTGGATATGATCAAGGACAACGTAAACACGGCGTTGCACAGCGGGATCAGCGGGGAGGCGGGCAGGATTATTCCCGGCATCCAGCACTTGCTGGATGCGGCCCGGGATAAGAATCTGCTCGTGGTATATGCCAACGACAGTTTTTACCCGACCGACGTCATTTTTCGGGGCAAGATGAAGCCGCACGCCCTGCGGGGAACTCCCGGCGTCGGGGTTATCGCCGAACTGGAACCGCGGCCCGGGGACATCGTCCTGGAAAAGAGACGTCTCTCCGCCTTCTTCAAGACCGATCTGGATATCACGCTACGGGACAACGGCGTGGAACGGGTGGCCGTGGCCGGCATCGCCACCCCTTTCTGCGTGCTGCTCACCGCCCTGGACGCCTTGGGCAACGGCTTTAAGACCGTGATCCTGGAGGACTGCTGCGCGGCCTATCCGCCGGAGGATCACGCGAACTGTCTCAACCTTTATCGCCGGGGACTGTTCGGCGACTACTTCCGCATCGTCACGGCCGAAGAATATCTTTCCTGGGTCTGAAGCCGGAAAGGTACACGGCGGGACCGGAATCGCCAAATGGTGCCGGTTCCCGTAGGGGTTGACAACCGGGGGAGGGCCCATTATCATAAGTGTAAGTTGCATATATGAGAATTGGCAGGTGAGGCCATGGCCAGGTTTTGTCCCCGGCACGGATCGCGGCCATGCACCGGTGAAATGGGCAACATCCACCGGTTTACCGAGCCGGTCGTGCTGTTATGCCTGGCGCGCTCCGGCGCCTCGTACGGCTACCGGATCGCGCAGGACGCCGACCGGCTGGCCTGACCGTCAACGGCATGGACAGCGCTGCCGTCTACCGTACCCGGCGGCGCCTGGAATCGAGAGGGATGGTCTTTTCCCGCTGGGAGACCAAGGAAAATGGACCGCCGCGGCGGGTTTACGAATTGACCGACGGTGGACGGGAGCACCTGCGGGATTGGCTTGAGGTGATGATGGAGGAAGTAAGACACGGCCTGGAGGGCCTGCTTGGGAAACCTGGGCAGACATAGTCGGGCCGGTGAGTGCAGGTACCTTTTAGATGCCGTTGGTAACGGGAAACCGGTTTGAGGCTGCGCCAAGCGTCTCTCCCCGGGCACGGCGGCATAAGGATGAGGAGGGAATCCGGTGAAGATAGCTGTTTCCGCTTGCGGCCAGGACCTTGAGAGCATGGTCGACGCCAGGTTCGGCCGTTGCGGTCACTTTGTGGTGGTGGATACGGAGACGGGCGAATGCCGCGCCGTCAATAACGGCATCAACCTGAATTCCGCGCAGGGAGCCGGCATCCAGTCGGCCCGGAATATCAGCACCCAGGGAGTGGCGGCGGTGATAACCGGGCATTGCGGTCCCAAAGCCTTCCGCGTGCTGAGGGCCGCCGGGATCAAGGTTTACCCGGGTGGCGGGGGCTCGGTGGGTGATGCCGTGGCGAAGTTTAAACAAGGACTGCTGGAAGAGGCGCAAACAGCGGATGTCGAAGGGCACTGGAGTTGATCATTGGGGTAGGGAAACCCGAGTGCGGCACCGGGAGGGGAGCGGACAAATGACGGCGCAACTGATAGTGGCCGTGGCCAGCGGCAAGGGCGGAACGGGAAAGACCACCGTTGCCACCAACCTGGTCCGGGCGGCCGCGGCGATGGGGCAGGCAGTCTCTTATGTGGATTGCGACGTCGAGGAGCCGAACGGACATCTCTTCCTGAAGCCCCGCCTCGATCGCCGCCAGCTGGTGTACGTGCCGGTGCCGGAGGTGGACCCGGCCAAGTGTACCGCTTGTGGTCGCTGCGGCGAGATCTGCCGGTTCAGCGCCATCATCGTTATCGCCGGACAGGTGATGACCTTCGCCAACATGTGCCATGGGTGCGGAGGCTGTATGCTGGTTTGTCCGGAACAGGCCATTGTCGAGCAAGGGAGGGTAATCGGGGTCGTGGAGGAAGGCCGGTCCGGCGGGACCGGGTTTGTGCATGGCCGTTTGAATGTCGGCGAGGCCATGAGCCCGCCGTTGATCAAGGCGGTGCGCTCCGCGGCTGGCCGCGGCGTCCTGACCATCGTCGACGCGCCGCCCGGCACCTCCTGTCCGGTGATTACCGCGGTCAGGGATGCCGATTTCGTGCTGCTGGTCACCGAGCCCACTCCTTTCGGCCTGCACGACCTGGGGCTGGCCCTGGATATGCTCAAAGAACTGGCTCGCCCCCACGCTGTGGTGGTGAACAGAGCCACGCCGGGAAACAACCTGGCTAGGGATTTCTGCCGGGAGCGGGGGGTCGGCATCCTGGCGGAGATACCGGAGGACCGGCGGGTGGCCGAAGCTTATTCCAGGGGCGAGCTGGCCTTTGCCGTCGTACCAGGCTTCGGGGACCGCGTCAGCGGTCTCCTGACCTCTGTCCTAAAGGAGGCGGGGCGGTGAAGGAAATAGTTGTGGTCAGCGGCAAAGGGGGTACCGGTAAGACAAGCCTGGTGGCTTCCCTGGCCGTGCTGGCCGGAGAATCCGTATTGGCCGACTGTGATGTGGACGCGGCGGATCTGCACCTGGTCCTCCAACCGGAAATTCAAAAAAGCGAGGATTTTACCGGGGGTAAAAAAGCCGCCGTTTCGCCGGACAAGTGCAGCGGCTGCGGCCGGTGCCATGAGGTCTGCCGGTTCGGCGCCATCACCAGGGATGAAGGCCGTCCCCCCGCTTTTGCCGTGGATCCCGTCGCTTGTGAAGGATGCGGCGTCTGCAGCCATTTCTGCCCGGAAAAGGCGATCCGCTTTGAGCCGGTGGTCGACGGGCGGTGGTTTGCTGCGGTTACGCCCTATGGACCGATGGTGCATGCCCGGCTGGAAATCGCGGCGGAGAACTCGGGCAAACTGGTTTCCCTGGTGCGCAGTGAGGCCAAAAAAATCGCTGAACAAAAGGGGTATCGCTACCTTCTGGTTGACGGCCCGCCCGGGATCGGCTGCCCGGTGATCGCGTCCGTCACCGGCGCCGACGCCGTGGTCGTGGTCACCGAACCTACCGTGGCGGGTGAAAACGACCTGGAAAGGGTGGTCGCCCTGGCCGGACATTTTCAGATTCCGGTGTATCTGTGCGTCAACAAGTTCGACATCAACCCCGGCCTGGGTGAAGCCATCGAAAGGCGGGCCCGGTCGGCGGGGATTACCCTGGTGGGCAGGATTCACTATGACCTGGCCGTGACCGCGGCCCAGATGCGGGGCGTGCCGGTGACGGCCATGGAGGAGGCGAGGGCGGCCAAAGATATCAGGGCGGTTTGGAACAAGCTCCTAACCCATGTGGATACAAATTAGGGAAAGGAAGATCAAAATGAAGATTGCCGTACCTGTTGCCGATGATCAGTTGTGTACCCATTTCGGGCATTGCGAGCGGTTCTACATGTTTGACGTCGACCAGGGCTCCCAGGAAATTCTGAGCGTGTCCACCCTGAATTCCCCGCCCCATGAACCGGGCCTGCTGCCGCGATTGCTCTCGGAGGAAGGGGTCAACGTGGTCATAGCCGGCGGCATGGGATCCAGGGCTCAGGAACTCTTAAACCAAAAGGGAGTGCGGGTGGTGACCGGCGCGGACCCAACCGCCGGCAGCCCGGAGGATATAGTACGTTATTACCTGTCCGGATCCCTGGCTATCGGAGCCAATGTCTGCGACCACTAGAACCTGTTCAGGGCGGAGACAGGGTGGCCGGCCTTAGGGGCCGGACCGCCTTTGGCGAATGTAAAGCCGTAGGGCCGGAAGAAAAAGGCTCCCTGGCCGGGAAAGATGGTTCCAAAAGTTATTCTGTGGGGGTATGGTTTATGGGTGGCCATGGGGTCAAAATCACGGTGCTCTGCGAAAACACCGTGGGGACGCTGGCCGGCGTCCCGGGTGAATGGGGCCTGGCCATGCTGGTGGAAATGGACGATTGGCGCATCCTCTTCGACACCGGGGCGAAAGGCTACCTGGTGGACAATGCCCGGGCCCTCGAAGTTGATCTGACCTCCGTTGACGCCCTGGTCTTGAGCCATGGCCATTTCGATCACACCGGCGGCCTGGCGGCGTTCCTGCGGGCCAGGGGCAGGCTGCCGGTCTGGGCCCACGCGGACCTCTTCTCCCTGCATTATGCGGCCCTGCCGGCGGATCACTACATCGGCGTGCCGTACCGCCGGGAACTCCTGGAGAGCCTGGGCGCCGATTTCGTTTTTACCCGGGACCCGGCGGAAATAAGGCCGGGGTTGTGGGTCAGCGGGAGGGTGCCCCGGGAGACGGACTTCGAAAAGGGCGACGAGCGGCTGTATGCCCTGGAGTGGGGTCGCAAAGTCCGCGATCCCTTCCAGAACGACATGAGCATCTACTGCGTGACCCCGGATGGACTGCTGATCATCCTGGGCTGCGCCCATGCCGGTCTGGTCAATATCGTCGGGCACGCCCGCAAGGTTACGGGCGTGGAACGTGTTTACGGTATCATCGGCGGCACCCATCTCGGGCCGGTAGACGACCGGCAGAAAGAGGAGACGATCAGCTTTCTCCACCGGCTGGACCTGTGCTTTTTGGCCGCCAACCACTGTACAGGCCTGCCGGTTGCGGCCAGGCTGGCCGCCGAGTTCGCTCCGGTCTTCCGCTTCGCCCCGGCCGGCTCGGTATTCAGTCTCGGCGAAGGTACAGCCTGATCCGCCTGGGGGATCAAGAGGTCAAGGGGGCAGGCCCGCATGCGTCCGTCCGGGAGGCAAAGCGGGGTCGCAAAAAATCTGGAGACCAGAACGGAGAACAACCGGATCCTTTACCAGAAGATAATCTGATCGGATATCAATCGTTCGTAACTGACCGAACCAAAACTGAAAGAGTGGGATAACATTTGAAAAAAGTATTTATCGTCGGTTGCGGTGCGTACATGGACGCCGGTTACGGCTGCCCCGGCGAATGGCGGTGCCTGAAGGCCGCCGCTCTGGGCGAAGGCAACTTCGCCGAACCGGCCCAGGTCATGGCCTTCGTCCGTTGCGAGTGCCCCGGCCGCACCATCGTCCCGAACATAGGCATGGCCGCCAAGGTCTCCGAAGTCCAACCAGACGCCATTTACCTCAGCAAGTGCCTGGCCGGGAGCAAGCCAGGCTGTCCCTATGTCTCGGCCGCTGATCTGGCCGAGTTGATCGAAAGCGGGACCGGTATCCCGGTTGTTGTCGGTACCCACAAATACAAAGTATAGAGAAGGGGAGGTCGTAGGGAATGCCGAGATTCAGAGACCGGGCCCACACCAGCCGTCCTTCGGCGGCGCCGCGGGTGGTCGATCCCAAGGTCATCAAGCGGACCATCGACCCGACGGCCTTGGAAATGCTCGATGTGGCCGAGGCGGCGGGAGTCACCACCTATTTCGACCGCTTCGTGGCCCAGCAGCCGCAGTGCCAGTTCGGCTACAAGGGCATCTGCTGCCGCTTCTGCATGGTCGGCCCCTGCCGCATCAAAGGGGAGGAAGGTCCCGCGTCAAGAGGCGCCTGCGGCATTCACGACTGGACCGTGGCCGCCCGCTCGACCGGCACGATGCTTTTGACCGGCGCCGCGGCCCACTCCGAGCACGGCCACCACATCACCGAGACCCTGCACAAGTTCGCCGAAGGTCACGCGCCCAACTACGCGATCAAGGATGCGGCCAAGCTGCGTCGAATCTGTACCAGGCTCGGTATCGACTGCGAGGGCAAGGACGACATCCAACTGGCCAGGGAGTTGGCCGAGGCCGCCTTTGCCGACTTCAAGCGCCTGGACGGCGAGGGGTATTCCACCTGGCTTGCGAGTTTCGCCACCAAGGGGCGGGTGGAGAAGTTCCTCGACTGCAACGTGATGCCCACCGGCATCTACAACTCGATCTCCAACCTGATCAACCAGGCCCACCTGGGCATGGACGACGACCCGGTCAACCTGATTTTCTCCGCCCTCAGGGTGGCTCTGTCCGACTTCATCGGCGAGCACATCGCCACCGACCTGTCGGACATCCTCTTCGGTACGCCGCAGCCCGTGCTTACCCAGGCCAACCTGGGCGTGCTGGACCAGGGCAAAGTTAACATCGCCCTGTACGGGCACAACCCGGTTCTTTCCGAGATCGTCTGCGACGCGGCTTCCGTCCTGGACGGGGAGGCCAGGGCGGCCGGCGCCAAGGGGATTAACCTGGTCGGTATCTGCTGCACCGGCAACGAGGTGATGATGCGCCGCGGCATTCCTCTCGCCACCTCCTACGCCTCTTCCGAACTGGCCATCGCCACCGGGGTGGTCGACGCCATGATCGTGGACGTGCAATGCATCATGCCCTCCATCCGCAGCGTGGCCGACTGCTTCCACACCAAGATCATCACCACCTCGCCGGCGGTGAAAATCCCGGGTTCGCTGCACATCGACTACCAGGCCGAAAAGGCCCTGGACAACGCCAAGGAGGCCATCCGCATCGCCATCGAGGCCTACCGGCAGCGAGATCCGAACAAGATCCACATCCCGGAGGTCAAGTACCGGGCCGTGGCCGGTTTTTCCCTGGAGTCGCTGTACGAGATTTTCGGAGCGATCAACCCTGCCAACCCGGTCAGCGTGCTCACCGAAGCCATCCTGGCCGGCGAGATCAAGGGCGTGGCCCACCTGTGCGGCTGCAACAACATCAAGCGCTTTGCGGACGACAGCCACACCACCATCGCCAAGGAAATGCTGGCCAACGACGTCTTCGTCATCGGCACCGGCTGCGCCATGCAGGGCTGCGCCAAGGCCGGTCTTCTGGATCCGGAGAACACCAGGTCCCTGGTCGGCCCCGGCCTGGCCAAGTTTCTGGCCCGCCTGGAGGAAAGGGCCGATCTGGAAGTACCCCTGCCGGCCATCTTCCACATGGGGTCCTGCGTGGACAACAGCCGCATCATCGACCTGATGACCGACATGGCCAACGAACTGGGTGTCGATACCCCCAAGGTGCCCCTGGTTGCTTCCGCGCCGGAGGCCATGACCGGCAAGGCGGTGGCCATCGGCAGTTGGTTCGTGGCCCTCGGCGCCCCCACCCACGTGGGCGCGATGCCGCCGCTGGAAGGCAGCGACGTCATCTACTCCATCGTCACCCAGATCGCCGCGGACGTCTACGGCGGTTACTTCATCTTCGAGGTGGACCCGCGGGAGGCGGCGCAGAAGATGATCTCCGCCCTGGAGTACCGGACCTGGAAGATGGGAGTCCACCGGTCGGTCGCGGAAGACCTGGAAACGCCGCTCTGCCAAAACTACTAATTGAAGAGAGGAGGTAACCGTTCCTAACAACGTAAGCAAACCTTAGCATAGGCCACTAATTACGCAGAGGGAGGGAGTCTTAGCGGAATGGCATAAGGCAGGACGCTTACACGTCGCCCCCGCCATCCGCAGAGTCCTCCACCGTGATATTCCC
>JAJYZD010000113.1 GCA_021800315.1 Bacillota bacterium | reverse complement strand
CCACGCGTTACTCACCCGTCCGCCGCTCGACGAAAAACCGAAGTCTTTCGCTCCGCTCGACTTGCATGTGTTAGGCACGCCGCCAGCGTTAGTCCTGAGCCAGGATCAAACTCTCCATCAATATCCTTGATGGATCTTGCGATCCATGCTCTCATGTGTTCAAAGGACCCTATCCTTACTGGCTGTTCCACTGTTCAGTTTTCAAGGACCGGCCGCGACCCGCTGGGCGCCTGCCCCGCGCGGCGACATTTGTTATACTACCACAACCGCTATGGACAAGTCAACATGTAATTTATGGGAATACCCAGGCCGAAGACTTAGGCGACTTGGCCCCGGGGTTTTCCAGCCGTCAACCGGTAATGACCATGCTCTGCCCGGCGGGGTCCCACCGCAGGGCATAACCGAGCGCCTGCACCACCCACCGGACGGGCACCATGGTCCGCCCGTCCACAATCTCCGGAACGGCATCCATCTGAACCTTCCGGGTGGAAATAAACTGCGCCTGTATCCCGCGGCTGCCCGGCCGGTTGATGACGGTCATGGTCCTGCTGCCGACCACCAGGCTCAGGACTATGTCCCTGCCCCAGCCGCCGTTTTCCTCAAGGTTGACGGTCACTGTCCCGGTGGCGGCGTCCCAGTCCACATCCCGCGGAGTCGCCCCCAGCGCCTGGGCGAGAAAGCGGACCGGAATCAAGCTCCGGCCGGCCTCTATGACCGGGGCCACGTCCATGGCATAAACCTGGCCGTTTACCGAATAGTTCAGGCTGCCCACGGTGAAGACCACGGTTGCGGCCGGGGCGGCGGCCGGGGCGGCGGCCGGGGCGGGAACGACCGGAACCGTCAACAGCAGCCCAAATGACAGTAGCGCGGCTATAATGAAGCGCATGGGCTTAATCACCACTCCCTTCCTATCCGCTATCGAAAACCGCTAAATCCAGGGAGGACAGCCTGCCTCCTTATCCGCGAAAACACCCGGCTGCAGCCCCATTCTACCCGACCGGTCCGGACTTGACAAGTCTCTTCCGTACTATCGGTCTCAGCCCGGATGGGGAGACTGCCGGCGACCGGAACCGGCGCTACCGGCCCCAGCGGTTCCCCGGCCTGCCCAGGCGGACCCGCTACGAAAGTGGCTGCCGGGCTGTCATCAAACCTGACTCCTGAACGAGAAAGCTTCCTGCCCTTTCGTTTACGGAAAAATCATGTCTAAACTTACTTCCAATCCGATGAAATAGCCGGAGGCAGCGGTTTCGTGATCTTTATAACTGGTATTTTCACTGATGTCACCATCTTCCAACCGATAAACACACACTTTCCTGTCTGATGGATCAACGATCCAGTATTCTTTGACCACAGTTAGACATATATAGGTCGAATTTATTTATTAAATCTTTGCTGCGGGTACTTTCGGAGATGACTTCAGCTACCAATGCCGGCACGCCCATATAGCAATCGTTTTCGTTCAATTCTTCTGCAAGGTCGTAAATAACCATCAAATCGGGTTGCACCACGCTGATATCATCCGCGCTCCGTTTTAGGGTAATATCGAACGGAGCGAACATTGGCCGGCACTCTTTTCCCTGAAACCAGTTATAGAAAATCCCATGGAACTCACCCAGGGTTTCCTGATGATACGTTCCGGGAGAATCCAGGAGATAAATCTGACCATCGATATACTCATACCTTTCCTCGCTGGTTTCGATGAGTTCGAGAAACTCCTGGTACGAAGCCCTCCGTGGAGTAACGTTGTAAACACTAGCCTGTTCCTTGATACAACCGGTATCGTCAGTGGGTCGCTCCTCTTTATATGCAGAGAGCCTGGCCATCCTTATCCCATCACTGGTAATAATTACTTCTTCTTTACTAGATAAGAGTATATATTTATCCATATTCTTCTCGAAATCCGTTAAGTCGACTACCACCGAAAACACCTCCACTACCAAGCCTAACTTCATAACCCATACTTTCAACCATAACAGCGTTTACAGAAAAATCATATCCAAATCTACTTCCAATCCGGCAAAATGATCAGAAACAGCAGCCTGATGATCTTTGTAGACTGTGCTTTTCCTTATTTCCCCATCTTCCAACAGATAAACATGGACTTCCCTGATTAACGGATCGACGATCCAGTATTCTTTTACCCCGGTAGACATATATAGATTGAGTTTCTTGATAAAATCCTTGCTGCGGGTACTTTCCGAAATGATTTCCACTACCAGCACCGGTACACCCATATAGTAATCTTTTTCGTTTAATTTTTCCTTAAGGTCGCAAATAACCATCAAATCGGGTTGGACCACATTGATATCATCCGCGTTCCGTTTAAGAGTAATGTCGTATGGAGCCAGCATCGGCCGGCACTTTTTCCCGCGAAACCAGATGTAAAAAATCCCATGAAGCTCACCCAGAGTTTCCTGATGATACGATCTGGGAGAGGACAGGAGATAAATTTCGCCATCGATATATTCGTACCGTTCCTCGCTGGTTTCGGTCAGTTCGAGAAAATCCTCGTACGAAGCCCTCCTCGGCGTAACTTCGTAAATACTACCCTGTTCCCTGATAACCGCGGCACCGCCAGGGCCTTTCTCCTCTTCATACGCGGAGAGTCTGGCCACTTTGACGCCGTCACGGGTGATAATTATTTCTTCCATGGCCGATAAGCGTATATACTTGTCCAGATTGTTCTTGAGATCGTTTAAGTCGACTATCATCGAAAACACCTCCACAATGATTGACATCCCGTCCTAAGACAACCCGGCCAATTCACCGCACCGGACAGCGCCGTACGCCCGGCCCCGGGGCGGACGGGCTCCCGAACCAACAGCCGGCCGGCATCCCCGGTGCCACTCTCCGGGCTCCCTGTCGACCAACGAAAGATCTCTTCACCCCGCCTGGGCCGTCCGAACATGTGTTCCTCAGGCGGCCATATATGCCAACTAATTCCTTAGCAATAATATAGCACGGCCAGGCTGCAGTTGCAAGCTCTCTTTGCTTTACTCGTGTCCATCAACCTTTTCCGGTGTATTTTGGCCTTCCCGTCCAAGGCTTTCGCAAAGGATGGGTGAGGCTCGTTGGCCCGCTTGGCTAAAAAAAGCCGCTGTCAGGACGATCGGAACGGCCGGCCCCATACCCGCAGCCTCCCCGCCCCCCGGGGAGGACGTTACCTCCTGATTATGGTTTGCTGGTCAGTTGACAGACCATGCCCGTTTGTTATAATGGGTGATGCAGGCGAGTAATCAAGCCCGCCTGGCCATATTTGGAGGAGGGGGAGTTTGGTTTGGCTAAGACAGTGGTTATCGATTCGGGTGAGTGCATGGGATGTGGGTCCTGCGAAGAGGTCTGTCCGGAAGTATTCAAGATCAACGACGCAACCGGTCTGGCGGAAGTTATCAATCCGGCGGGATCCTCCGAAGACGAAATCCAGGAAGCCATCGACATGTGCCCGGCCCAGTGCATCGCCTGGAAATAAGAGGGTAGGGCTTTCCCCTCACCCGGTTTTTCTTCCTTCAGCCAAACAGCCAAACAAATGACCAACGGGGACACCGTGGAACTTTCACCTCGGGGTCCCCGCTGCATTTAGGGGATCCGGCAAAACTTTGACCTTCCCTGACCGGCGCCCGGGCCCGAAATCCTCCGTCCGGACCACTCCAGGTGAGGAAGGTCGTCCTCGTACTTTCTTTTACCGATCAGGCCCAGGTCAGACGGGTATCGTCAGCCCCTCTTTCCCCGGGCGCCCGGTTTGTGGTATTTTAGGTGTATCGGGCATTCCGGAAGATGAGGGTGGATGTGGTGAAGCCCGTCTGGGCCCGCCGTCACCCCGCTTCAATATTCGACCCGCCGGGAACACTATACCGCGAGCAAAACTGGAGGAGGTAATGATCGTGACCGAGCACAAGGTAATCGTCTACACCACCCCGACCTGACCCTGGTGCAACACCGTGAAAGAGTTCCTTTCACGCAAGGGTGTGGGCTATACCGAGAAGAACGTGGCCGCCGACACCGTGGCCCGCGACGAAATGTTCCGGCAAACCGGGCGGATGGCCGTGCCGGCGCTCACCATCGACGACCAGGTGGTAGTGGGGTTCGACAAACAGCGGCTGGAGCAGTTATTGGTCTAAAAGCCGTATCCCCTCCTGCCGGGCGGCGCGATCCGCCCCCGGCTGTTCCGGGTACCGCGCCCGGTCTTTTTTTAGCCGAGAAGCCCCCTGCGTGGCAGGGGGCTTCTCGTTTCGGGCCTCTTAATCTTCCAGCAGGTTCTCCAATTTCTTGGCCAAGACCGCCTTGGGCGTATACCCTACGACCTGACCCGCCACGGCACCCTTCTTGAAGAAGATCAAAGTGGGGATGCTCATGACCCCGAACTTGGCCGCCACCGAATGGTTGTCATCCACGTTAACCTTGGCTATCTTCACCTGGCCGGTGAATTCGTTCTCCAAATCATCGATGATCGGACCCATGCTCCGGCACGGACCACACCAGGGTGCCCAGAAGTCGACCAGCACCGGTTGGCTTGCGTTTATCACCTCTTCCTCGAAATTAGCATCGGTCAAATGTAACGCCACAGTGCCACCTACCCTTTCCGGCGCCCTTTTCCCGGCCTTGTCCACGGGAGAGCCGCACGCTGTCAGTCTCACATACACCGCGCCGGGGTTACCCCGTGTAATAATAATAATACACATCCGGGCGCGAGGCAACCGGAAATTACACGCCGGCGAATCCCCCGTACAAGCCTCCCAAGGCTGGATTCCCGAACATTTCCCTAGGACAGGTCCGCCTTTTTGAACATTTGGATAAAATTCAGAATAAACTGAAGTTCCTTCTGACTCAAATTCCCAATGAGACCCATAACCGCCTGGACGTTAGAGTGCATGAGCAACTCGCGCAGTTCCGGATTCATGAGGTTGACTAACTGGTCCACCGCGCCTTGTTCCATAATGAAGTAGCAGGTGGAAACCCCCATGACTTCGGACAGCTTCTCCAAAGTCTTAAGCGACGGCTGTACCTTGCCCTGTTCGATCTGCCCGATCAAACCGGCCGTAACGCCGGCCAGGTTGGCCAGTTGGGCCTGGGTCAATCCGTACTCCTCGCGCAGTGACTTCAGCCGGTGACCGAGGGATCCCTCCTGGCCGATGATGGTGGACGCCGGCACCTCCAGCCCCTCGGCGATCCGCCTGAGGGTGGAAAGGGCCGGATAAACCGTTCCGCGTTCGATTTCACTGAGATAGGAGAGCGAAATACCGGCCTTGTGGGCCAGATCCTGCAGGGAAAGGTTTTTTTCGGTCCGCATCAAGCGGACCTTATCCCCCAGCGACAGGCTCAACTCCACCATGTCGCCGTCGACCAACTGGTTCTTGCCCACGTTCAGGGCTCCGGCCAGTTTGTCAATCGTCTTCAGCGACGGCCTTTTCGATCCCCGTTCAATTTCGCTCAGGTACGACAGCGAAAGGCTGGCCTTGCGGGCCAGGTCCTGCAGGGTATAACCGCGTTCCTCGCGCAGCGACCTTATCTGAGCTCCCTTGACGTTCAAAGCACTCCGCCTTTCCCCCACCCGCCGGGACCAACCCCGGCCATTTCCGGCGGGTGCCCCGGGTACCCCGGACAAAATTTCTGCTGTTATTCTATTATATTTATACTATTGTGTCAACAATTTCGCCCCCTCCTTCCCGTTCAGCAGACTCTCCATCAGGAGCCGGAAAACGCTCCCCGCGTCGACGCCCCCGTCGGTACCCCCCTGGACCAAAACTACCGCCACATAGCGGGCGTTGGGCCAGGGAGCGAATCCGGCGAACCAGGCGTCGTCGGGCGTACCCTCGGTTCCGGTCTGGGCCGTGCCGGTTTTACCGGCGCTCCCCCAGCCCGGCACGTCGGCATCCCGGCCCGTTCCCGACGTCGTAACCAGGCGCATCATGGCCAGAAGTTCCCGGTCGGCCGGCAGGCCGATCACCCGTGATGCCGGAACCCGGGCCGGGGTTTCCACCACGCGCCCGTCGTCCCGCACCACGGCCTTCACCAGGCGCGGCTGAACGTAAACCCCTTTGTTGACGACCGCCTCCGTCATAGCCGCCACCTGGAGCGGGCTGACCAGGACGGGACCCTGGCCGATACTGCTGTTGACCAGGTTGTCCGGGGCGGCCACCAGGGACCAGTTCTGCCGGGCGTCCGCCGGCACCCGGTATCCGGCTGGGGATTGGTCGGCCAGGCCGAACCGCTCGGCGTAACCGATCAACCTGCCGGCGCCCAATTCCAGGCCCAGCTTGGCGAAGAACGGGTTCACCGATTCGGCGAAAGCGTGATTGAAGTCGATGAGGCCGAAGCCCGGCTTGTACCAGTCGGGAACCGGCGTGGCCCGCGCCCCCCGGTCAAAAAACAGGGTATGAGGGGTGGCCACCCCTTCGTTGAGGGCCGCCGCCGCCACCGCGATCTTGAACACCGAACCGGGCGGATACAGGGCCAGGGCGCGGTTGACGAAGACGTTGCCCGCGGCCGGCGAACCGAGATAGTCCCCGACCCGGTCCGGTTGGAAGGTAGGGCGGCTGGCCATCGCCAGGACGTCGCCCGTGGCGGCGTCCAACACCACCACCGCCCCTTTGGGGACGTCTTTATCCATGATCCGTTCCACGGTTGCCTGCACTCCGGAGTCGATGGTCAGCACCACGTTCCTGCGCCCGGGATCGGCGTCCCGGGTATCGACGACGCCCAGCGGACGGCCGTCGGCATCAATGAATTCCCGGGCGTACCGCCGGGCGGTGCCGTCTTCCAGGTCCTGGTTGTAATATCTTTCCAGACCTGACAGCCCCACCAGGTCCCCTCCCGGCGCGACCCCGGCGGCCTCGGCTTGATTCTCCGGCGGCCCCAGGTAACCGGTCAGGTGCACCGCCAGGGCGTCCGGACCATCCCGGTAGGTCACCCTGTCCACTTTGAGACCCGGATCGTTCAGACCGCCGACCGCCTGCCTGACCGACCGGTCCACCGGGTAGGTCAGGACATGGGGCGCACCCGCCAGGTCCCGGGCCAGGACCTCCGGGTCGACCTTGAGAAGCGGGGCCAGGACGGCGGCATCCGCGACGGGATGAGCGACCAGGTCTGGAAAGACCACCAGCCGGTCCGCCCGGTATTCACCGGTAAGGGGTACGAGGTTGTCGTCCAGAATGCCGCCCCGGGGTACCGCCTCCAGCGGCACGGAGCGGCTGACCTGCGCCAGCGCGGCGGCGGCCAGTTGCGGTCCCATGGCCAACTGGATCCAGGCCAGGCGGCCAACCAGGGCCAGACCAGCCATGCCGGCCAGAACCCCCGTAAAAAAAAGACGTTTGCGGCGCCGCACGCTAAAAACACCAACCTCCCACATTTTCCCTAGTATGGGCGATTGGTGCCTTTTATAAACCGGTTTTAGAAACCCCCGCGGGCTTGCCCCGGGGAGAAATCACTTTAAGTAGCGGTTGCTGTTGGCGTTCTGCCCGGCCAGGGTGGAGGAGAACACCAGCGTCCCGTCGGGTTTGGCCAGAAAGTACAGGTCGGAGGTACGAGCCGGTTGCACGGAGGCCAGGAGGGATGCCTCACCCGCCGAAGCGATGGGACCGGGCGGCAACCCGGCATGGAGATACGTATTGTAGGGGGATGCAACCTTGAAGGCGCCGGGAGGAAGGTCGGCGGCATGGGTGCCTAAGGCGTACCGGACCGTGGCGTCGCTCTGGATGGGCATGTTCAGCTTCAGCCGGTTCATGATCACCCCGGCCACCTCGGCCCGCTGGTCGTTCTTTTGGGCTTCCCTTTCCACGATGGAGGCGACCGTAACGGCCTGCCGCACGGTGAGACCTTCCGCCTTCGCCTTGGGGGCGTAGTCCAGCTTGACTTCTTCCTGCTCAAAACGCCGCAGCATCATGTTGATGATCGTATCGGACTGGTTGGGTCCGTCCGCGACCAGGTAAGAATCGGGATAGAGAAAACCCTCCAGCCGGCCCGGACCTGCGGGCACTCCCTTCAAAAAACCGTAGTTGAACCGCTCGTCGGCGGCATCGCGCAAAAAATGGGCCTTGTCGACCAGTCCCCTGGCGGCCAGGTAGGAAGCGATCTGGTCCACCGTTAAGCCGCCCGGTATGGTTACCAGGATCGACGGCGGCCCGGCCACCAGCGTATCGGTCAGCCGGGGCAGGGACAGCCCGGTGCCGAACCTGTAGAACCCGGGCTTGATGGACTCGTCGACGCGCCGCACCCGGACGTACACATCGAACACCCAGGGGCTCGCGATCAGACCCCGGCGGTAAAGCAACCCGGCCACCTCCCGCGACGACGCGGCGGTAGGGATGCTCAGGGACACCGGGCCGGCCAGGGCCCTGGGGGCAAAAAGAGCGTTAATGTAAAGGACGGCCCACCCCAGCCCCAGCAAGATGGCCAGAACAATACCCAGCGCCGTCCTGCGGGCGGGAGTGGCGGCCGACCCGAACGATACCGCCGGTCTCACAACCTTCCCCTTACTCCGGAAACCTGACTTTGGTCCATTATACTCGTTCGGCCGGTTTTCGACAACCGGAGGCGGGCCGAAAAAAAGGACAGGCCGTCCTGTCCCCTTGTTTCCCCGCAGTTGTCCCGGACCCTATTCGTCATCCTCGTCCAGGTCGTCCTCGTCCTCGTCGTCGTCGTCCTCACACTCATCGTCTTCCAGGTCCTCATCGTCCTCATCCGAATCGTTCAACTCTCCCCAGGCATCCGCCACCTTTTCCCATTCCTCGTCGTCCTCGATGTCCACCAGGAGATCGTTGCCCTCCTCGTCCTGCACGAACTTGAGGATTATGGCTTCCCCGGATTCTTCGCCTGCCGGCTCCAAAACCACGTACTCGCACTCGTCAACTTCGATAACGTCGATTACGTTAAAATCGTGCTCGGCACCATCTTCGTCGACCAATGTAACGACATCGTCCTGTCCGGGCATATATTAACACATCCCTTCTCACGGTCCAACCCATTTTATCCTAAAGGACAACCTCTGTCAAGAAAACCAGGCCCTTACCTGCCGCGGTCCAGGTATCCCTGTAAAATGAGTACGGCGGCCAGTTTGTCAATCACCAGGCGCCGCTTGGCCCGCCGCACGTCGGCGCCGATGAGGACCCGCTCCGCTTCCCTGGTGGTCAAGCGCTCGTCCCAGGGAACCACCGGTACCGACAAAGCGCCCGCCACTTCTCCGGCAAAGGCCGTGGCCTTTTCAGCCTCACCACCCAGGGATCCGTCGGTGCGCCGCGGCAGCCCGAAAACCACTTTCTCCGGCCGGTACCGCCCGGCCAGTTCTTTCAGGCGGTCGAGGGGGTCTACGGCCGAGCGGTCGATGACTTCGACCCCCTGGGCGGTTATGCCCAGCGGATCGCTCACGGCCACACCTATGCGCCGTTCCCCTATATCTATGCCCATCACACGCAATCTTTTCTCTCCCGGTCCTTTTCAAACGATCCGCAACAGGAATTCGGGGCAGGCCGCCCCGCAATAGCCACAGTGGAGACACCCACCCTCGTCCACAACCGGTCCGCGCGGGCCCAGCCGCAATACTTTCTGGGGACAGGATGCGACACACGTCCCACAGAGCGTACACCCTTCGTCGGCGACCAGCCGGCGGGGAATCCGCTCCACCTCTCGCAGGACATCGTCCGGAACCTCCCGGTCGGAGAACAGGGCCACGTTGGCCCTTACCTCGGCCACGCTCTGCATCCCCACCGCCACGGAGGCGAACTCGCGCTGCCGGCGGACGAAGGAAAAAGCGTCCCGGGGCGGATACTTCAGGTTGCCGCCGCCAAGGGCCTTCATGGCGTAGACGCCTTTACCGGCCGCACAGGCCTCCCTTACCGCCGCCAGCATGTCGTCCGCCGTGCCGCCCCGGATACCCAGGCCGGCCGCGTTGAACAGCGGGTGCAAAACGTCCAGTTCGACCAACCAGGCCGCATCCCTTACGGCCTGCACCCAGTGGGTCGAAAGACCCACCGCCCGGACCAGGCCGGCCTGTTTGGCTTCCAGGAGGAAGTCCAGCGCCGCCGCATGACCGCGGATGGTCAAACCCGACTCCTGTTCGTGCAACAGGAAGATGTCGACGTAGTCGCGGTCCAGTTCACGCCTGGCCCGATCCAGGCTCTCGCGCATACCCTGCCTGGTATAGGCATACGACTTGGAAGCTATGACCACGTCGCGGGATCTTCCCCGGATGGCTTCCCTGATATAGGGGTAGGTACCGTAAAGCTCGGCCGTATCAATGAAGTTGACGCCCAACTCCAGAGCCGCACGGATTACCCCGGCCCCCCGGGCCAGGGGTAATCCGGCCTGCAGCGGCCCGATGGTCAGGCTGCCGAAAGCCAGGCGGGAAACCCTTATCCCGGTGTTGCCCAGTACGCGGTACTCCATTCAGGTTGCCCTCGAAACCGGTTCAATCCTCAAGATAGTCCCGGACCAATTCTTCCAATAGCTCGTCCCGCTCCAGCCTGCGAATCAGTCCGCGGGCATTGCCATGACTGGTAATGTAGGCCGGGTCGCCGGAAAGCAGGTAGCCCACCAACTGGTTTATGGGGTTGTACCCTCTTTCCTTCAGAGCCTTGTACACGGCCTCCAGAACGTCCCGGGGTTTTTCGGCATCCTCCCCGACAACCCTGTACATCATGGTTTCCTCGGGAACTTCCCTTGCCATGGCACCCACCCCTAAACACATATCCCCGCCCTATATTCCACCTTGGCCCGGGATTATCCTGCCGGGAAAAGCCGATTGCCCGGGTTCGGTCAAGAAGTCATTTTTCCGGCCGGACCCAGGCGGCCTACCGCATCGAACACCAGCGCCAGCGCCTCGGGAAGCCGGGCCGGGTCGCGCCCGCCGGCTTGGGCCATCTCCGGCCGCCCGCCGCCGCTGCCGCCTACCCGCGCGGCCACTTCCTTGAT
>JAJYZD010000112.1 GCA_021800315.1 Bacillota bacterium | reverse complement strand
TTTCAACCGTTCCCATACCTCCAGCCAGATCCGGCAGGCTTCGACCATCCGCTGCTCTCCGGCCAACTCGTAACCCTGCTGCATCATGTCGTCCAGTTCTTCGGAACTTGGCACGTCCGGGGTCAGCCTCCGCCAGAGGACCGTTGCCGCCATCCAGATGAAATCCTCGTCCAGGTCCGGCGCGTAGACCGGGTATCTTTCGTACCAGTCCTCGGCCAAATCCACCGCCGAGGCAAAATCCGGAGCCTGACGGACAAACTCGTCCCCGGTGACGGCTACGCCGAATTCCCCGAGCTTGGCCAACAACTCCTCCGTAGACATAGCGCCGACTCTGTCCAGGTCCCATTCTTGCGCCGTTACCGGCTTGACGGCCGGTTCCCGGCCCAGGCAGCACTTCTTGTACTTCTTCCCGCTCCCGCACGGACACGGGTCATTCCGGCCTGTTTTGCCCACCATGCCGCTCTTCTCCCCACTTCACCAATTTCGATCCGGACGGATCGCTCCGATCCCCTTCAGCCGCGCCTGCAACACCTCCCGGTCTTCCTCAATGTTTCTCTCCAGCCCGAGACGGTAGATGCGTACCGCCCTGGCATAATCCGGTGGAACAGACCGGTCCGGCCGGCCTCGTCCAGCGCCACCTCGAAGTCCTGGCACCAGTTGTAGAGACACTCCTTGCCCTTAAAGGCCTCTTCCATCTGTTCTATATCCGTCCACCGCTCCCGCAGGGGCACGGCTGATTACGACCGATGACGGCCATCTCAGTTGACCACTCCGCTCCGGGTGGCGGTGGCCACCACCTCCCGGTCGCCCAGCCACTTGACCCGTCCGTCCATGAAGGTGCCGCGGTAGACCCTGGCTACTTCCTCGTCGGCGGTGACCAGGAAGGTGTCCCACTGTTCGGCCAGGGCCAGGTAGAGACATTCCGCCAGCGGGCGGTCGAAAGCGGCCGCTATCTCCAGGGCGGCCGGGAGGAGTTCCTGGGTGGGGGCGATGGAAGCCGGAAAGGTTTCGGTCACCACCTCGGCAATGTAGCGGGCGGTCGGTCCGTCCATCTCTTTGCGCTTGAGCTTCTGCCGCAGGACCTCCCCTATCTCGGCCAACACCATGTCCGGCGCCAGGAGGGCCACCGAGCCGGCCTCGGCCAGGGCCAGGAGTTCCACCGCCTGGGAGGACAGGATCTCCGGTATGTACCACTTGACGGCTGTACTGGCGTCAACAACCACGCTCATGCCTTCCTCCCCCCCCTGATGATTTCCGCGCTGTCGGAGAACTCGGTACCGCTGCCCGCGAGTTTTTGCCTTATGCCCGCGGCCAGTTGGGCCCCGGTGGCCGTTTCGTAGCGGGCCGCCTCCTCCATGATCAGGAGGGCCTCCGACTGGAGGGAGCGCCGGTTTTTCTTGGCCCTCTTCTTGAGATTCTCCAGGATATGCTGCGGTACACCGCGAATCAGCATGTCGGGCATTTTCCCATCTCCTTATTAGCATTATCCTAGTGATATCACAAATGCGGCTGGTTGTCAATACCTTTCCGGGGTTTGGACAAAAAAAGGCCCCTCTTTTTCAAGAAGGGCCTCTCCGGTAACGTTACGCCTGCGGCCGCGGGTAAAGTCCGGCTCTCTGGACGATGTCCGGGACCACTTCCTCCCAGGCGATGGCCATGATGTGCACACCGTGTACGCCCGGTATCTTCTCCTTGATGTGCTTGATCTGCTCGATGCAGATGTTGACGCCCTCGGCCTTGCCGTCTTCGGCGCCTTTCAGCCGTTCCACGATTGAATCGGGGACGATCATCCCGGAAACGCTGGTCTGGAGGTACTTGGCCGCCTTCCAGGATTTGAGCGGCGTGACGCCGGCCAGGATGTGCGCCCGCTTGTCCAGACCCCGCTCGCGCACCATCTCCATGAAACGCTCGAAGCGCTCCATATCGTAGATGCACTGGGTCTGGATGAATTCCGCCCCGGCGTCGATCTTCTTCTCCAACCGGTCCACCCGCCACTCGAAGGGATCGGCGAACGGGTTGGCCACCGCGCCCACGAAGAAACGGGGCTCGGCGCCCTTGATCTCCTCGCCGCAAAAGAACAGCTTCTCGTCCCGCATGCGGCGGACCAGGTGGATCAGTTGCATCGAATCCACGTCGTAGACGTTCCTGGCCGTCGGATGGTTGCCGAATTTCTGATGGTCGCCCGACAGGCACAGCACGTTGCGCATGCCCAGGGACCAGGCCGCCAAAAGGTCGCTCTGGATAGCGATGCGGTTGCGGTCCCGGCAGGTCATCTGCACGATGGGTTCCACTCCCGCCCCCAGCACGTGCACCCCGGTGCCGATGCTGGACATGCGCACGACCGCCGTCTGGCAATCGGTGATATTGGTGGCGTCCACGTAGCCCTTCAGGAGTTGCGCGTGGTGAACGACTTTTTCAGCGTCGGCGTGCTTGGGCGGACCGATCTCCGCCGTTACCGCGAACCGGCCGTTTTCCAGGATCTGTTCCAACTTTGAACCGCCGGATTTCAACCGATCATCACATCCTCCCTGGTGACTTTGCGCGGTCCGCCGTCCCGGGCCTTGGACCAGTCCTTGGGCTCGCGGTACTGGCGCATCAGATCAAGCCTGTCCAGCCGCTTGAGCCTTTCGTAGATCAGGTGCCAGGCGCATTCGACATCCTTGCCGATTTCGCACTTGCCGTACTGGGAACCGCCGCAGGGACCGTTCAGGATGCTCTTGGAGCAGCGGATCACCGGGCAGATGCCCCCGGTCAGGTGCAGCACGCACTGGCCGCACAGGCCGCAGAACTCCTCCCACACGCCGTGTTCCTTGGAACCGCCGGCAAAGGTGGTGTTCTGGGCGGGAATAACCCAGAGGTCGGGGTACCGGGCGGCCAGGTACTGGGGACCCACGCCGCAGGCCAGCGATACCACCGCGTCGACACCCTTGACCACGTCGGCCATGGCATCCACGTATTCGGGGTCGCACTGGCGGGTGGCGGTATAGGTCACGGTCTCCAGGGGGTTGCCTTCCAACTGTCTCTTCATGCGCAGGGCGGTCGCCATTACCTCGGTCTCTTTCTCCCCTCCGGAAAGACAGACCGTTACACACCCGGCACAGCCGGCGAAAAGCACCTTGCGGCAGTCGCCGATCATCCCGGCGATCTCGGCCAGGGGTTTTTGCTCGGCTACAATCATTTACGCGTCACCTCCCGTTTGTTTGCGGAACGGACTGGGCCCCAGTCCCTTGACGCGGGCCGTCATCTCGTTGGCTATCTCGGCGAAACGGGGACCCATGGCCGCGGAGAGGTTGTACATCTCCAGCCGCTCCGGCTCCAGGCCGATTGCCCGGAGCAGGTCCTTGACATGGCTGACCCGCCGCTTGGCCCGGTAATTGCCCTTCAGGAAGTGGCAATCACCCTCCATGCAACCGGCCACGAAGACGCCGTCGGCCCCGTCCTCCAGGGCCTTGAGCAGGACCCGGTGGTCGATCGTACCGGAACAGGGCATTTCGACGATCCTGATGTTGGGCGCGTACTGCAACCGCATCGACCCGGCCAGGTCGGCCGCCGAGTAGGCGCAGAAATGGCAGCAAAACGCCACTATCTTCGGTTCAAACTCCTCCATTACGACACCTCCGTGAAGAGGCCATCCACCGAGGCCACGAACGTCTTGTCGTTGTAGCTCTGCAGGGTTATGGCCTTATTGGGGCACTCCCCGGCGCAGGTACCGCAGCCCTGGCACAGCACCGCCTCGATGGTTGCGGCGTAATCGGCGATGCGGGGCGCGTTGTACGGGCACAGGCGCACGCAGGTCAGGCAGGCGGCGCATTTGGCCGGATCCACCACCGCGACCACCCCGTGCGACTCCAGCCGGTCCTTGGCCAGGATGGTGCAGGCCCTGCCCGCGGCGGCCTTGGCCTGGGCGATGTTCTCCTCCAGATTCTTGGGCGCGTGGGCCACGCCGGCCATAAAGACGCCGTCCGAAGCGAAATCGACCGGCCGCAGTTTTAGGTGGGCTTCCAGGAAGAAGCCGTCCTCGTTCAAGGGCACCTTGAACAACTGGGACAGGCGGGTGTTGGCGGCGGCCGGCTTGATGGCCGCCGCCAGGCTCAGGATGTCGGCGTCGATGACCAGGCGGTCGCCCAGGACGGGTTCCGTCACCGTGACCTTGAGGCGGCCGTCCTCCAGGGAGACCACCGGCTTGTCGTCTACGTCGTAGCGGACGAAGATGACCCCGGACCTTCTGGCCTCTTCGTACAACTCTTCCAGTATACCATAAGTGCGTACGTCGCGGTAGAGGATAAACACCTGCCGGCCCGGATCTTCCTTTTTCAGTTTCAGGGCCGTCTTGACCGAGTTCGAGCAGCAGACCCGGCTGCAGTAGGGCCGTCCCGGTTCCCGCGAACCGACGCACTGGATGAAGACGAAGGTCTTCGCGCCGGCCAGTTCGGCCAGCTTTTCGTCGAGTTCCAGGTTGGTCAGGATACGACCGTCCCGGCCGTAGAGGTACTCCGTCGGACTGTAGGCCTCGCCGCCGGTGGCGAGCACGGTCACCCCGTGGCGGATTTCACGGCCGTCGGTCAGGGTGGTGACCACATTGCCCACGTAGCCGGCGACACCGGCGATCTCGCGGCCGGTGTAAACCGTGATCAGGGGGTGGCTCTCCACCCCGGCGATCATCTCCCGCAGGCAGGAGCCGGTGTCTTCGCCCCGCAATCCCTCGGAGAAGCGCATGGCCAGGCCGCCCAGGCTGTTTTCCTTCTCCACCAGGTGCACCTGGTAGCCCTGCCCGGCCAGGGTAAGCGCCGAGGTCAGACCGGCGACGCCGCCGCCGACCACCAGGGCCGCCTTGGTAACCGGTACGGAAACCCGCCGGACCGGCTCCCGCAGGGCCGCCTTGGCGACCGCCATGCGCACCAGGTCCCTGGCCTTGGCCGTCGCCTTGACCTTTTCGGCCTGGTGCACCCAGGAACACTGGTCCCGGATGTTGGTCATCTCGAACAGTTCGGGGTTGAGGTTGGCTTCGCGCAAGGTTTCCTGGAACAGGGGCCGGTGGGTACGGGGGCTGCAGGAAGCCACCACCACCCGGTTCAGTTTGTTGGCCGCGATAGCCTCGCCCATGGCCACCAGGCTGTCCTGGGAGCAACTGTAGAGATTGCCTTCGGCCAGCACCACGTTCGGCAGCTTCCGGGCATATTCCACCACTTCGGGTACGTTGACCACGCTGCCGATGTTGATGCCGCAGTTACAAACGAAGACCCCGATCCGCGCCTGTTCCCCGGCCACATCCCGCTCCGGGGGAAACTCCCGCTCGCTGACCATGGTACCCCGCGCCTCGGCCAAAAGCAGGCCGGACTCGCCGACCGCGGCCGAGGCCTGGGTCACGGTCTCGGGAATGTCGCGCGGTCCGGCGAACGCCCCGGCCACATAGATGCCGGGCTTCGCGGTCGCGACGCCGGAAAGGGGCGCCGGTTCCAGGAAATTGTACTGGTTAAGCGGCAGACCCATCTTCCGCGCCAGGGTAACAGCGTCGGCGGCCGGTTCCATGCCGACGGAGAGCACCACCATGTCGAACTCCTCGTAGCGAAGTACGCCCTGCTCGTCGCCGTACCGGATCAACAGGCGTTCGGCGTCTTCCGCCCCCGGCCGCACCTCGTAGATACGGGAGCGGACGAAGCGGACGCCGTTTTCGTCCCTGGCCCGGTTGTAGTACTTTTCAAAGCCCTTGCCGTAGGTACGCATGTCCATGAAGAAGATGGTGGTATCCAGTCCGGCCGCGCTGTGCTCCTTGGCGATCACCGCTTCCTTGACCGCGTACATGCAGCAGACCGAGGAGCAGTAGCCGTGCTCGATCCGGCGGTTGCGCGAGCCCACGCACTGGATCCAGGCGATCTTTTGCGGCTCCCGGCCGTCGGACGGCCGTTTGAGGTGGCCGGCGTAGGGGCCGGAGGCGGAGAGGATGCGCTCGAATTCCAGGCTGGTCACCACGTTGGGCAGCCGCCCGTAGCCGTAATATTCCAGGGCCTTCGGGTCGAAGGCGGTAAAGCCCGGGGCCATGATGATTGAACCCACCTGGACCCGGAGGGTCTCCCCCTCCATCCCGTGGTCGATGGCGTCGGCCTGGCAGGCGTCTACGCAGGCGCCGCAATCCAGGCAGTTCTCCTTGTCGACGGTGTAGGCGTTGGGAAACGCCTGGGCGTAGAGCTTGAAAACGGCCTTCCGTTCGGAAAGTCCCTGATTATAGGCGTCGGGGACGTCCTGGGGACAGGCGTCGGCGCACTCGCCGCAGCTCTTGCATTTGTCGGGATCGACGTAGCGCGGCTGCACCCCGAGGGTCACGCTGAAGTCACCCGCTTCGCCCGCGACCTCCCGCACTTCGGCCAGGGTGACGACCTTGATGTTACGGTGCCGCCCGGCGTCCACCAGCTTGGGCGACAGGATGCACATGGAGCAGTCGTTGGTGGGAAAGGTTTTGTCCAGCATGGGCATGGTGCCGCCGATGGCCGAGGAGCGCTCCACCAGGTAAACGTAGTACCCTGATTCGGCCAGGTCGAGCGAGGCCTGGATGCCGGCGATGCCGGCGCCGACCACCATTACCGCACCGGTTTTGTCAGAACTCAAGAAAGATCACTTCCATTCCTTCAGTGGTCGTCAACCACCCGCGGACAAGCACGCGCGTACTCTCCGCGGCAGGTATCGAATTTTGGCCCCTTGCAACGCCCCCCAGGGGCGAGAAGGGTGGACGAACCACAGGCTATTTCTTCTCCGGCATGATCAGCGCCCGTTCCATCAGGGCGCACATATGCACGTTCTTGGACTTGCCTTTGGTGTCGGGATACCACTTGTTCAGATCGTTGAACTGGTCCATGCAGTTGTGGCAGGGGACGATGACGATCTGGGCCCCGGTGGCACAAACCTGATCCACCTTGCGCCGGCCCTTGGCTTTCCGTTTTTCGTTGAACTCGGGCATGGCCATGCCGCCGCCCCCGGCCCCGCAGCAGTAGTTCCAGCGGCCGTTGGGGTTCATGTCCACAAAATTCTTGACGAAGGTCCGGATCAACTCCCGGGGCGACTGCCAAACGCCTTCCTTGCGGGCGGTGTTGCAGGGATCGTGGTAGGTCACCACTTCGGTGACCGCGTCCGGATCCAGCTTCAGGCTGCCGTCCTTAACCAAGTCCAGGAGCAGTTCCAGGATATGGCGGATGGGGAACATCTCGCCCTTCCAGAAGGTGCGCTGGCCCCATTTCATGGAGCGGAAGGCGTGGCCGCATTCGGTCACGATGAACTGTTCGCAGCCCAGGTTGACGAATTCTTCCCAAATGGGTTGGGAAATGGCGTTGAAGTCGTCGTTCTGACCGGTGAAAAGGGCGATGTTGGTAGCGTCCCAACGCCTGGTGCTGATGGTGTAGTCGATGCCGGCCGCGTAGAACAGCTTCAGCGTAGTCTGCAACTCGTTGGCGTAGATCTTGACGTCCCGGGCGTTGAAGCCGTAGAAGTACTTGGCTCCCTTCTTATCCAGGGGTATGGTGTAGTCGGGATCGCCCAGTTCCTCCCGCAGTTCGTCCTGGATCCACTCCAGGGTCTCCTCGTAGTCCACCTGGCTGACGTTCATCTGGTTGCCCGATTCGATGTGTTCGCGGGCGATGGTCTGCATATAGCCGGGTATCTTGTCCTTGTCCCAGGTACCGCGCAAGGACCGGACCACGACCGCGATGTTCACCTGCATCGGGCATTCGATCGTGCAGCGTTCGCACATGGTGCAGTACCAGATGAACGGGTCCTCGAACACTTCTTTTTCCATGCCCAGGTTGATCTTGCGCAGGAACTTGCGGGGGTCGTTGTTTTCATGGATATCGGAATACGGACAGCCGCCGGTGCACATGCCGCAGGCCAGGCACTGGGAAAAATCGTAGTTCTTCACCAGACCCGCCACCCGGTCCCGGAAGCCGGGATTCAGTTGGGACGACTGAATAGTTTCCATCGAACATGCTCCTCCCTTTGGTCGCTAAAACTCGTTGGGCAGACGGCCCAGTTCGGCCAACGTGAATACCGGACCATCCTTACAAACATATTTCTCGCCGATGTTGCACCGCCCGCACATGCCCAGGCCGCACTTCATCCGCATCTCCAGGTTCATGATGATCCGCTCGTCCGGATAGCCCGCCTCCCGCAGGACCGGCAGGGTGAACTTGATCATGACCGGCGGGCCGCAGATGACAGCATAGGTGTTGTCGGGCGGGGGCGCGACCTCCTTGGTCACCGCGGGCACGAAGCCCACCCGCCCCGTCCAGCCTTCCTCGCCCCGGTCCACCGTGGTAACCAGGTTGAGGTCGTCCCTTTGCGCCCACCCGGCCAGTTCCTCCTTGTAGAGCAACAGGCCCGGGCTCCGGGCGCCGTACACCACCGTGATGTTCCCGTAGTCCGCCCGCCGGTCCAGCAGGTACACTGTCAGGGCCCGCAGGGTGGAGAAGGCGAAGCCGCCGCCGATGATGACCACGTTCTTGCCCTTGAAGGGCTCCACCGGGTAGGGATGGCCCAAAGGCCCCCGTACCCCCAGCGAGGCTCCTTCCGTCAGTTCGTGCAGGGCGGTGGTGACCACGCCCGCGCGGTTCACCGAAAACTTCAGCCGCCCCGGCTCGGTCGGGGAGGAAGCCATGCCGAACGGCGACTCGCCCTTGCCGGGCACAAACACCTCGGCGAACTGCCCCGGCAGGTACCGGAAGGCCTCTTCGTCCGCCTGATTCAGAAACGACAGGGTGAAGGTGCGGATATTGCGGTCCGATGTCTCCACGAAGTTCTTTTCCAGCCGCATGGGCACCGGTAGATACGGATTTTCCCTGTTCACTGTTTCTACCCCCACATTTCCTTCCTTCGACCCCCGGTTAAAACCGGGGGCTTCGAGAACAGGAAAGACTTCAACCACCCCCGACTGAAGTCGGGGGCTTGCCGGATCCACCCTACGGGCGGATGCCCGCTTCCACTTGATCCCGGATCATCCCGACCACCTGGCGGATGTCCAGGTTGACCGGACAGTTGACCACGCAGCGGCCGCAGCCCACGCAGGCCGTGCAGCCCAGCCGGTCCACGAAGTACCGGAACTTGTGCATCACCCGCTGCCGGTAGCGCTCCCTGCCCGTGGGGCGGGGATTGTGACCCGAAGCGTGCAGGGTATACAGGGGAAACAGGCAGGAATCCCAGATGCGCACCCTGCTGCCCGCGACCGCGGTGCCCTCGTCGCAGACGTCGAAGCAGTGGCAGGTCGGGCACAGGAAGGTGCAGATCCCGCAGTCCAGGCATTTCTCGGGAATTTTGGCCCAGACCGGATGGTCGAAGGCTCCGTCCAGGCGTTCCTTCAAACCCGCCAGCGGCAGGGTGTCAGCCTTGCGCGTGGCTTCTTCTTTAACAGCAGCAGCCGCCGCTAGTTCGTCTGAGCCGGCATCCAGAAGGGGAACACCCCCCAGCAGGCTTGCACCGGCCTCCGTACGGGCCTCCGCCAGGTATCCCCCCGGAACCTCGCTGAGCAGCACGTCCAGCCCGGACGGATCGAAGGGGCCGCCGCCGACGCTGGTGCAAAAGCAGGTGCTGCAGGGTTCAACGCAGCCCAGGCCGACCAGGACCGTGTCGGCCCGCCGGCCCGTGAAATAAGGGTCGGTGTACTGGTCGTTGGCAAATACCCCGTCCAGCATGCCCAGGCTTTTCGCGTCGCAGGGACGGAGGCCGAACACTACCGCCGGGCCCGGCCGGGCCGGAACGTCGAACACCGGCCCGTCCTCCCCGTTCCGGTAGGAAAACAGGGTCTCCGTCTGCGGCAAAAACAGCCGCTTTATGCTCAACCGGGTGTTGCCGTACGTATCCGCGATTTCGGCCGCCCCGGTCACCCGCTGAAAGTCAACGGTGCCTTCCCCGTCCCGGCAGGGCGCGTAGACGGTGCGGGTCGAGGCCAGCCGATCGAGAAAGGCGGCTAAATCTTCCTTCTTGACCTTCTTCAAACCCCTCACCTCTCTACTCGACCAGGAACGCCTGGGGATCGTCCGGGTTGAAGGTGGCCAGGGCCGGTGTGTCTTCGACTTTCAGCCCCGCCTCGTACCCGTACAGGTCCTCGACATCCTTGTTTATCTTCCGGATCAGCAGGAACTGGTCCACCCCCATGGGACAGGCCCGGTCGCAGGCCCCGCATTCCACGCAGCGCCCGGCCAGGTGATAGGCCCGCCCGGCGTGGAAGAGCAGCGTGTCCCCGGGGTCGTTCGTCTTGCCGGTCCAAACCGGCCGCGTGCAGTCCGCGAAACACTCGGTGCAGTAGCACATCGGGCAGGCCTGGCGGCAGGCGTAGCAGCGGATGCACTTGGCCATCTCGCGGGCGAACCAGGCGTCCCGCTCCGCCGCCGTAAGCCGCTCCAGCGCTTCCACCCGCGCATACCGGGGCGCGTCCCTGACCGGTACTTCCTCCCCGGCCAGCACGTCGTAGAGCACCGGGTTGGGATGCCGGCAGGTGGCGCAGGTCTCGTGCCGCACCTGGGAGAGTTCCACGCTCTCCGTAAAGCCCCGCCCTTCCAGGACGAGCCGGCCGGCGGCTGGCGCGGCCCGCACCAGTTCGCGGCCGGCCAGGATCCCGGCCACCTTGTGCCGGTCGATCATGCCGGTGCAGGGTACCCCGATGATGTAGACCTGGTCGCGGGTGAACCGGTTCTCCCGCATGAGCGCCACCAGGGCCCGGCTGTCGCAGCCCTTGGCCACCACGGCCGTCTTGCCCGGCCGCTTGACCAGGTACCGGGCCAGGTTGTTTTCGCAGGTACCGTCCCACACCAGCCGGTCCACGTCCGCAGCCGTCCGGGCGAAGCAAGGTGTGCTCCTGAGCGGCACGCTGCCGGCCTCGTATCCCAGGACCAGTTCGACGGTACCGTCCGCCAGAAGCCGCCGGGCCGTCTCCTTGATCTTTGCCT
>JAJYZD010000111.1 GCA_021800315.1 Bacillota bacterium | reverse complement strand
GACTGTTTGGTCCGCGGCACCCGGCGGAACCGGAAGTTCAGCAAAAGCCTGATACCCTGCTGGTTAAGGCCGCCGCCTGAAACACGCAGGCTTGTCAACTAATTTTCGAGCGAAAATGAGAGGTGCCATTCGTATAATTCGTAAGAGAAGAAAGGGGATAAATGCCCATGGGGTACTTGGACCTTGCGAAAGCCTTTGAGGCCAAGTACAACAAGCAGGTGGCATCATCAACACCCCCACCATCCCCACCAGACGGCCCGGCGCTAAAGCAGGCCAGCGGCTACGGAGTGATACCGGCACAGGTCCCGAACCTGCACCCTGCACTGGCGCCCTCCGTACAACCAGGCCGGCCCCTGCTCCCCGCTTATTCAGGCACGGACTGGGACATGGAGGCCGCGTACCTGTCCGACGAACGCGCCGGCCTACAAATGGGCGCCCTGGCCGCCCCCACGGAGCAGGCCCAGGACGTGGACCCGAGCATAGGAGCGGCCGAACTGAAAGCCCTGGGGCATTGGCCCTACGGTCCCATAATCGGCGATGTCCTGCCGGGCGGCACCCGGGCGATGGATTGGCGGTTTAATGAGAGGCGGGAAGTTGTGTATGATCCAGGTTGGTGGAAGAACATACCGCCGGCCAAGACGAAGAAGCAGAAGCGTGAAAGGAGGAATGATCCCATGGGGACCAGGATTAGCGTTATCCTCTGTGAAGGCCCCGGTCTGGCGTTGGACGACGGAGATATGGCGAAGCTGGCCCTGGAATACGTCAGGCAGACAGGCCAACAAAAACGGTTTCTGAAATACCTGGAACTAGCCGTCCATGACCAGTTAGAGAAGATGGTAATCGGCACCCCAACGCAGGTTGTCAGCGTGACCAACGGATTGAGCGACCATCGAGCGCGGCAAAAGGCGCGGGAGCTTCAAGAGAGGGAGCGGTAACCATGACGGAAAAGGAGAGCATTAAACAAAAGGCCATTGACCTACGGAACCGATTAGGCGGCACAATCTTTATATTTCCGGCGGAAGCAGAGAACCCGTATTCCGAATATGCCATGGCTGCCTATGTCGGAGGCGGCAAGTGGAAAATCTGCCCCGGCACGGGGGAGATACAGGACGTATGCGGCGGCCTTGCGGGTGCGATACAAGAATCAGCGGCCATGGGAGTACACATCGACTATAACCGTGATGTCCGCATAATAACCTATCCGGCGCAGATGAACGCACCTAGCGTTATTATGCGGCGGCTAAGGGATAATCCTGGACACTACACAACGGGTAAGTGACCGCACTGAGGGGAGGAAAAATGAAGTGTCTGAACCAACCTACAAGGTGATCCCACGTTCCAACCGTTCGGAAGTAAGAATTCAAAAGAGCACTTTCAAGGATCGTGACTTCCTAGATGTTCGCGTCTACAAGGCCGTCCGGGACAAGGAAACCGGCGAGGATAGCTGGATACCCACAAAGAAAGGGCTGTCAATCCCCTGGGATGAGCTGCCGACTTACATCCAGGCGTTGCAAGAAGCGGCCGCCGAGGCCGCCAGCGAGGCACAGGCCGAGGCTGATGCCGCAGTTGAAATAGAAAGCCGTCCGCCCGCAAAGCTGTGCGCGGACTGTCAGGAGGATTGCAAACAATGGACGGACGTTGTGAGCTGCCCCCGGTATAAGCGAAGCGGGGGAGGTTCTGGACCTGCACCAAGGAAGCGGCGTACAAGTGGCGCAGGGGCAACGTAGACAGGCATTTCCGGGGCGATATGGGCTGTGGGCAGGTATAAAACATTACCCGGCCCCGGATCGCCCCTTGTAGGCCATTGTAGGCCATTGTAGCGTGGGAGAATTCAGGAACGGCGCGGCCGTTTCGTGGCGGGAACGGGTATTTGATGGACGGGCCGGGGGGTCCGATTGAAACGGACCAATGGCACGTACCCTTCCACTCCCTGCGGCACTCCCACGCAACGGAGCTTTTACGTATGGGTGTGGACCTGGCGGTTATCGGGGATCGGCTGGGACATTCTTCTTACCAGGTGACGCGGGAATTTTACGCGCATATTGCCGACGAACTCCAGAAAGACGCGGCCGACAAGATCAACGGCCTTCTGACGGGCGGATGAAACAAGAACCCCGCCGGGGAGCCGGCGAGGTTGGAACCCGGAAAATGAGTTTTGCTGTACTTTTGCTGTACAGAGGCAATGAAGAAGGCTTCCGGAATCCCGGAAGCCTTGTCTTTACTGGTGGGCGCGGAGGGTTTCGAACCCACGGCCTCTTGAATGTGAGTCCGGTGCAAGCATTGTAGAGCGTTGTAGGCCACGGTAACGGAATGCTAGAAGCCGCATTATATGCGGCTTTCTCCTTCCTGGTTATTCCTTCCTTGTAGCCCGTGGAAGGGCTTTTTCCCCGGCGTTGGGGTACGGGTTGGGGTAAAACTGGGGTACGCTCCGAGGCCCGCAATCGCCCGCCGCCGTAAGGTTCCCGGTCCCGTACATACCGGCCAGCCGTCAGGGTGGCTTTCCTGTTACCCGGCCAGTGGTCGGTCCAGGTACCTCCGGCACATCGCCGGGTTTTTGTATATGCGAAAACAAACACAAACATACCGTAGAAAGGGGCATCAAAAATGCAAATGCAACCTGTGAACCTGAGACATTACCTAGAGACAGATCCCCCCGAACCGAGTTACGTTTTTCTCTCGATGCTCACCTGAACCGTGGGAGCGATCATCGGCCCGGGTGGAAACGGCAAAACCATATTGGCGCAGGAACTGGCCATAGCCGTCGCAAGTGGCCACGACATTACGGGAGGGGTATTCCAGATCCGCCATGTCGGTCCCGTGCTCTACTTCCAGGCCGAGGACCCGGAGGCCGTGTTGCACAACAGGTTTCACGCCCTGGGCGCGTATTTGCCGCCGGCGACCAGGGATATCCTCTACGAACACCTGTACCTTTACCCGGTGGTCGGACTCGACTCCAAACTGATCGACCGCGACTTAAGTCCAACTTCCTTCGCGGGCGAGGTAAAATCCATGGCCACCGGTGCCAGACTTGTCATTTTCGACACGCTACGCCGCTTTCACAACCTGGAGGAGAACAATAGCGGAGCCATGAGCGCAGTGGTAGGCGTCATGGAGAACATCTCCCGAGAAACTGGGGCGGCCGTTCTTTTTGTTCATCACGCCAACAAGCTAGCGCTAACCAGTGATACCTCCGACATGCAACAGGCTATCCGTGGTTCGTCGGCCATCACCGACAATATCAGATGGCAAGGCAATTTAGCGTCGGACAAGGAATCCGGTCTGGTCCGACTGGTTGTCGCAAAGAACAATTACGGCCCGCCGACGGATGACATCTGGTTGCGGCGTGAGAGGGGCGGCGTGCTGGTTATGTCGCAGCCGCCGGAGGAAAAGCGGCTAAAACTAGTCAAACCCTCCGCAAACCTGCTCGAAAGAGAGTGATGGCAATGTCCGCCACTGCCGTTAGCAAACCACCAAGCAAGCGTCAGGTAGAGACCGACCTATGCCGTTACGATCACGCACGGATGGAGCCGTCGCAGGGACTAATGCCCGGCCTCTACACCCCCCTGCCATCCGGCCCACGATCCAACCGACTGGTGACCTACCGTTACGACAGCGGTGTCGTAGTCGAACATCGCTGTTATGAGGCGTTTGGGGCGGACGATCTCCGGCTTCATTTGGCGATCCTGGCCATGCGAGGCGGGAAGTGTCGCCAGTTGACCACCGAACCCGGGACGGAGACTGGCTCGTTCCTTCGTTCCGCCCTTCAACTGCGTGGAGAGGCGGCCGAGCAAGACACAGTGACGGTACGCTGCTCTTACCATGAGTTGGCTGGAGTCATTGGACTATCGTCAGGGGGAGGAGGCGGAGGAAACACATGGCGGCTCCTGCATCGCGGCTTGGCACGTGGCGCCGCTGATCTCATCACACTTCTGAGGGAACGCCCTCAGACGAAACGCTATGACGCCATCTCAGCCGGTACCGCAATGTCATTCTGCATGGAGGCGGCCACCGGGCTGATCGCCGTGGCGCTACATCCTCTCTTGGCACACGCTCTCTTGGACCCGGAGGCCCCGTACCGGCGCATCGACCTCCGGGAGATGCGGGCGCTCGGCAGCGACGTAGCCTGTATCCTGCACACGTACCTGTCGGCCTGGCTCCGGCCGGGGGAAAGCCAAGTGGTGGGTGTGGATACGCTGGCCGGCCATGTTTACGGCGGGCCGGGATCATATCCCGGGGAAGTACGCTGCCGGAGATTTCAGATACGCCAGGCCCTTGAAAGCATTGACTCGCTATCGAACTGGAAAATCGGTCCCGCACCTGATGCAAAGTCCGGGGGCCAGCAGGTGCAGATTACTAGGCGGCGACAAACCAAGTAACACCATGGCTGCCATATCATAGCCGGGGACTTTGGCTAACGTTCCCGGGGACTTTGGCTAACGTTCCCGGGGACTTTGGCTAACGTTCCCAAACCCGCAAACCCAGGCGGGGCGCGGGCTGAAGCCTGTGGATAAAATCCGCTCTAGGATATTCCTAATAATATCCTAGGAATATCCTAGGACAGGCCATGGCTATTTAGGCCATGGCCTGTCCTATCCCCAAAACAGGCTGGGCTGGAAAGAAAAAAATAAGGGGAGGCGGCTGGAAGATGATGCTATTCCAGATATTTTTTTTCCAGCCCAGCTAAAACGGAGGTGGAAAATATGCGCGTGGATACCCTGGAGCCGATCAGCAGCATCATCCCCCGGGTGCTGGAGGCTATCACCGGCACCGGTCAACCCGCCCGGCAGCCGGTGAAGCAACTGCCGGCGGCCACCGTCCGGAGGAACCGGCGGCTTTCTCCACCGCCACCACGGTTTCCTCCACCGCCGCCCGGACCCCGAAAGATGTGCGCCAGGTCGTAAGCGGGGAGGAGCCTCGAAACGGGCTTCTCCCTGTGTTTAGAGGGGGTGGTGTGCGTAATGATGGGCTTTCTTTTGAGCTTGATTATGAACGGAGGAATGGAACTCATGCCCAAACAGTTAAGTCACGTGGCAGTTGCCAAGGCCAGGGCGATCCTCATTGATTCCCAGGCCGAAATGCTCGGAGGTACCGTTGTCGATGTCGTCGAACAGGCGGTATCCGAATACTGGAACTGGTATCTCGATAATGCCGCCCGCGACCCTGACAAGCTGGTGAAGGAGATGCAGGACCTGGTGCAGGCCCTGGCAGAGCGGGACAGAGTCAATATCCGGGACGCCGCGGCATTCGTCGAACAAATGCGGTGCCGCGCCAGTAAGGGATGGACCGACCAGCACGGCATTCACCGCCAGGAGGCGAAATTTCACATTGGCACGACCATCCTCACCTGCCGCCGTGTCGAGGACGATCAGGAAATCCATTACCTGTTCTCGCTCGTCGACCGGGAAGGCGAACATCGGGTGGGTAACCCGGTGGGTTACGTATCCACTCATTGGCAACAGATTTCCAAGGTGGCGCAGGCTGGCCGGGACAAGCCCCAGGAACCCGCCCGGTACTACGATCCGCTCACCCGGGCCGCTGATTCCGACCGTGGGGATGACCGGTAATAAAACGAGAGGAGGAAACGGTTGATTTTCACCAACCGTTTCCCGTTTTCTCCCAGAAGTCGTGGATAGACCGCGAAAACCAAATCCTGGGGTGGAAAAGTCTTGATAGTAGGCTTCTCCCTGTGTTTGGCAAAAATGAGGGTTAAATGGGGGTGAAGAAGTGGAAATGGAGGTGGAAAAGTACCTGTCATTTCTTAGCTGTTCTGCTTCTTATAGGAGGAGAGGTGATGGGGAGATAGGGGCAGATGATGGGGAGATAGGGGCAAACAGGATAAGAAGCACCCAGTAACACATACGCGGCAGTGCCGCGTAGTTGACTTGTAAGACCCAGTACTTTTACGAGTCTTACCTCCCTACAAGGAGGTAGTATTCGCGTTATCGCCTGTCATTCCTAGGAAAATTCATGGAGGTATATTAGGAGGTATGTCACGATGCCGCAATCTACTATCAGATTCCCCGAAGTATTGCAGGTTCCTATTACTGCCAAAATGATGCAACAAATCAAGGAGCGTGCCGGCAGCAATAACAGTTCGATAGCGGAAACCGTCCGACGCATATTGGCCCGCCAGCTCTCCGAGGAAGCGGCCGTAGACGGCATTGGTGCCGTCGAAGCAGCAGTTCGTCGCGTTGTTCAGAAGGAATTGACCCCCACCTGCGAATTCGCCTTCCAGGGCGCATTTAATGCAAAAGTGGTGGTCTCTATGCTATTGGCGCTTTTGACTGCGCCCCGGGGAACTTTGCCCTTACCAGAGGATCATGCCCAGAAGTTGCTGGGTGAGTATCGTCAGAAGGCAGCCGAAGATCTTCGCAGTAAATCCAACAAATCGGCCAATCAATAACCGGAAGTGTCATCAATGCCTAACATCACAAAGTCATATTCTGTCAGTCGCGAGATACTGTTAACCGACACGCAAGCCCGGGCACTGGACGCATATGCACAACAGCACGGCATATCCCGCAATCAGGCTGTCCGCGAACTCCTGGATCATGCCCTTGGTATTGCCGCCACCGTGGACAGTGCGGCTGCGGTCCAGGAGATGATCCGGGCCGCTATCCGGGAGGAATTGCAGGGTTCCCTGGCCCACATTGCGGCAACCGCTGAACGGGGCACAACCGCCGCAGAACGAATCTGGAACCATTTTAAGCCCCAAAAAGGAGACCGTTACCACGAACCCAACAAATATTAAGTCCTCTCCGCGGCACTGAGAACGCAACCGGGAGTACCTCTCCGACCTCTCCGGATCCGCCGGACCAGGATGATGATTTTGAACTGCCATTCGCCTAAGAAGGAGGAATACACGACATGCTTCGTCCCCTCGTACTAAAAGTCCATTTCTACGCCCAGGGCGGCGGCGCAATCGGCCACCTTGACTACATGGGCAACCCGTCCAAGGAGGAGCTTGTCCGGGCCGGCGAGCACGGAGATCCCCGCGACGACGCGGCGGTCCACGCCGCTTACATGGCCGGACGGCCGGGGAGCACCGGGTACATCGGTCCGGACCCCGGCCGCCTCCCCGACCCCCAGGCCATAGCCGCCGAACTCCGGGAACACCAGGGACCGGTCTGGCGGGCATTTGTCAGCGTCACAGAGACGGATGCCCGTGCCATGGGCGGCGCGTTGCTCGACCGGCCGGCATGGGAGGACGCCGCCCGGGTGATCCTCCCCCCCATGGCCGAAAAGCTCGGCATCCCGCAGGACCGCCTCCGTTGGGTGGCCGCCATGCACCGGAAGGACGGCCACCCTCACATCCATTTGCTCGTGTGGGAGCACCCCCCGCAGAGGCAACGGGGGAAGTGGCGGCAGGACGAAATCCGCGACATCAAGCGGATGTGGGTCTCTTCCCTCTATCGTCCGGAAAGGGAACGCCTCGCCCGGGAAAAGAGCGCAGCCCGGGATGTTCTGGTCCGTGATGGCCGTAGCGAAGTGGCCGCCGGCGTGCGGGTGGCCAGGGGCAGGGGTCTTGACGGAATCCCGCCGAGGCTTTCAACCAGCCAGGCAGAGGAACTGGGTCGAAAGCTCGATGACCTCCGGGCCCTGATGCCCAGCGACGGCCGTGTGGCCCTGAAATTCATGCCCCCGGAGGCGAAGGACCAGGCCCGGCAGATAGCTGACTGGCTGACCAACCGGGTGCCCGAGTACCGCGCCCTGGTGGACCGGTACGCGGCAATCGCGGTCGAGATGGCCGGGTACTACAGCGATGACCCGACGGCCCACCAAAAAGCAGCTGACAACGCCGTGGCCGATCTGCGGGACAGGCTTTCTCAGTCGGTCCTTCAGGGCGCTGCTCGCCTTGACCGGGCCGGGCGACGGGATGAAGTTGTCCAGGTGGCCCTGGCCGCGATCCGGGGCCAGGGCGACGTGAGCGATGACCTGGCGGGGCGAATCCACCAGGAGGTACGACGAATAGCCGGTATGAAAGGCGATGCCCGGAAAGAAGCCGCCGGCGTCCTGGCCCGGGAGCTTCTGGCCGACCCGCACTTGCGCCCCGATGTGGACCGGTTCTTGGCGGCCCACCCCGCCAAGGTCCGGGACATCGAGGAGCAGCGGCTGGTGGCCACGGTCGCAAAATCCATCGAGCACGCCGCCGATTACGTCTCCTTTCGAGAGTCCACCTCTGCCCAGCAGGCGGCTGTAGCCATGTTCACAGGGTTATTTAGGACCGTTCGGGAAGAAGAACTCAAGGCCGAACGGCTGGCAGCCGAAGAAGAAATTGCCCGGGTTAAACGCCGGCAGATACAGCACGGCATGGATCGCTGATATGGAAGGTGGGAAAAGCACGTGAACACGAACGATCTGCTGAACATGCTGGATGACTGGGACTCCGCTAACCGCCGGGACGAAGAGCGATTTTGGGAGCGGGAGAAGGCCCGCATGCTGGCCGACCTCGAAGAAGACGATGACCTGTTGGGCCCGACCAACACCCGGAAAGAATCCCGGCCGCCCCAGCGCCGGCCCGGGTTGTTTGGCCGAATCTTCGGAAGGGCTGAAGACCGGGATGAGGACCGTTGAGCCTCTTGCATTTTCCCGCAGGGGGTGGTATAACATAAGAAGAAGAGGCCAGAGCTGGTGACTCTGACCTCTCGCAGTTGCCGCAAGGTAGCCGGGTCGTGGAGATTGCAGCTGAGGTAGTCGCCGAAAGGCGGCTATTTCAGTTTTTTACGGATCAAGAGCGCCAAGACGCTCAATGTGGCCAAGGCCACGGGAACCGCTACATGCAATTCCACGGCACCACCCCCCTCTTAACGGCCTCACGACCACGGCCCCTTTGCGGCCGGCCTCGGAGGAGGGATGAGCCAGCGGGGTTATCCCCCGCAACCGAACAAATTATACCAGGTTCCGGCCGGAAAGTAAAACAGGGAAGAAGTCTTGTGAACACAGGGCTTCTCCCTTTATTTTTTCTCCAGCCCTGCTTGTCCCGCCCCGCAGGATAGCACCTCGACCGTAGGCTGTCAAGATGTGGCGGATCACAGGATGCCCGAGGAGACATGCTGGGCTGGAAAGAAAAAAGGAAGGCGACCAAGGACTTTCTACGGTCCAAGGTCGCCTGTGAGTTTTCGTAAGGTTTCGTTCCTGTCACATATACCAACGAATATGGTAAAGTCTTATGACTTACTTTTCCTCTCTTTCAGATATTTCAACGCTTCTTCAACTGGTATAGCCCATGTATTTCCTTTTCTTTGAGCCCTAATTTTTACATTTAGTTGTTTCTTAATGGCCATATAAGTCACATCTGCTAGATCTGCTAGTTCCTGCACTGTTATGGCTTCGTCATTTTTCTTATCTGACAATACTTGAAAGTCAAGTTTCAACCTTGTCCTGGCTAGCTTGATAGCGAAAGCCAGGCGCGGCATACTGCCTTTTAAGATATCAAATTCCTCATGCAACCTATCAAACGCCATATTGTGAGTAAGACTACTAAACAATATAATGGTTAGGCTGAGGTTTGATCCACCAGCTTGGTAACATTTATCCTCATCAGGAGGATTGGTGTATTCCGAAGTAATGTAGGCATATAATGTATTTATGTTTTGGGCGACTTTCTCTATTAATTGACTCTTGAAGGCAGGTTCCGCAACTTGTTCTTTTATGGGATGGTTATAGACTAAGTGCGAGATTACGCGAGACAACCAAAGCACAATCTCTTCAACTAATTGGATCGAATCTTCTTTTGCTGCTTCCTCCGTCAAGTCAGCTATCATCCATTTCCTATCAGATAAACCTTTTGCTTCAGCCCATACATAACTATAATCCTGAAAAGGATTACGACCTTTATTTTCCATATGTCACACTCCCCTGGAAGACTGAGGTATGTCACTATATATTATACTACCTTTCCTCGGCCAACTGCAAACCGAATTCTATCTATTTTGTAGAGGGTTTTATCGCAGAAAAAAATTGTTGCAATTGGGGATACTGTGGTGTAGTATGTAGTTGAAATTATACTTACTTCTGCCGAGCGCCCAGCGCACCCTCGTAACGTCCGCCCAGCCGGCCGGCGACACGCCGGTATCATCACCGAGGAGGGATACGTATGCCAGCGACTGACAATGATGTCATCGACCGCACCTGGAATCAGTGGCAGATGACAGATGCTCGGTCCATACATACTTCGTCGAATGTTTCCCTAGATTCTGCCAGATGCAAAAAGGGGAACAGACAGACTATTCTGGGGGTATGGCTGGCTCTCGCTGATGGCCGGAGTCCATATACACCTGCCGACATCCTCCTGCTCCTAAAATTATGCAACCATTACCGCGAGAGCATCACAATCACTATGAATAACTACCTCACTACAACCAGCGCCCTAAAACACGCGATTCTTACCTTTTTATATCAGGCTAAATATCAGACTAAAGAAGTTGCTTTTCAAAAAGCAACCAAAGATATACCGGACGTCAGGGGGAATCAGCGAAGCGATCACGAAAGAATAATGACACTGACCTTTCGACATGATGAACTTGAAATAGTGCGCCCATTAATAATACATACCCGTCAGTTACACGACCGCCTCAAAAGCATTCGTGACATCATCACATATTACGAATGGCTGAATAATCCTGTTTTTGATATTAAACTCAAATCAGAAACAATTCGCAATAATGTGGACTTGCTTATCATAAACAATGCCTATGCGTTTTCCCTGAAGAATTTGGGTGATAATAATAGGACGCTATACTTTTTGCGCAAGTCGCATTCGGTTGCCACGAAGTGTAAAAAGTATTGATGTTCTGCGGAAAGGGTGGTATCATGGTGTAAAGTCGAAGGTTGTATTTGCAGGCCTGACGAATGAAATTCCGGTGGGGCAGGCCGGGGCGGTTTCGGGACCGGGCTGGCTGGCATAACAATCCTGTTCATACATGAAATGGATTTTGATAAAAAGTAGGACGGATTTAAGCGGGTT
>JAJYZD010000110.1:2038-11043 GCA_021800315.1 Bacillota bacterium | reverse complement strand
TCTGGTTCTCGTGGCCGGGATGCTGGCCCTGGGATCAGCCCTCGACCGTACCGGGGTGGTTTCCCTTGTGGCGCATGCCGTACTCAAAACAGCGGGAGAAGCGAGCCCGGTACTCCTTATGGGGGTGGTTTACCTTCTGGCGGCCGTCCTGACCCAGGTTTTATCCAACGCCGTGACGGTCGTCCTGGTGGCTCCCCTGGCCGTGCAGGCGGCTGTGACCGCCCACCTCAACCCGGCTCCCCTGGTGGTCGGCGTCGCCGTTGCCGTCTCGGCTTCCCCGGCCAGCCCCTACGGTAACCAGGTGAACCTGCTGGTGATGGGACCGGGCCGTTACCGTCCCGGCGACTATCTCAGGGTCGGGCTCCCTTTGACCCTGGTCAACATGGCCGTATCCCTGGCCCTGATCCCTGTTTTCTGGCCCTTCAGGGGCTGACGGCGACAAGCATCCACAGGTAGGCCGGAAAGGCGGCCGATCCCAGGGCGGCGGAGACGATGAACGCCCGGCGCCGTCCTTGCCGCGTGACTGGGGTTGACCCCGCCGCCGCGGGGCCGCTTCAGGCCTTGATCCTCTTGAGCAGCCAGGCCATGTTTTCCCCGAGGACCTTCATGTTGAGCATGCCTTCCCCGTCCTTTTCGACTTCGCCGACCGCCCCGCCGTAAACCATGTTCCAGTAACTGGCCCCCACCAGGAACATCTGCATCATGTGCAGGAAATGGTTCATGGTATCGAAAGCGTGGGTGGACCCGCCGCGCCGCACAGCCATGACCGCCGCCCCGGCCTTGTACTTGAGCATGTCGCCGTTGGCCCGGGACACCAGGCCGGCCCGGTCGATAAGGGCTTTCATCTCCGAAGTGACATCGGAAAAATAGGTCGGTGAACCCAGGATGATACCGTCGGCCTCCGCCATCCTGCCGATGCAGTCGTTGAGAATATCGTCTTTGATTATGCACTGCCGGTCCCGGGTTTTGGCGCAGGTGCGGCAGCCCCGGCAGCCGTACAAGCGGCTCCCGGCCAACTGGATCAATTCCGTTTCGATGCCGCGGGTCTCCAATTCTCTAAAAACCGCCCTGATGGCTATGGCGGTATTACCGTCCTTACGCGAACTACCGTTAATCCCCAATACCTTCATGATAAATCGGCGGCGCGGATACCTCTGACTTCAGTCAGGGGAGGAGCGCCGCATGCCCCCTCTCTATCCGTGAGAATAAGCGTAACCGTCAGCATGTTGCAATACCTTACAGTACTTATGGTTAACACCTTGTGCTAAGATTTTTCCGCGAACATCCTTGATGTCAAAGTAACCGCTTGCCCGAACGGCCACAGCGCCTACAAAAACGCCGGGATGCTTGCCGATCGGAACCACGGCCCTGACAATATCTCCGGTTTGGAACCCAAAATGTACCTTTTTTCGGCTGCGGTGGCCCTTCGGAAAACCATAGCTGTTAACCCGGGCCATCTTCCGGTTGCCACGACCCACCGCCCGAATCTCCAGAGGAACGATATGGGTATTCCGCAACTCAGGGGTGCTGGCCCCCACGCAAGCGGCATCCATGTGATGGGCTTTGGGTAGACCATGGGTTATCCGGTTATACTTCGTCCGGCCACCGGTGCCCATCTCCAAATCCAAGCTATTTTCTAAAGCGATGGATTTTACCTGGTTCCAAAGGTACCATCGGGTCGAATTAACCGTCGCCGCGTCTTTGAGCGGCTTCTTGGCGTCGGATTGAACGTCGGGATGTCCGTATTCCTCCGCCGTTTGGTTGTCCTTATCCTGGTTGCAGGCGTGGCAAGCCAGGGTGAGGTTACTTACGCGGTCACTACCACCTCGGGACTTCGGCATGACGTGATCAATCTCCAACACAGGATCTTTCGACTTGCCGTGGCAATACTGGCATTCGCGTCCGTATTTCTCCAACAGGTATTCCTTGACTTCGTAGCCGAACAGGTTTCCCTGCTGATATTCAACTCCGGAAATTTCCGGGTTCTGGAGTTTCTGAGTATCGAACCGGACGGTCTCAATGGAAACCGCGGTGATCGGACACAAACGCATAAGCTTGTTGACCCAGTTGGCTACGCAGTCGGCCCTGGCCCTCAATGTGGGCGGAACCCAGCCTTTCGGGCGCTTGCGGTTGTTCCATCTGGCGATCCGGTAACGGGTATGCCGGTTGCGGCGGCCACGGCGCAGGGACGCGCGTTTGTCCATGATCGTCACCGGTTTGCCGTTTTTATTGATCGTTACGAATTGCCGATGATTGAGATTCGCCGCCCAGACGATGTAGCCGTCCCTCTCGCGAATGATGACCAGTCCGGTGGTTTTGGCCCCGGGGTCGATCTTTAGCCGCAAAGGGTCATTGGCGGCCACTACCTCACCCTTAAGCCGGATCGTGAAAGGGTACAGCTTGTGAACCACGGCCTTGCCGTGTCTCAGAAGTTCCCTGGCCCGCGCCGGGTGGCACGGCATCAGGGGCTGATGATGTTTGTCCAATACAAATACCCAGTTCTGCACGCCGAGTTTCCTCGCTTCCTCATGACGGTGACGGTTTGAGTGCGCCCACCCAAACTCTCCTCTCGGGAATGCAACGGAACGGTTAACCCGCACCCGTTTCGGCTTACCCCAAGTTTGTCTGCAATGCGGGTTCCAGGGTCCGGGGCTGTGGAAGCACCCCGGAGTGGGTCTGCGATCCTTCCGTGCGCGGTGCGTGGTCGACAGGCCGCCGCCCTCCCACGAAGCTTATCAGCTCCGCCGTACAAACGACCCCGAAGGATCTCCGGCGCTACCCTGGTCAATCAACAAACCAAAGTGGCGCCTGTGGGTTGCCCAACATGCCTCCGACTTTAGTCGGGGGTGATTGACAGCAATTCCCCCTCTGCAGTATTCTCATCAAGGTGCCTGGGAAAACCCTCCGGTTTCATACAACCAGGTGCCTGGTCAGGATTAATTTTTCCTTTTCAGATAACACCACGCAGTCGCTGAGAGCCTCCAGGTACATATACACCGTATACTCTTTTCTATCTTTACTACTACAAACAAACAATATGTCATTCAACTTAATGTGCGCATCGGATTCCGAATCGACACTGATGAACCTGGTATGTTCAATACCCGAAACATCTTTATAATAGTTGGTCAATTGTCCCCTGACAATAATAACACTATCGACCAGGGGAAGATCTTCCACCGACAAGCACTGGTAAAAATCAATGCCTTTCGCCAGCCTGCTTGCAAAGTCGGTCAGTATCACGGCGAAGCCATCGCTCCCGGCTTCTTTCACCGTCAACGCCCTGGGCGGCTCCAGTGCCTTATCGAAGATGGTAACCAGACACTCCCGGTTCATCCGTGTTCGCCCCCATACCATGGATAATCCGCGGTCAAGGGGATCAGGCCTGTCCCCGCGGAAGTCGATCCCTGGCCGGTTAATATTTTGCTTAACTATATATTACAGGGCCGGAAGAGAAAGATCAAGCGACTTTTGCGCTCCCCGGCGGGCGAAACTCCCGTGCACCGTGGCCGGGCTCCGATCCCCGATTCCCGGCGGAATTCCAAAAAACCAGCAAGATCGAGAGAATCCGCGATGAACAACCGGGAAGCTCCTCCATGCCCTTGTTTTCGGCCGATTAGGAATTATAAAGCCCTACCGGGCGGGAAATAATAAGCGCGGTGTTCCGCCTGAAAGATTACACCACGAGCGTCCGCCGATTATTGCCGGGATTCTTCCGTCTCCAAGCCACAAGGTTTTCTAGGAGGTTGACGATTTGGCTGTCCTTTTGTTCTTCGGCCTGGCCCTGTTGTTCGCCGTTTTCGCCATCCTTTTCCTGCGCCGGATCCGACGTTCCGGACGGGAACGGGCAACCGAACCCTTGGCAGTCCCGGGCCAGGTCCTGGAAGAGTTCGCCGCCGAACTGGCGCCTCCCCCGCCTTACAACCGGGAGCCGCCGCCCGGCCCCGTAGAACGGGAACTGCCGCAGCGCTACGGCGTGGAACGCCTGGTCCTGTTGGCCCGGGACCCGGCCTGGCTGTTCGCTTACTGGGAGGTTTCGGCCACCCGCCAGGATGATTTTGAGCGCGCCTACGGAGCCAGGACCTGGGAGATGACCAGGCCGACCCTGCGGGTTTACGACATCACCGGCGTGGATTTCGACGGCGGCAACGCCCTCAGGATCATCGACATCGGCCTCCAGGAAAACGCCGACAACTGGCACATAGCCGTGAACGATCCGGACCACTCCTTCGTGGTCGACCTGGGCCGCATGTTTCCCGACGGTCGCTTCGTCACGCTTTTGCGATCCAACGTCGTGCAAACGCCCCGCGCCGGGTTTTCCGACTCCACGGACGAACACTGGATGTGGATCGAAGGCCTGTACCGTTCCATGCGGATCCAGTTGGGCACCGGCTCCCCCCTCATCATCGAGGAGATGGCATCCCGGGCCGGCGAAATTCCGCTCAACGTCAGTTCACCGTCATTCCCGGGAAAGGAGCATTAACCGATGCCTAAAGGTTACCTGGCCCTGGTCCTGCACGCCCACCTTCCCTTCGTCCGCCACCCGGAGCACGAGAGCTTCCTGGAGGAACGCTGGCTCTACGAGGCCGTCACCGAAACCTACGTCCCCCTCCTGGAGGTGTTCCAAAAGCTGGCGGCCGACGGGGTTTCCTACCGTTTGACGGTCTCCCTCTCCCCGCCCCTGGTCTCCATGCTGACCGACGGACTGCTCCAGGAGCGCTACGCCCGGCACCTGGAAGGCCTTTTGGAACTGGCGGAGAAGGAAGAGCACCGGACCTACGGCGGTCCCTGCCACGCGACCGCCCTCCTCTACGGCCGCCGTCTGCGCCGCTGCCGCGACCTCTATTACCGTTACGACCGCAACCTGGTCCGTCCCTTCAAGGAATTGCAGGACGCCGGCTGCCTCGAAATCATGACCTGCGCCGCCACCCACGGCTACCTGCCCTTCATGATGCTGCGCCCCGAAGCGGTCCGGGCCCAGGTGGAGACCGCGGTGGAGACCCACCGGCAGCACTTCGGCGTTACACCGCCCGGCATCTGGCTGCCCGAATGCGCCTACACCCCGGGTCTGGACGAGATTTTGCGCCAGTACGGCCTGAAATACTTCCTGACCGATACCCACGGGGTGCTTTACGCCTCCCACCGGCCCCGTTACGGGGTCTTCGCCCCTATCTACTGTCCCTCCGGGGTGGCCGCTTTCGGGCGCGACCCGGAATCTTCCCGGCAGGTCTGGAGCATGCGGGAAGGCTACCCGGGCGACTACGAATACCGGGAGTATTACCGGGACATCGGTTTCGACCTGGATTACGACTACGTCCGGCCGTACATCCACCCGGACGGCTTCCGGATCAACACCGGGTTCAAATACCACCGCATCACCGGCCGGGACAACTTCAAGGACTACTACCAGCCGGACCGGGCCCGGGAAAAGGCCGCCGTGCACGCCGGCAACTTCCTTTTCAACCGGCAGCACCAGGTCAGGTGGCTGGCCGGCTTCATGGACCGGCCGGTGCTGCTCACCGCGCCCTACGACGCCGAACTGTTCGGCCACTGGTGGTTCGAAGGCCCCCGCTGGCTGGATTACCTGATCCGCAAGCTGGTTTGCGACCAAACCGAGATCGAACTTATCACCCCGGCCGCCTACCTTGAGCGGCAGCCCTTGAACCAGATGACCACCCCCTGCGCCTCGAGCTGGGGCAACAAGGGCTACCACGAAGTCTGGTTGTGCGCCGCCAACGACTGGGTTTACCGCCACCTGCACATAGCGGGCGACCGTATGGTGGAGATGGCCAACGAACGGCCGCGGGCCTCCGGCGCGGTGGAGAGGGCCTTGAACCAGGCCGGGCGGGAACTCCTCCTGGCCCAGGCCAGCGACTGGGCCTTCATCATGAGCACCGGCACCATGGTTCCCTACGCGGTCCGGCGAACCAAGGAACACCTGTTGAATTTCCAACGCCTTCGGCAGGAAATACGGGAGGACCGGGTCGACGAGGGTCACCTGGCCTACCTGGAAGGGAAGAACAACATCTTTCCCCGGTTCGACTACCGTTGCTACCGGTCCGATCGGGCGGAGGTCCGCCACTGCCGTGGTCCCCGGTAGGCGGGAGCGCGGAAGTGTGACCGTTACCTTTCGCCCGGGGCTGACGAATCCGGCCCCGCTGCCAAAACATAAAACATATGATCCTAGGACGAGCATGGTTAAGCATTACCGGCCTAATTTTGACAAGCGCTCTTTTCGACGAATTGACAGACTACTCGAATCTCAATTAAAATTGGCAAGAATACATAATACACCTAATTCCCCTGTCGGGGAAGCGGAGGAACCAATTTTCGGGGTTAACCACCATATTTTGGTAGAGGGCTAGCTTTCAGTCCTAACCCGTCAGCTAACTTCGCAGGTGTGGAAAGCGAGTCTGTCTTTGCGGCGTGTCAGGTCATTGATCTTGGCGTCTTCTCTCGGCGCGTCCCTTCTTTTGGTGTATCCCCTGTCAGCTTCGGCCTACCAGGTCCGGTCCGGCGACAGCCTGTGGAGTATCAGCAGCCGTTACGGTGTGACGGTTTCCAGCCTGATCGCCGCCAACGGGCTGTCCGGTGATTCCCTGCTTCAAATCGGCCAGCACCTGACCATTCCGGAACACGGTACATCGGCCGCTGTTTCCTACCACGGGCCCACCACCGCCTACACCGTGCAGTCCGGCGACACCCTCTGGGACATAGCCGGAAGGTACGGTACCTCGGTAGCCGCGTTAATGTCGGTTAACGATCTAGGTTCCAATAATCTGCAGATTGGGCAGGTTCTGCGCGTCCCCGGGAGGACAAGCCATCCCCCCGCCGCGACGGCATCCCCGGCCTCCGTCACCGCTCCCCCGGAAGTATCCAGGGGCCTGGGGCCGCTCGGCCGGACGATCGGCTACGCCATGAAGTTACAGGGCGTGCCCTACCGTTGGGGCGGTACCACGCCGGCCGGCTTCGACTGCTCGGGTTTCGTCCAGTATGTTTTCCGCGAGGCCGGCATCAACCTGCCGCGGGACACCTGGGAGCAATACACCGTAGGCGTGCCGGTGGCCAAAGACCAACTCCGGCGCGGCGACCTGGTTTTCTTCAATACCGAAGGCCCTATTACCCACGACGGCATCTATATCGGTAACGGGGAATTCATCAGTGCCACATCGAGCGACGGAGTGGCGGTAAGAAACATCAACGACGGTTACTGGGGTCCCAGGTACGCGGGTGGCAGGCGGCTGTAGGACCGGAGGGAAACAGGTCTCCAAGGGAGCGGGCCTGGGCCCGCTCCCTTTTTACTTTTCCACTTCTCCATAATCTTTAAGGAAGTGTTAATGTGCACAATGCGCTGGCCCAGGTCAGGATTAAACTGCAGGCACTCGGTTTTACCAAACAACAAATAGATTCGATCGTTGAGGGCACCCTGTCCGGAAAACGATGGGAGGAAATGAGCGCCGCGGAAAAATGGGAAGTAGTTAAATCCCTGGATACCAGGATTGATTTCTACAAGAAGTTTATCCAGGGGTTTGGCGGCTTTTGCCAGGTCACTTGAGGCATCCTCCCCCGCCCGGCGTTACACCGGACCGGCGGTTTGCACGGTCACCGGAAAACGCCGGAACCCGCGCCGTTTTTGCGCAGTATCTCCCCGACCTTCTCCCATCCGGTCAGAATGATGCCGCAGCACCGCGGCAACGGCCCGGCTTCGGCCAGGGAACAGTCGGCTATTTCCGTGCAGTTAACCCCCCCGCACCGGAGGCCTATGTCCTTTTCGAACCATTCGACCAGTTCGTCGAGCATCAGGAAGAACCGGTCGTGTTCCCTTTCCCGCCTATCACCCTTCCCGGCATAAAACCCCAGCAAACAAGCCCCGCCCGTCAGAACTCCGCACAAATGTCCCGATGAACCTACTCCGCCCGCCAGCCCGCTCATGGACCTGACCAAATCCGGGTCGCACCGGCCCCGGGCTTCCAGGCCGAGCAGGATCAGGATCTGGCTGCACCCGAAGCCCTCCCGGTACAGTTCCCGGATTCGCGTAGCGACATCTACCATCATGAGTCATTCCCTTCCCTATCCTCGGGCACTGTTCCCGCCGCCGCTTCATGACATTATTTCCCATCATATGCGAATGTCCCCGTTTTGGTTAGCGCCGCCTGCCCCCGACCGGCTGATTGAGCGGCGGTGGGCCAGGGCCGCCGGAGGATGTTGCCGGCCCTGGGACTTGGCCGGCCCGGGCAGGAAGCGGAGCGCTGACACGGGACGTTTCTTGTGGTAAAATCAGTCTGGAGTTGTTTACAAAAATCGGGCGGGAAAGCCCACGGCTTTAGCCGTGGGATGAAAGCCCGGAAAATTTCCCTGGCAGGTATTGTCGTGGGTATAGCTATGTGGTAAAATATTCTTGATAGTTTTAATTGAAAGGAGGTGAAAAGAGTTGTCGCGATCAAAAAAGCCAAAAGATCGATCAGCCAGTCAAACCCTAACAGCGGTAGGAAAGGTGGTTAATCTTTCCGATCAAAACGCCTTATTGCTCGGGCTGTTGGGGTTTGTAGTAACAAAGCTGTGGAACGTGGCGAACCATAATCGTCGTTCTCTTTTGGAACTCATCGGTAAAATTCCGAACTTTGCTCAACAATGCAGGGAGTTAAAGATCAATCGATGGTACAAACTCCTTCCTTCCCAAAGCGCCCAGGAGATATTGGGTGAGCAGGACGATTCATATAGATCTTGGTTTTCGCATCGCAAGAACGACAATAAGAAAGCCAACCCGCCGGGATTTCGTAAAAAGACTTTGCTTAGTACTGTAACGTTTAAGCAGAATGCCTTTGAGGTATTATCCGAATCTCAGATCAAACTTATACTTCCGAAAACCTATGATCGAAGAGAATTGGTTCTTGAATATCGATTGGCCCCTAATGTTATTCTTGGCAAAGTGCAGCAAGTTAAGCTGGTATATCTACCCAAAACCGGAGATTGGATGATTCACTTTAACCATCTAGTGAGTATCA
>JAJYZD010000110.1:0-1938 GCA_021800315.1 Bacillota bacterium | reverse complement strand
CCCGGCAGTCAACCTGTTTGTGTGGAGAAACTACAGACAGGCATCCTGATCCTAGTAACGGCGCGGCTGCCAGCCTCCAAACCAGCAAATTTATCACGAAAAGGTCACGGACAGAATTAACATTTACTTCCTGCCCGCCGCCAGGCTTTCAGCCAGCTTGCGGGAAGCCTCCCGCCGTCCGGAGGGGAGCACATGACCGTAAATATCCCCTGTGATCGCTACCGAGGCATGGCCCAACATGCGAGAAACTTCATGTAACGGCACGCCGGCCTCCAACATCAAGGTTGCGGCGGTATGACGGACTTGATGGATGTGGGCGTCAATTCCTGTCCGGTAGAGAACCGCGTCAGACCAACAATTGCCGTAGGATTTTGGATTGTATCGCGCACCGTCCGGCCGGCAGAACACATACCCCGCCTCCTGGTACGCCGGGCCGATAGCCAGCTTCTCGATCACCTGTTCCCGGTGCCTGGCGCGGAGCACGGCCACCGCCTCGGGCTCCAGGTCGATCCTCCGAGGTTTTTTTCCTTTGGGGGCGCCGTCGATAACCACGCCGCCTTTCAATGTCTTCAGTCCATGCGATACGATCACGTAAGGATCGTCGCCGTCGAGATGCACGTCGTCCCATCTAAGCGCCAGGATTTCACCGATGCGTGCTCCGGTGTGCATGGTCACTTTTGTTATCTTTTCGTGATAGGTTCCTTTCAGGGCGGTTATGATGATATTGCTTTGTTCGACAGTTAAGGGATCAGCCTCTTTCTTGGCGACCTTGGGCTTGTCCACAGAGTTGCAAACATTGCGGGGAATGATCTCCCACTTGACTGCGTGGTTCATGGAGTGATTAAGAACTTCGTAATACCTGGAGACCGTATTGGGTGCCAGTCCACTCTCTGCTTTCGTGGTGAGGAATTCTTGCACATGCGCTGGCGTCAGCTTCGTGAGGGGAATTGCACCAAAAGCAGGCTTCAGGTGAAGTCTTATCGCAATTTCGTAACCCTGATATGTGGTCGGTTCCACCTTGGCATTGGTATTCTTCAGCCAGTAATCGAGGTATTCTCCCACGGTCATCTTGGCCGGTTCAAAATAGACATTCCTGCTTACGTCCGCCAGCGTTTGCGCCACCAATACTTCCAACTCCTGCTTCGTCTTGGCCGTCAGGACTTTCTGCTTCCTCTTGCCGGTAGCAGGGTCCGTACCAACGTCTACGGTCGTCCGATAGGAGACGCCACGTTTGCCGGTCACCTTTTTGATCTTGCTTCCCCGTGCCATTTGTTTTTTCCTCCTCCTGGAATCTTTTACATTTATACCGTTCGTTCTAAGCCGTCCAAAAACACCCACCCATATCAGAACACCTGCCCGCCCGTTCCGACGCATCCACGGCCCTCCTGGTGCGTGTGCGCCTATATCCCCGGCAGTTCCAGCCGGCCCATTTCCAACCAGTCCTTCAAAAGGTATTCGCATTCGGAAAATGCGCCGCTTCGTCCACGGCAAAACTCCATATTGTGCGTATTGGTGGCCTTCAGCATTTTTTCGTTCGCCTTCTGTGCCTCATGCCAAAAGTACATCTGCAACGCCTCAAGCTGTTCTTTTTCCTGTTTCGTCACCGTTACCACCTCCTTCCCTGTATTTGCCTCTTATCTTACACCTGGTAGCCGGTTCGTGTCAATAGGTGCCGTTTACCGTTTACCCGCCATTTTCGACCATTCGGCGGTAATTGTCAAATAGTTATTGCATATTGGCATAACGCTTCGTTTTTTCAAAAAAACTTCACCTGTTAAATTAAGCCATATGTCCATAAATATGTTAACTTAGGTTTTCGTCATATCAATGACATATACTTATTATAATTAAGCTTTTTTCAAAAAAACGCAAAAATGTTTTTTCAACGCGCAATTAGCTTTTTTGCATAACTAATCCATTGTTCGTGTTCGTCATCGG
>JAJYZD010000109.1 GCA_021800315.1 Bacillota bacterium | reverse complement strand
CCTTTTCGCAAAACCGTCGCTTGGGCAATCGGCGGTTCCACCGCCGGCCGGCATGAGGTTCCGGCGAATTGACGCCGGATTCCGCCCGGGTTGGTATACGGATCGAAAGTAAAGGCCCGCCTACCGGTACTTCCCGGGAGGCGGGCCATAAGGTGGTCAGCAACAGCCCCCGCGGCGGGGAGGGTCATTTTTGTCCGGTTCCTGCCCATCTCTGTCCGGCATGTAGGCCTGCGAACGGTTGCCGTCTTCCCGGCCTCCGCGTCCCATGCTGGAACCGCTCCTGCCCCGGAACAAGAAATATAGGAGAACCGCAATCACACCAATCAGGACCCAGGTCGTCATAAGTCTCCCCCCTTTCACTTTTCATCGGGGTCCCCCGTGTAGTCAGGCCAATGCATGCCCCGCAAGGTTTTATCTTACGCCCTTGCCAGAAACGGACAGTCTTTGGGATTCCAGTTCAGCCACCCGGTCAGGCGGTTACAGCACAGGCAGATTCCAGGACCCGAAACAATGCCTTTTACAACCAGTGGCCTGAAGAACCCCATACACTCGCAGCGCGGCAGAATAACGGAAGGCTCTGTTGCCGGAAGGGAAGCCAGATGAGCCTTCAAGCCGGAGAGAAGATTAAGCGCCTTTTCGTTACCACCGGAATTACTCATAAGATCCATCCCCTGAAAAATACTCGTTTTGCTTAACCAAGTACCTAAAATGTTTCTTTGCCCTGGTAAGCAAGGATTCCACGGCCTTTTCCGTCATTGCCCTGGCAGCAGCCAATTCCTTTAAAGTTTTTCGATGAATATACTTCTCAATAAGGAGAATTTGGTAGTGTTCCGGCATCATACCGATGATACTCTGAATCTTAAGGCTCATTTCCTGACTAAGAACGGATTCCTCAACCAATAAATCGTTGCTTGGAATGGTTTCACTGTATTCGCCCACCGGCCACTTATTCATGGAATCAATTCTTCTTGTTTTCGCCCTCTGATAATCAACGATTTTATGGCGGGCTATCCCGCATATCCAGGTAAAAAACTGGCTCCGCCCCTGATACTCTCCCAATGAATCAAGAACAGCCATAAAAGTGTTTTGCAAAACATCCTGCACATCATCAGAAGATATAAAGGAACTATTACCAACGAAGCAAGTTAGACGCTTCAAATACTTGAAATAAAGCTTTTCAAGCGCTTCACTGTCTTTTGAAATGACCCTTTTAACCAGCTCTATATCCTCATAGTAATTTTCAATATCATTCCTACTAATTAATGCCATATCAACCCTACTTTCGTGCAACAGACATCCCGCAAGGCCTTCGGGCCTTCCCACGCCGCTTGGCCGGGCCTGGAACCCGTAGCTGCCGGCCACGGTAATCAGTTCGACCGGAATTGCCCGTGCTTTCCCGGCCGGTCCGCCTGGTATGGAAAGCGGCCTGCCGGACCATAGCCTGAAGTGCTTCCTGCCTGGCTAAAACGGCCAACGAAAGGCCTCCCGGGCCAAGTCGCGGGATACTCCGCCCGCGCCATGGTTCCTGAACCGCCACCCCCGGCTTCATATACCCAACCCCCGTGGGGTATATATGCCTATATTACGGCCTCAGCTTGTCATTCGCGTGGCGCGAAAGTAACAATACTGTAACGCCGGAGGTGCCGGCAAGAATATTACCGGAGCCAGGTTGTGGAAGCTCCAACCCGTCGCTTCTTTGCGTTTTACATTGCGGCCCAAGGCGTTGCGCATCCTTCGGAGCGAAAGGCTCCGCAGAAAAGAGAGCCCTCTTCCTCCGGGAGCTCTTCAGGCATACAAAAAAACGCGGTAGCCCCATCACGCGAAGGCCCGGCCTTGGTCCCGGCATATGACGCCAGCGGCTGCCATCGTCTAAAGAAAACAGCCGCTGGAGGGCTGCCCTGTTGTTCAGCTTGAAATGGGCGGCCATAGAGCAGTACCGCAGGCACGGAAAAGAACTGGGCAATCCTTACGTCAACGAGTTCCTGGAGAGGATAACAGCCGATGAATACTGCCACATCCGCCTGCTCAACGAAGCGTTGCGGAAATTTTGTCGCGGAAGCCGCGGCGGTATATCGGCCGCGGCCTGGAGTGCCTACCTTGCTGCCGTAAGGAAGCGTGGCCCGGTCCGGCTTGATACGCTGCCCCACCGGCATGAACCGGACCAGTTTGGCACCAACACTTCCCCCGCGGGGTTGCCCCCGCCTCAAGACGGCTTCAGTCGGGGCGGATTGACGGTTTTCCTTCCGGTCATCAGGCCGGCACGCTGTAACCGGCGTCCGTTACCGCCTTGACCAGTTGGTCCCTGGAGGCCTTCGCCGCGTCGTAATCGACGGAGGCCTTTTGGCCGGCCAGGTCGACTTCCGCCCGGCTTACGCCGGGCACTTTGAGCAGTGCCTTTTCCACCGCTATCTTGCAGTGGTTGCAGGTCATCCCTTCCACGGGCAAAGTAATCTGGCTCACGTTGTCACCCCCTTTCGGCTCCGCCGGCTTTTCAGGCCGCCGAGCGGGCCGGCTCTTTCACCGCTCCGGTCCTGGGTCCGCTTTTGCCGGCGAATGGGTCGTAGCGCTTCATGCGCAGGGCGTTTGACACCACGGAAACCGAGGAAAAGGCCATGGCCGCCCCCGCGATGACCGGGTTCAAAAGCCCGGCGAAAGCGATAGGAACGCCGATGGAATTGTAAATCAGGGCCCAGAACAGGTTCTGGCGGATGTTCCGGATGGTGGCGCGGGAAAGGCGGATGCTGGCGGCAATGCCGCGCAGGTCGCCGCTCATCAGCGTTATATCGGCCGCCTCCATGGCGACGTCCGTGCCGGTGCCGATGGCGAAGCCCACGTCGGCCGTGGCCAGGGCCGGGGCGTCGTTGATCCCGTCCCCCACCATGCCCACCGACTTGCCGGCTTCCTTGAGCCTGGCCACTTCCCGCGCCTTGTCCTCCGGCAGCACCTCGGCCAGGACGTTGTCCACCCCGGCCAGGCGGGCGACGGCCTGGGCCGTCCGGCGGTTATCGCCGGTGATCATCCAGACCTCGATGCCCATGGCCTTCAGTTCCGCCACCACTTCGGCCGCATTGTCCTTCAGGGTGTCCGCCACCCCGAAGACGGCGGTCAGCTTTCCGTCCAGAGCCAGGTACATGGCCGTGGCCCCCTGGTTCTCCAGGTTCTCCGCCTCGTTCTCCATCCCGGCGCGGGAAATACCCTGTTCTTCCATCAGCCTGGCGTTGCCGAAGGCCACCCGCTTCCCGTCCACCGCGGCCAGGACGCCGCGGCCCGGCACGGCCTGGAACTCCTCCGCCACCGGCACCTCGCCGACGAACGAACGGGCGTACTCAACCACGGCCCGGGCCAGGGGATGTTCCGAAGCGGCCTCGGTCCGGCCGGCCAGCCGCAGGATTTCCCCGCGGGACACCGCCGCCGACGGCGCCGGAATGAACGCGGTTACGGAGGGACGGCCGTGCGTGAGGGTGCCGGTCTTATCCATTACGACCGCGTTCAGCCGGTGCGCGTTTTCCAGGTGCTCGCCACCCTTGATCAAAATGCCGCTCTCCGCCCCCCGCCCGGTGCCCACCATGATGGAAGTGGGCGTGGCCAGACCCAGGGCGCAGGGGCAGGCGATGACCAGTACGGCGGTGGCGGCCAAAAGCGCCCGGGTGAAGTTGCCCGGATCGAAGCCGAAGAACCAGGCCAGGAAGGCCAGGACGGCGATGCCGATGACCACCGGGACGAAATAGGAGGAGATGACGTCGGCCATACGCTGGATGGGGGCCTTGGATCCCTGGGCCTCCTCCACGATCCGGATGATGTTGGCCAGCGCGGTATCGCGGCCTACCTTGGTCGCCTCCATCTTCAGGAGACCCACGCTGTTGATGGTGGCCCCGATGACCCCGTCCCCCGGTCCCTTGTCCACCGGCATGCTCTCGCCGGTCAGCATGGACTCGTCCACGGACGAATTGCCCTCTTTGACCACCCCGTCCACCGGGATCTTCTCGCCCGGCCGGACCAGGATCAGGTCGCCCACCACCACTTCCTCAACCGGTATCTCCACCTCGGCGTCATGGCGGATCACGCGGGCCGTTTTGGCCCGGAGACCCATCAGTTTCCTGATTGCTTCGGATGTGCGGCCCTTGGCGAAGGCCTCCAGGTATTTACCCAGCAGGATCAGGCTGATGATGATGGCGCCCGTTTCGAAATAAACGGCGCGGTGGCCCCAAAAAGTGGCCCAGACGCTGTAGAAGTAGGCCGCGCTGGTACCCATGGCCACCAGCACCGCCATGTTGGCGCTCTTGTTTTTCAGGGCGAAATAGGCGTCTTTATAGAAATACAGGCCCGGTCCGAACTGCACCGGCGTTCCCAGGGCGAACTGGAAGTACGGATTGAACAGGAACCGCGGCAGATAGGGACGCAACTGGAACAGCATCGCCAGCATATAAACCAAAAGCGGCAGGGAAAGCACGGAACTAACCACGAACAGGAAGAGCAACCGGCGGATCTCCCTGGCCCGCTCATCCTTTTCCGTCCCTCCCGCCTCTTCCAGCTCAAAGGCCCCGTAGCCGGTGTCGACGACCCTGGCCCGGATATCCGCGGGCCCCACTTCGGCCTGGTTGTAAACCACGGCGGCCCTGTTCAGGGCCAGGTTGACGTTGGCCTCCAGGACGCCGGGCAGACTCTTCAAGCCCCGCTCGATCCTGGCCGCGCAGGAGGCGCAGGTCATGCCGGTTATGCCCACGTCGTAGCGCGGTGTCACCACCCCGTAGCCCATATCCTTGATCTTGTCGATCATCGTTTTTTCGTCCACCCGGGCCGGGTCATACTCCACCGAGGCCTTCTCGGTGGCCGGGTTGACCCTGGCGGAGGCCACGCCAGGGAGGTGGGAAAGAACGTTCTCGATGCCGGCCGCGCAGGAAGCGCAGCTCATACCCGTCACTTGAAAGGATGCCTTGCCGTTCACCAAAATCACTCCCCTGTAAAACTGGCATGTTATCATCCGCCGGCTCAGACCCGGGTAGGGAGGCGACGTTTATCCCCGTGCCTGCCCGGTACTGGTCCGGAGATTGAATCGGCAGTCCCCTCGCCAAAGTTTATCACCGGTACCGGGGCCGGCGCCCGGAATATAATGCCATTATGGCACGGTCGGAACCAATTGTCCATTGATCAGGTGTAGTTTTTTGCAGCCGCGAGCACGGTTGAACCGCGGGCATCTATGCATCAGGGTGCGGCGGAAGGCCGAAGGCGGTTCATAGGCCACCGTTCCCCGGTCATCTTCCACGGCACGGTCCACCCGGCGTTTATATTATACCATACCCAGGTGGGGTATAATATGATTATACCATAGCGCGGCCTTCGGCCGCAACCAAAAGGGTCAGTTTGGTGATCTGCCTGATCCGGTTCAGCTGTTTGTCGGTGGGTTCGTTTAGCGATAATCCGGCCGTCTTACCTCACCCCTGGTTTTAAGCTTTCCGGATAGCACGGGCCGGAAACCAACGGCCCCCGTCCCCCCTTCCGTTGTCCCAGTGCATCCGCGCCCGGCAGGGCCCTGTCCGCCGGACTCTACCGCCTGCTATCAGCTTGCCACGCAAGGATGTCGAATCAATCACACAATGGTTACGTTTCCAAGGTGAATCCTTTCTCGTCTTTATCCTGCCCGGACGGGGATACCCCCCGCACCAGGCCGCGGCAAGCCACTTCTTTCGGAATAGGGGTCCGAAGAAGCTTTCTCCCCGCCTTGTTACCATAATGAGATCTTTCCGACACATGGCAGTCAAAGTCCCGGGTTATGATGCAAGCGTGAACAAGGTTTAACGGCTGGATAACGGGTTCCCGGTGGAAAGCCGGCCGAGGGTGCATCTGTCGGTGGACCCGCCGGAGTTGCCCGGGCCAAAGGGCGGGATGAACGCGTCGGGCGGAGTTCCCGCCGCGGCCCGGTACAAACGATGAAACGGTTCTTCCCCTTGGTTCATCTATACACCTCTCACGGGAGCCCCGAAGATTCGCTTATGTCCGGGTTCCTCTTTTTTCGTTCCCGCCGTCCGTTCGGTCACCGGCTGTTTTCGCAGTCACCGTACCCCCGGCTGGAGATTGGACGGCCGCAAAGACCGAAAACAGGAATTCTATCCGGACGAAAACGGAGGTGGGGGAGCCGTTTCGCTGCTCCCGGATATGCCCAAAGCCAGAATATTGATCGCCGACGACGATGAAAAGATCAAGGAACTCCTGCAGCTTTACCTGGAAGACCGGGGTTTCGAGACCGTGACCGTTGCCGATGACAGGAAGACCCTGGCGTCTTCAACCGGGAACAGATCATGGAGGACGTCTGGGACTACGATTTCCCGGGCGACTCCCGCGCGGTGGCCACCTGCGTCAACCGCCTGCGGGAAAAGCTGCGGACCATGAATTACGACGCTTCGTCCTATGTCTGCGCGGTGCGGGGCGTCGGCTACAAGCTGGAGGTGCCCCGGGATGATTAGGAACAGCATTGTTTTCAAGCTGTGGGTCTCCATGACCGGGCTGGTCGTGCTGGTGTTCGTCCTGATCGGAGTCATGCAGTACCGGGCTCTCGCTTCGACCTATTACTCCCAGCAGGCACAGCAGTTGGTGGCACTGGGCCGCCGGCTCGCCGCCTCCGTCGACGCCGGGTCACCGCTGGGCATCTCCATGACGGGAGAGTCGATGGGCTCCGCCCCCCTGGTCTACGTGGTCGACGCCAGCGGTCAGAGCCTGCCGGATGGCATGTGGGGCATGATGGAGCCACAAACCCCGCCTGCCCTGTCGCGGCGGGAAATCGCCGATCTGGCCGCCGGCCGTACGGTAACCGCCAGCGGCTGGGACAACGCTTACGGGCAGAACATGCTGAGCGTGGACGTGCCCACCCGACAAAACGGCAAATTTTCCGGCGCGGTGGTCATCAGGGAACCACTCCAGGCCCTTTACGCCAACACGGCGGGAATGGAACGGAACATCCTCCTGGCCGGTCTGGCCGGGCTTTTACTGGCCACCGGGCTTAGCCTGCTGCTGTCCCGCTCCCTCGCCCGCCCCTTGAAGCAAATGATCGGCGCCGCCCGGGCCATGGCCAGGGGTGACTACAGCACCCGGATAAAGGTCCGGGCGACGGACGAGGTCGGCACCCTGGCCACTTCGCTCAATACGCTGGCCGCCGAACTGGGCCAAAAGGTCGAAGACCTGGAGCGTCTCAACGAGACCCGCCGCGATTTCGTGGCCAACGTTTCGCACGAGTTGCGCACGCCGCTGGCCGTTATCGGCGGTTTCACCGAGGCGATCATGGACGGGTTGGCCCGGGATGAGAACACCCGTCAGCGCTACCTTCAGAACATTCTGGACGAGGTCATGCGGCTGCGCCGCCTCACCAACGACCTGTTGGACTTAAGGCGCCTGGAGCAGGGTGCCTGGACCATAGAAAAGAGGAAACCGGTGGATGTGACAGCGTCCCTGGCCAGGGTACGGGAAACCCTCTCCGCCCTCGCGGCGGAAAAAGGTGTCGCGATCACGGTCCGGACCGGTCCTCCGCTCCCTCCCGTAGCCGGCGATGCCGACCGGCTGGAGCAGGTCTTCGTCAACCTGGTGGGCAATGCCGTGCAGGCCCTTGCGGCCGGCGGCGAAGTCACCCTTTCGGCCGCCCGGGCGGACCGGGGGTGGGTGGAACTAACGGTGACCGACAACGGGCCCGGGATCGACCCGGCCGACCTGCCCCTGATCTGGGAACGCTTCTATAAAGGGGACAAGTCGCGCGCCCGGGGAGGGGGCGGCACAGGCCTGGGCCTGGCCATCGTCCGGGCTATCGTGGAAGCCCACGGCGGCCAGGTCTCCGTCCAAAGCCGGCCCGGTGAAGGCGCCACGTTCCGGGTAAGACTGCCGGCCGCGGAAACGGCGGCGCCGCCCAAACAGCGTTCCCTTCCCCGTCAGATCCCCCAGGTCTTGTAATCTTCCCCACGCCGGGGCAAACCCATCCACCTGGCCTTACCGTGGTTTCTACAGCCCCCGGAGGAGCCGACGTTCTTCCGGCGGCCCCCCCTGTTTTCCCAGGGCGCCGCCGCGGGTAGTCTACGGCAAGCAGTCGTGCGTAGCAACAAAAGCTATTGCCGCAACGAGTAACTGACATTTGGATTACAAATCCACCATCAATGCGTGTCAGAACTGTAACATAAAATGCCCGTAATATCGACTCATTTTGCGTATAATATCTTAGGAAAAACAAGGTGGTGAGGAATGACAATGTGCGGGGCCCTATATCGCCAGCCTGGTTACACCTCAAACTGCGCAGTTGTGTCCCGGATCCCCCATGGTCGGGAATATGAAAATCTCCTTAATAATTACCAACAAAAATGGAACCACCAGGCGATTGTCCGGTAAACTCAGTGGTTTATGATCATCCTGAAATCAGAATCCAGAGGAGGAATCCACCGTTGAAAAAATGGGTTTGTTTCTTAAACAATCACGCATACGATCCGGCAAATAGTCAGCTCCCCGCCGAACTCCGGGGAGCGGCGGTTTGCCGCTGGGTGGAAGACCAGGACTATGAACGTATCATTAGCCGCAACAGGCGCACCCCGCTCCCGGGGATGATCACGACCGGACGGGCGGAATTCCGGAAGTCCCTCAAGCCCTGCTGTTGCCGCGGTGTATGCAGGTGCTACTGACACCGGGAGATGTCGGCGGAGGGATCCCTGGCTACCGGAGGGAATTGAAACATATGGCGGAACTACAGCTGGTCTACGGCATGATGGGCTGGGGTTTCCCGGGCCAAGCCGACCAACCCTACACTCCTTCCCAGGCACCCGGCTCCGTATCGGGCAGCGTATACGGGGCGGTCTACGGAAACCAGTAGCTCGAAAGCCGGCCGACCGGCAAGCGGTACCCGGAACCGGAGCCCTGAATTCACCAAATTGCCGCCCGGATGCCCCAGGATTTATCCATGGGGAGGAAGTGCGGCGCATCCCCTTTCGATTAGATTTCCCCCGCGAGTGGGAGGGGGCTTGCGCCCCCCCTAGCCCCGTAAGGGGCCGGTTTCGCGCCCGGATCGAACATATCCGAACGTCTCTCCTAGCCAAGGTTAAGAAGGTTTTTTACACGCGACACACCGCTTGCTACACCCCTGCTTGCTTTTAATGCCGCGCCACGCGGCATGGGACTGGAGAAGTATCCCAAGGTGTGATGACCTTCCCAACGTAGCGTGGTTCAGGCGCCTAGTTCATCGGCTCCCACACTTAGGCGGGTCATAGCGCGGTAAGGTTGTGCCCGAAGGCAACTTATACCGCTTTCTCGCCTAAAGTCGTGGACTTGTCGAGTTTCCCCACAAGCCCCCGGCTTTAGCCGTGGGGTCTATGACTCAGGGCTCTCTTTCTGTTCCCGGGAAGCCAAAACAGGGCATCGCGGGGCGGTGCGCCGGGGAACGGTATTCCGGTTCCGACACTTCAAGCCGCGCCGCTTTGTAACTGCTGCAGGGAATAATTGCATTCCTCTACGCAGAGTGCCAGGTGGTGGGCCGCCTCTAACAGTTTGATCTTCGCAGCCCGATCGGTCTCGGCGTTGGCCATGTCCTGCAACTGGGACGAGGTCTGCTGGCACGCCTGGATGCATTGTTGAATGGTCTGGCCGGCCTGCATGGTACGGGTCACCTCCTGCTGATTAAGGTCAGGGCGTTTGGATAACACTTTCACACTGCCGGATGCACTGCTCGATGTGATGGGCACCCTGGGTGACCATATCCCTGACACCCGCGTTGTTGATCATGTTGGCCGCACTCCGCAAGTTGTTGGCATTATTGGTGCAGTTCTGGATGCACTGCATCACCGCCTGCTTATTTTGCACGTCTTCACCGCCTTCCCGGGCAAGTTACCATTATAATTCCCGCTGATTTTACGAATATGCGCCTATTTGTCGCCCCTGGCCTACGCCGCCGTTTCAAGTAGACACGCCCGGTCCGGATGTACGCCGGTTTTCCACGCCCCGGACGTCGTCCGGGGGCAACCGTTCGCCGCCCCGAATACTACTATGGAAAGTCAGGTGAGGAATTGACGGTCATGGTCGTCTCCCCGGACGTACCCCTTCTCAGGTTTACCAGGATAAAAGGCGAGAAGTGCTTCCCCTTTCTCACCCCCCTGAAGGTGCGCCGCGGCGACCGGGTCCGCATCAGGCTGGCCACCGCCATAATGGAGGCCCATCCCATCCACCTGCACGGACACCGGTTCCTGGTCGCCGCCGAGGACGGAAACAATCTCCCCAGAAAGCAACGCCGCCGGTTGAGCACCATCCTGGTCGCTTCCGGGCAGACCCGGGACGTGGAGTTTACCGCCGACAACCCGGGGCTCTGGCCGTTCTATTGCCACATACCGCATCACAACGCCGACAACTTCACCGTTCCTAAGCACATGGAAACCGTAGTTCAGGTCCATACCGAGCGCGCCGTTATCCCGTCTCGTTGCCGGGGCGGGATCGTCGCGCTCCAGACTCGCGTGAACGTACCAGCGGCCTGCCCGTTTCACAAACCGGTACGAGATCGCCCGGTCGTAAACCTTGCGGGACAGACCGTTTTTACCACGGATGATTACGAAATTACGGGCGTCATCCAACTGCTCCTGGCCATAGGGGAAAACAACGCCCGGGATCGTGATGTGAACACCATACCTGTCTGTCATTTGATTAACCACGCGCACCCGCAAGCTGCCATCAGTGCCATACGTGCAACTCTGGTTACCGTAGGACTCGTCTTTGGAACCGATGATGAAAAAACCACTCGACCGGGTTTCCCGCCAGTTGCGGACCAACGCTTCGTGATTGGCGTATCCGTTGCCTTCCAGGTTGTACTGCGCTTTGAACAGCTTGCGTCCACCGAAACAGATCCGGTATTTGTTCTCCTTTATATCCCGTTCCACGGCAGCCAGCTTGTCCCGCAGGTTTCTTAAACGCCGTTTCTTTTGATGAAGCACAAACTTAAGCCGGGACAACTTCTTGATAATCTCCTGCCATTGGGCGTTGCCCTGTTTGATCTTTTTCTGCTTCAGCCTCTTGCGGGCATTCTTGATTGCACGCTCTTGTCTTTTGATGAACTTTTCAATGGATTCAATCTGACCCTCTAAAGTGGTTTTTCGGTATTTGAGAGACTCGGCCACTGAACCAACCTTACCGGTTATGCTGTTCCATAATGAATTAAACTGCCGGGCCGTTATGCCATACTTCTTGATATATTCCCTCTTTAGTTCCGACCGGCTACGGCCAAGCACGTGCCAGTCAACGAACAAACGCCGCTCCAACGTCCCGAATAACCGGCCCATTTCATCGAAATATTCATATGCTGTCCGGCACTCCGTGCTGATCACCGTCCG
>JAJYZD010000108.1 GCA_021800315.1 Bacillota bacterium | reverse complement strand
CTGCAGAGAGCTAATGGCTGGCAGTACGAGCGGGAATCATTGCCGGCTAACGCCGGTGCCGCGATTCCTCCCCATGTCTAAAGCCAGGGGCATCCGCGCGGCAGTTCGGTGATTAAATGATAACATTGATTGAGTCGCTGAATTTTCGTTGCCTGAAATATGTCCGGCAGGACCTCGGCCCGTTTCATGTGTTGGTCGGACCCAACGCCAGCGGAAAAACGACCTTTCTCGATGTGATCGGTTTTCTTGGCGACATGGTATCAAATGGTTTGGAATTCGCCATAAACGAGCGTAACCAAAACTTTACAGACCTCGTATCGGGGCGTAGCGGAGAACATTTTGAATTGGCCATCGAAGCCGGCATACCTGACGCACGCCGTCACTTGCCCGGTAGACAGCCCTACAATACCATACGGTACGAAATCAAGATTGGTATCGACCATAGCGAAATCTCCATTCTGGCCGAGAGAGCCTTATTGAAGTCCAAGGTAAAGGCCAAATACGAACAGAAGCCCCTTTTTCCGGCTTCCATAACACCGCCCGATACCATACTGACTCCCAAAGGAAGACAACACGGGCGGACGGTTATCAATAAGGTTTATGGCGGGAACGATAACTACTATTCCGAGGTTTACACTGAATCGGGAAAAGGCTGGGCGCCCGCCTTCAAGCTTGGCAGCAGAAAGTCGGCTCTCTGCAATCTTCCGGAAGACGAGTCCAAGTTTCCGGTAACTACCTGGTTAAAGGATCTACTTACCCAAGGCGTCCAAAAATTCGTACTGAACAGCATGCTCATCAGAAGGGCCAGTCCTCCGGGACAGGTACGGGGATTTAAGACCGACGGGTCCAATTTACCATGGGTCATCAGCGCGCTGCACGATAAATCACCGCAGGATTTTGGCGACTGGATAAGTCATTTGCGAACGGCCCTGCCTGATTTGTCCACCATTAAAACGGTTACCCGTCCCGATGACATGCACCGTTACCTGGTGATATGTTACCAGGGAGGGCTGGAGGTTCCGTCGTGGCTGGTATCGGACGGTACCCTATGGCTGCTGGCATTGACTATACCGGCGTATTTACGGGAATTCAAGGGGGTTTACCTGATCGAGGAACCGGAAAACGGCATCCATCCGCGGGCGGTAGAAAGGGTTTATCAATCGCTTTCATCCGTGTACAACGCGCAAATTCTGATGGCCACTCAGTCGCCGGTTATCCTCAGCCTGGCCGATGCCGAAAAGATCCTATGCTTCGCCAAAACTCCTGACAACTATACGGACATAATATTGGGCAGCGAACATCCGGCCTTAATGGATTGGAACGGTGAAACCAATCTTGGTGTTCTCTTTGCCGGAGGGATACTCGGATGAACGGCGGAAACTATCAATCCGATCTCATTATCCTCGCACCCTGTAAAAACATTGAATTCGCGGTCAAGGGTATACTTACACGATATCAATCACTGAAAGTAGCCGCCCGCCGGTGACCCGCGGCCCTAAGAGAAGTAGCGGCTGGCCACCAGGGCCGCGACGAGCAGGACGAAAATGTAGCACAGGTAAAGATTGATACTGCCCGACTGGAGTAGGGCGATCTTCTCCGCCAGGCGGCGGATAAGCCCCGTCAGGGGACGGTAGAGGTAGTCTTCCACCAGCGACGCCACGCCGGAGCGGTAGATGAGAACGGAAGGCAGTCCCTCTTTGGCCTCCAGCGTCCCATAAAGGCGGTAGAAGCGCCCGAAGAGCATCCGGATGGGATTCGAGTAGGCTTCGGCCGTGTACTGCATCGTGGGCAGAAACTCCGGCCGGCCGCCGTCCCAGACCTTGCCGGGAACGGTCTTACCCCGCCCGGCGAACGTCAGACCGAGGGGAACCAACGTTAGGAGCACGACGAAGATGGCGATGAAGGGCGTGGCGATGCTGGAGAAACCAGTCGCCGGCTGAATGACCCAGCCGTTCACCCCGCCCGGCGATCCGAGCAGGCCGCCGCCCATGGTGATCAGGGTGGCAAACGCGGCCGGCCTGGCCAGCACCGGCGGCACCACCTGGTTGAGCACACTCACGCCGTATAACGACTGGTTCACCCGGTCGATCAAGGGAAAGAGCGCGGTCGCCAGAAGACCCATACCCAGGCTGGCGGCGGCCAGAAGACCCATGGCTCCCAGGATGGGGCCGGGGGATTCGGCCGCCTCACGGGCGGCACTGGTGCGGGGCAAGCCCAGAAAGGCTATGCCGAAGGCCCGCACAAAGCAGGTTACCGCCAGGCCGGCGGTCAGTGCCAGCGCCGCGGCGGCCACGGCAAAGAAGATCTTTGCGCCGGCCGCTCCGGGCAGGCGGAAGCTCTGCAGGGCCGTCTGGAACAGCAGCCACTCGCTGACGAAGCCGTTGGTAGGCGGTATGGCCGCTATGGACAGGGAACCCACCAGGAAGAGAAGCCCCGTCACCGGCATACGTTTTAAGAGCCCGCCCAACGCGTCCAGCCGGTGCTCGCCGGTCGCCCGTTCCACGGCGCCCGCCCCCAGGAAAAGAAGTCCCTTGTAGGAAGCGTGGTTGGCGGCGTGAAAGAGGGCCACCAGAAGGCCCAGGGCGGCAAAAGCCTTCAGGCCGTAGGACGAGAATACCATGGACATGCCCAGTGCTATAAAGATCAGCCCCATGTTCTCGACGCTGGAAAAGGCCAGCACCCGTTTGAGATCGTCGTCGATCACGGCGTAAAGCATGCCGAAAAGCGCCGACAGAACTCCCAGCCCGGTCACGGTCAGGCCCCACCAGGCCGGGCCCCCGCCCAGAATACCCAGGATGACCCGCACGGCCCCGTATAAGCCCAGGTTGATGACCACGCCCGACAAGACACGGCCGAGGTGTTGGCCGGGGCCACCGGATGGGCCAGCGGCAGCCAAACCTGGAACGGTACGGTACCCGCCTTGACGCCGAAGCCGCCGAGGGCAAGGAGAAAAACGACGTCGCGTACCACCGGGGGCATCTGGGCGGCCGTCAGGCGCAGGGTGATGAAGTCAAAACTGCCGCCGTAAGCGTAGAGCAGGAAAAAGGCCGCCAGCAGGAGGGCGGTACCCAACTGGCTCATCACGAGCATGACCAGCCCGGCCCGGGCGACTCCCGGCCGATCGTGGCGGGTGTTGACCAGGAGGTAGGACAGCACCGTCATAGTCTCCCAGAAAACCAGGAAGGTCAAGACGTTCCCGGCCGCCAACACCCCGGTGATACTCAGGAGAAACAGGTTATAGAGGGACGCCGGGCTGCGCGCCTCCTCCCGCGCCAGGCCGTAGACCGAAGCGGCCAGGAAAACCAGGCCCGCCACCAGCAGGAAAAAAGCCGACAAACTGTCCAGCGTAAGGTTGAAGGATGCCGCAGGCAGCCACTGCACCCTGAGCAGGGAGACGACTCTTCCACTGTAAAGCGTCTGTCCCGCGCCCCAGAGCAACGCCAGGGAGGCCAAGGCCGCCGGCACGTACGCGGCCCGTTCGGCCAGACCGGGGCGCAATCCCGCCAGGGCCCCCAGCAAAGTGAGTACCAGGACCGATCCCAAAAGGACCTGGACGAGGTTCATGTCCTTCCCCCCGTTCCGGCGCGACCGCCCACCTGGAGAAGTCCGTCCAACAGGGCCAGAGGATGGGGGGGCAGCCGGGAACGTACACATCAACCGGCAACACTTCGTCCACCCCGCCGGCGGTACGGGAACGGCCGAAAGGACCGCCGCCGGTGGCGCAACTCCCCGCCGCCAGTATGAATTTAGGCCCGGGCATGGCGCTGTAGGCTGCGCACAAAGGATCCACCATGCCCATGGTCACCGGTCCGGTTACCAGGAGGACATCGGCGTGGCGGGGCGAGGTGGTGAGGAAGATCCCCAGGCGGGAAGCATCGTAAAACGGGTTGGCCAGGGAGGCCGTCTCCCGTTCGCAGACGCCGCAAGCCCCCGCGTCAACGTGCCGGATATGGAGCGAGCGGGCCAGGATCGACCGTTCCGGCCGGTTCACCGCGCCCAAGGCCGGACAATCCGTCAGCAGTCCCTGCCGGGACGCCGCAGCCGTTTCGAAACGGTTGGTCAACCCGATCCGGCCCTGCGGGCAGGCCTCCTGGCAGCGCCCGCAGAAGAAGCACAGCCCCGTATCTATTACCGGCGGCGTCAGACGGATGGCCCCGGCAAGACAAACCTTCAGACACTCCCGGCAACCGGCGGGGCATTCGCCCGGAACGATTTCCGGCCGGCCGCGATAGTTTTCCACCCGCTCGGGCCGGCTGGGATAGGCGGTTGTTACCACGCCCCTGGTCAATCCCCGGACTACCCAGTCGTAAAACATGCTCTTCCCCCCTTCAGCGGTCGCAATCGGCGCAGCTAAGGTTGAAACTGGTATCAATCAGCGGAAAGTCCTGCATGATGTTGCCGGAGGCCGCCGCGTGACCGAAGAGGTCCCAATTGGCGAAACTGGCCGACCGGAGACGGTAGCCGGCTATGCTTCCCGCGGCGGCGACCCTCACCCAGTGGATGGTCTCGCCCTGGGGCGTCTCCACCCAGCCCAGGGCCTCCCCCGCCGGCCAGGCCGGGGGAATATCGCCGTGGACGGGACCTGCCGGCAACTGGGTCAGGGCATCCCGCACCAGTTGCAGCGATACGGCGATCTCTTCCGCCCTGATCCGGAAGCGGGCCAGGGCGTCCCCTTCCCGGAAAACCGGAACCGGGAAGTCAAAAGCGGCGTAAGCCGCATAGGGATGGTCGCGCCGCACGTCGCGGTCAACCCCGGCAGCCCGGGCCACCGGTCCAACGGCCGCCAGATCCCAGGCCTCGGTATACTCCACGATCCCGGTGGTTTCCCAGCGGTCTACGATGCCCGGCGTGCCGAGAACCATCGTCAGGAGGCGCCGCCACTGGGCTGTCAGCAGTCCGACCGTCGCCCTCAGTTCGGACGCCTGGCCGGGCGTGAGGTCCCTCGCTACGCCACCCGGCACCACAACGCCGAAAAGATAGCGATGGCCGAAACAGGAGAGGTTAAGGCGCAGGAAGAGTTCCTTCAACTGGTCCAGCCGGGCCGCGCCCACCACGTGGCCGGCCGCGTTGACCATCAGGGCCGCGTCGTACAGGTGGCCGTACAGGCGTTCCATCTCGGCCAGGAGAACCCGCAGCATGGCCGCCCGTCCGGGCACTTCCAGGCCGGCCAGCCGCTCCAGGGCCTGACAGTAGGCCAGCGCATGGGCCACCGCTTGGCTGCCGGCCGTCCTTTCCACCAACAGGAGGGCCGTTTCCGGCGCCAGGCCGACGGCTGTCTCTTCCAGTCCTCGGTGCTTGTAACCCAGAGTCGGTGTCAGGCGCAAGATATGCTCGCCAGCGGTGTCGATCAGGAGGCCCGCCGCTTCGTTGCAGTCGCCGCGCACCGGCCCGAGGGGAAAGTGCCGGACGCCCGTTCCCTCAAGGTCTGCCCCTTCGCCGCCGAACCGCATCGGTCCCGAACGGCCGGAAATCTCCCTCTCATAGCGGGCGGCGGCCGGGAAATGCCGGCTGAGACGGGGGAAATCACTCCCACCGGGGCCCATGCTCGCCAGGTGCAGGTAGGCTTTTTCCTCCACCGCCGGGATTACGACATGCAGGGGCATCTCTCCCTCCCCCCCCCGGAGCCAGGAAGAAATCCGCCAGGTTTCCGCCCAGCCTTTCGGCCAGGTGAACGGCGAGCGGGACCAGGCCACGGCCTTCGAGTTCGATCCGCCACTCCCCGCTTTGCCTGGATACTCCCGCCACCAGGTGACCCGCCTGGCTCAGAACGGTCTGCAGCCGTCCCGCAAGCCGCGGGTTTGTCTCTCCATCTCAATTCACCCCCATGACACCGGCCGCTGCCCGGGCCAGGTGTTGGGCCCAGGCGGGCCAGAACAGACCTGGAACCAGAACCAGGATAAGCCCGAGCCCCAAAGGCACCGTGGTCCACCAGCTAATTTCACCACCGGGTACGCCGTCGGGCGGGGGGCCGAAGACCATGCGGTTCAGCCAGCCCAGAAGGCCGGCCAATGCCAGCGTCACCAGGAAGACCAGGGCGATTCCGACCGTGAACAGGTGTTTAGCGAACGCGGCGCTGAAAATCGTGAATTCGCTAAGAAACGGTCCGAACGGCGGCAGGCCGGTAAGGGCCAGCCCCCCCAGCAGGAGGATGGCGCCGGAGAAGGGCATGGTGCGCAGGATGCCGCTAACCTCGCCGATGTTGCTGGTCCGGTACTTGAGGAGAATGTTGCCCGAGGTCAGAAAGACCATGGCCTTGGCCACTCCGTGGTTGAACACCTGCCAAAGCGTGCCTAGAAGCGCCAGGGGTCCGCCCAGGGAGAGGCCCACCGCGATTATCCCCATGTGCTCGATGCTGGAATAGGCGAACATGCGTTTGTAATCCTTTTGTACCAGGAGGAAAAAAGCCGCCACGCCCAGGGAAAACAGGCCGAAGGCCAGCAGCAGCCGGGAGGGGAACACCGGGCCCAACCCGGCCAGTGCTAAGGCCCGAAAGCGCATGATGGCGTAAACGGCGACGTTGATCTCGGCCCCCGAGAGCAGGGCGCTGACCGGCGAGGGGGCCTGGCTGTGAGCGTCCGGCAGCCAGGTATGCATGGGCGCGTAGCCGGCCTTGGTCCCGTAACCCAAAAGGGCCAGCAGGAAACCTGTTTGAAGGACCGCCGGCGACATACCGGAGGCCAGGCGGCGGAGGACCGCCCAGTCAAGGGTCGCCCCCCCGGGAGCCGCGAAAACGACCAGAAAGGTACCCATAAGGGCCAGAAGACTGCCCACCGAGGTGATCAGCACGTATTTCCAGGCGGCCTCCAGGGTCTCCGGCCGGTCGTGGTACCAGACCAGGAAAGCCGAGGCCAGCGTGGTGGCCTCCATGGCTATCCACATTATCCCCAGGTTCCGGGTCAGCAGGACCAGGAGCATGGTACCGGTAAACAGGTTCCAGAGTACGTAATACAGGCGGAATCGTTCTTTACCGCCGTTTTCTTGCTTTTCACCCCGGAGGTAGCCGACCGAGTGCAACGAAGCCAGAAAGGAGATGGCACTCACCAGCAGCAGAAACCATACCGTCAGGGCGTCGGCCGAGAGAGAGCCGAAGACGGGATTGATACCCGCCGACACGCGCCCGACCAAGACGGCCGAGATAACGAGAATCCCCGCCGAACTTACCAGCGTACCCGCTTCCATGACCGCCCGGGGCGGCCGTACCAGGCAAAGGATCGCGGCGGCCGCGGGCAGAAGCAGCATTACCAGCACCAACAATCCCTATCACCCCTTCAGACGTTGCAACCGGGCCGTATCGGTGGTCCGGCCGACCACCACCATGTGCCGCACCAGGATACCCATAATCAAAACCCCGGCCACCAGGTCCAGGAGTATGCCCATATCCGTAATGAGCGGTAGACAGGATACCGTGGCCAGCGCGACCAGCATCAGTCCGTTTTCCGCCGTCAGCAGGCCGACCACCTGCGGCACGGCCTCCCGGCGGCTGATCATGATCCAGAAGCCGATGAGAATGGTGGCCACCCCCGCACTGAGGGCCGGTGCGGCCGGGGAGACGGCGATCCCCGGCAGACGCGCGGCGAAGCCGTCGGACACGACCACCAGGACGCCGCTGATGACGAGCGAAGCCGGAACACCGAAATAGAAGGAGAGTTCCCGCTTTTCGAGAATGCTGTCATGGATGCTCCTTTTGAGAAGCCAGGGTATAAACAGGACTTTGACGCCGAGGACCACGCCGGCCAGGATGAAAAGGTGCGGCGCTCCCGTGGCTACCGCTATGGTCAGGGCCACCGCCGCAAGGAACATGCTCTGGGTGGCGTAGGCGTAAATGCAGCCGGCCATCTGCCTCGCCACCACCGAGGCGAAGGTGCTGATGAGAAAAAGGGTCGCCAGCAAGTCAACCAGCCGGCCGACGCTAACGCTGTGAGGCATGGTTCATCCCTCCTTAAATGCCCATGGTGTAAGTGATGACCGCCAGGAGCGAGATCACGAAGGCCGCCCCGAGGTATTCCGCGATCCGCAACAACCGCAGCTTGGCGAAGCAACCCTCGATAAAGGCGATGAGAAACGCCGCCACCGCCATCTTGCCTAAAAGGGCCGTGATGGCCAGGGCCACCGCCAGCGGTGCGGCGGAACCGACCAGGCCCCAGGGAGTGACCAGGACGTTGAGCCATATGGTTAAGAGGACGAACAGTTTCATGTCCGCGCCCCACCGGAGAAGGCCCAGGTGGCGCCCCGAATGTTCCATGGTCCTGCCCTCGTCGATCATGGATGGTTCCTGGTGGGTGGCGGGGTTGTCGACCGGAATGCGCCCGATCTCCGCCAGCACGACCAGGAAGAAGGCCAGGACGACCAGGATGTGGGACGGGGCCAGGATCAATGCGGGACCGGCGAAAGCCTGGTTGACGATGTACGGGATGGTGGATTGCGCCACCAGGGAAACGGTGAAGAATACCAGCATCAGCACCGGTTCGGCCATGAAGGAGACAAATCGCGCCCGGCTGGAGCCGAGGCCGCAGAAAGCGCTGCCTGTATCCAGCGCGGCCAGGACGAGGAAAAAGCCGCCGAGGGACAGAATGAAGCCACCGCCCAGCATGTCGCCCATGAAGGCCATGAACAGCGGGAACGTGGTCAAAACTGGTATGAGGAGTGCCACCACGAGCGGCACGGTGAAGTAAATGTAAGGGGCAAAGGTGAAAATCCACGAAGCCTGCTCCGGAATAACCGAGTCCTTGCGCAGGAGCTTGAAAATGTCGTAGTAGGGTTGCCATACACTGGGGCCCCGCCGCGATTGAAACAACGCATTCGAGCGGTTGATCCACCCTTTCACCAGGGGCGCCAACAGCAGAACCGTCAGTAACTGTACCATGTTCAGCAAAATAGCCTGAGTCACGAGCATTCCCCTCTTAAAAAACACAAAGCCCCCTAAAATCCCGCATTTGGCGGGATATTAAGGAGCCATCAGCAAAACGCATCAAGCGAGCTCCATCGCTGCAGACATTAGGAATTAATGCCACAACCACTTCCTGCAAACTCAGTACTCATTAGACGTGATTTGCTGGTACTTAAACTGTTAGATATATGCTGTGATCGGTAGAGCAAATGACTCACCAACCGCGTTTTGTGAATTCCCGGCCATCCCCTCCCTTTTCTGGGCAAAATAAAGCTCCTACCACATAGGTAGGAGCCATCAGCCGCAGGCCGTTTTGGGTGAGCCCCATCACCACTAATTTTATTCTACTGGAGGAAAATGCTCTTGTCAATATTTTTGTAAAGCTTTTGGCCGCTTTTCTTATGGCCGCCATCCATACAGCACCTGTCGTACCAAGCCGGCGTCCGGCCCCGCGCCAGCCGGCTCAGGCCCTGAGTGTCGCCACCAGCCGCTGGGTATTCAACAACAGGTCCAGGGCGACATTGATGTCCCTGGCCACAATGTCGGCCGCCAGTAAGGCCTTGGCGGAAGTACCCTCCGGACCGGTTACGACTATGCCCAAACCCGACCTGGCCAGCATGAGGGCGTCGTTGGTACCGTTACCCAGGGCTATTACCTTATCCGCGCCCAGTTCCTCGATGAATTTCTCTTTCACGGGGGCTCCCGTTTCGGAAGTCAGTATGGTTATGGTCCCCCTGATACCCTGACAGGATTTCCGGCAGAGCCCGAAGGTATCGGCGGTCAGAATATGCACCTCCAGGTTTTCGGCCAGGCGATTGAGTCTGTCCTCCACCCCCGGGATCAGAACACCGTCACAGGAGATGGTACCGTTGAAATCCAGGACGATATGGGTATAAACGACGCTGCCCTTGCCGGGTATGTTTACCTTGATCATCTTTACTCCCCCGCTGTAATATTCTTGACCTTTGACTGTTCCTCGATTGCTCGGAGCTTAACCGCCACACCGGGCCACCGTTCTTTTTTTGTCACCAGGATTCCATGGTTTTCCATATGCGTCGCCGAGCCGGTCAACCCGGGGCATATCGTTGATGCTTGACCGGATTCCCAGGCGGACACAGCGGTCTTGACCGTTTGGTTGGCCGCCTCAGTCCCCCGCGCTGAAGGTGAAGGGCCGGAAGGCCTGCCTGCCCCGGTAGACCGCCGCTCTCCCCAGTTGATCCTCGATGCGCAGCAGTTGGTTGTACTTGGCTACCCGTTCGGTGCGGGCCGGCGCGCCGGTCTTGATCATGCCCAGATTGGCCGCCACCGTCAGATCGGCAATAAAGGTGTCTTCCGTCTCCCCCGAGCGGTGCGACACAACAGCGGTGTAGCCCGCCCGGCGGGCGAGGTCGATGGCCGCGAAGGTCTCGCTCAGCGTGCCGATCTGGTTCAACTTGATGAGAACCGAATTGGCCACCCCGCTGGCGATGCCTTTTTCAATCAGGGCGGTGTTGGTTACGAAAATATCGTCGCCGACCAACTGAATTTTCGAACCAAGCGTGTTGGTCAGAAGGTGCCAGCCATCCCAGTCCACCTCGGCCAGACCGTCCTCGATCATGATGATCGGGTAGCGCTGCACCAGGCCGGCGTAATATTCAACCATCTGGGCGGCGCTCTTTGCCCGGCCGTCCAGGTGGTAACGGCCTTCGCGCCAGAACCCGTTGGCCGCGGGGTCCAGGGCCAGGGCCACCTCCTCCAGCGGTTTGTAGCCAACCCTGGCAATGGCCTCCATGATTACGGCCAGGGCTTCCTCATTGGATCCCAGGTTGGGAGCAAACCCCCCTTCATCGCCTACACTGCTGGAAAGTCCCCGCTGTTTCAGCACCGCCTTCAGGGCATGGTAGACCTCGGCCCCCATGCGCAGGGCATCTTTGATGTTTGCCGCCCCTACCGGTACGATCATGAACTCCTGGATGTCCACGTTGTTGTCGGCATGAGCGCCGCCGTTGATGATGTTCATCAGCGGAACCGGTATCACCGTTGCCGAACACCCGCCCAGGTACTGGTAGAGCGGCAGGCCGGCGGCCGGGGCGGCCGCCCGGGCGGAGGCCAGGGAAACGCCGAGGATGGCGTTGGCCCCCAGGCGGCCTTTGTTCGGCGTGCCGTCCAGTTCGATCATCGTCCGGTCCAGGTTGAGCTGATCGGTGGCGTCCATACCCGCGATTTCCGGCCCGATCAGGTCGTTGACGTTGGTCACCGCCTTAAGTACGCCTTTGCCGGAAAATCGCCCCGGGTCCCTGTCGGGTAGAAGGCGGGCGCCTTAGTTTAGGTGGACTGTCGCTCAGTTTGCCGCCCCTTTCGGTTGACGGTGCCTCAGTACGCCACCATGCCAGGTTTCCCGCAGCCCCCCTACGATCCCGGACTGTCGGATTTCCCGAGTCCGGTTCTGACCCCAGGTTTATTATTTGAGCCTTCCCGCC
>JAJYZD010000107.1 GCA_021800315.1 Bacillota bacterium | reverse complement strand
GTGTCTCCTTTTCTCCAATTTTCACCGTGCCCCTTATTGTTCCGCGCAGGCTTCCGGGTATACGGGTGGTGCAGGGCCGGATGAGCGAGATTTTTCGGCTTGAACCAGCGAACCATCTCCTCCGGCCCCCGTATGCTTTTTATCCCCCTCTCGCATACTACCTTTCAGCCTGATTTACGCAAAGGGGATGTCTTGATGAGATCCAGCCCGGCCGCCGTCCTCGCCGTCGTCTCAATGCTCTTTTGCACTCCCCCGGGAGCCTGGGCCGCAGGCGACCCGGCCCCCGCCCTCCAGACCACCGCCCGGGCGGCCGCCCTGGTCGAAGCGCACACCGGACGGGAGCTTTTCCTGAAGGATGCCGTCCAGCGCCTGCCCATGGCCTCGGTGACCAAGCTCATGACACTGCTCCTGGCGGTGGAAGCCGTGGAGCACGGCAAGGCCAGGCTTACCGACAAGGTGGGCACCAGCGAACACGCCTGGTCGATGGGCGGTTCGCAGATCTACCTGGCACAGGGCGAGGAGATGAGCCTCAAGGACATGTTGATCTCGGTCGCGGTGGGCTCGGCCAACGACGCGAGCGTGGCGGTGGCGGAACACCTGGCCGGCAGCGAGGAGGCCTTCGTGGCCGACATGAACGAGCGGGCCAGGGCCCTGGGGTGCACCGACACCCATTTTGCCAACGCTACCGGGCTGCCGGCCCCGGAGCACTACACTTCCGCCCTGGACATGGCCAGGATCATGCGGGCGGGACTTGCGCACCCCCTGTTCATGGAACTGTCGGGAATCAAGGAATATGATTTGCGGGGCGGCCGGTTCAAGCTGTGGAACACCAACAAGCTGCTCTGGTGGTACAAGGGGACCGACGCCGGCAAGACGGGTTGGACCAGCGAGGCGGCTTACTGTCTCGCCGCCAGCGCCGAACGTGACGGATTGCGCCTGGTGGCCGTGGTGTTGGGAACACCCGGGCCGAAGAGCCATTTCCGGGAAACCATGCGCATCTTCAACTACGGCTTCGCCCGGTACCGGGCGGTGAACCTGGCCGGGGCCGGGGAAAAGATCCGGGACCTGAAGGTGGACAAGGGCCACCGGCAGACGGTGCCGGCCGTTACCGGGGACTGGGTGACCATGGTCGTACCCCGGGGCGAGGAGAAAGGGTTCGAGTCAAGGGTGGAACTGCCGGCGGCGGTAAAGGCCCCGGTTCGCCGGGGCAGCCGGGTGGGCTCCTATACGGTGCTGAAAAAGGGGCGGGAGGTGCTGCGGGTGCCATTGGTGGCTGCCTATGACGTGGGGAGGGCCGGGTTGGGCGAGGAGATATGGCGGACCATGCAGCGGGTCTACGGCGAGGACAAACCGTTCTGGCAGCCGTGAAGCGGACCTGGCCGGGTCGAAAAGGGGCCCGGTTCTTTTTTTGCCAGGATATGGAGGAATCGGGCCGGCCGCGGCGAAGTAATAGCCTGGGAGCCGGAGGTGATTTTATTGATTTTGCAACTGGAGGACAAGGGGCGATCGCTGGTGGCCAGGCTTAACGGGGAGATCGACCTGCAGGTGGCGGACGCCCTGCGCACCGCGCTGGACCGGGCCATGGGGGAAAAGGGGACGCGCAACCTGGTGCTGAATTTGAGCAGTGTAAGTTTGATCGACAGTTCGGGTCTGGGCGTCATTTTGGGACGGTACCGCCGCCTGCTCCAGAACGGGGGGCGGGTAGGGCTGGTGGGTCCCGGACCCACGGTAAAACGCGTCCTCGAGCTTTCGGGCCTGTTGCGCATCATGCGGGAGTACGCCTCCGAAGGGGAGGCGCTGGCCGGGTTGGAACCGGGGGACGGAAACGGCGGTAGGGGGGATGACCGGTGACGGACTCCGGACGCTTGACCGCGGCGCCTTCCGCTACCAAGGCGCTCAACGAAATGACGATTTCCCTGCTCAGTCAACCGGTCAACCTGGGATTGGCCAGGGTGGCGGTGGCGGCCTTCTTCAGCCAACTGGACCTCGTTCTGTCCGAACTGGAAGAGATAAAGGTGGCGGTTTCCGAGGCGGTGTCCAACGCCATTCTCCACGGGTACGGGCGGCAGCCGGACCGCTGGATCGAGGTTTCCGCCGCCGTCTACCCGGACTGGCTGGAAATAGCGGTGGAAGACCGCGGGTATGGTTTTTCCGGGGACGACCAGGCGGCAGGGGGCGACGGGGAGGAGGAAGGCGGCATGGGATTCGCCCTGATGCGCTCGTTCATGGACGAAGTGGTGCTGGTTTCGGCTCCCGGACAGGGCACGCGGGTGGTTATGCGCAAGAAGGTCAGGGGGGCGGTCGCGCCCGGAAAGCCCATCGCCGGCAACTGCTGAGACCGCCCCGCGTCCCGGGGTCATTTTCGGGGGGAGACGCTTGGCCACAAGGCTCGCCGCCATGAACCTGCCCCGCTACCCTTTGCTCGACGAGACCCAGACCCGGGCGCTGATCAAAAGGGCCCAGGATGGCGACCGGTCGGCACGGGAGAGCCTGATCAACTGCAACCTGAAGCTGGTGTTCAACCTGGTCAAAAGGTTTTGGAACCGCGGCTACGAACAGGAGGATCTCTTTCAGATCGGCTGCATAGGCCTCCTGAAAGCCGTCGACAAGTTCAACCTCAACTTCCAGGTGAAGTTCTCCACTTACGCGGTGCCCATGATCATCGGGGAGATCAGGCGTTTCCTGCGCGACGACGGTGCCGTCAAGGTCAGCCGCACCATGAAGGAAACCGCCGCGCGGGTGAACATGGCCCGGGAACAGTTGCTCAACCGGCAGGGCCGGGAGCCGACCGCGGCCGAGATAGCCGGAGCCCTGGGTATTTCCCCCGAGGACGTGGTCATGGCCCTGGACGCGGTGCAGGCGCCGGTATCGGTGTATGAGGCGGTACGCTCCGAGGAAGGGGACCCGGTTTACATCATGGACCAGTTGCGGGGCTGCGAAGGGGAAAGTTCCTGGCTGGACGCGATCGCCCTGCGGGAGCTTCTGGAGGACCTGCCCGCCCGGGACCGCCTGATCCTGCAGGCCCGGTTCTTCGAAGACCACACCCAGGCCGAGGTGGCCGCCAGGCTGGGCCTGTCCCAGGTCCAGGTCTCCCGCCTGGAGAGGCAGGCGCTGACCAGGCTGCGGGAACTGCTGGGCGAGAGACCGCCGGATTAACAGGTAAGCCGCCTTCGGGCGGTTTTTCTTCGTATAAAGAGGTTCGCCTCCATCCATAATAGACATTGATGGCATTGAGGTCCTGGATGTCATACGAGAGGGGGAAGATGACGAGTGCAGGTCAAGGTATCCGAGGTGATCGGCCAAAGCAACGAGGGATGGCGCAGCGCCGTCCAGAACGCGGTGAACGAAGCCGGCCGGACCATGAAGAACATCACCGGGGTGGAAGTGATCAATTTCACCGCGGCGGTGGAAAACGGGCAGGTCAAGAATTTCAAGACCGACGTGAAAATAGCGTACACCGAGTAGCGGGGGACGGCGGCGTCCGCTGAGCCGGACGCCTCATCCCGTTCCCCCCGGGCCCGGTGAAGGCAAAAGGACTGCGGGTTTTGGTCCGTACCGAAAAACGGAAAACCCCCACCCGACGGGGGGGTTTTTTACCGGAGTCGGCTTACGGCCCGGACATGGGGAGGCGGAGAGTGCGGGAACGATGAAACCCCTGAACATTTTGCGTAACAGGTCCCAAGCCGGATCCGGATCCGGCTCCGGCGGGGAGGATACCGGCGGGCTGCAGGTGGCCAAAAGCCTGGATGAAAACGTAGCTTATTTGAAAGAGCGGCTGGGGGCCGGCGAAAGTTTCGACATCCTTTACCGGGTGATCGAGGTCGGCGGCAAAAGGGCGGCCTTTTTCTATGTCAACAACTTTACCCCCCAGGTCCAGGGGACCCTGCTCATGCATTTCTGGGAGATGCTGCCCAAGGAAGAGCTGACGGTGGATACCCTGCACAAGTTCTTCCACCGCCACGCCGACACCATCCAGGCGAGTACCACCCGCTCCTGGGACAAGGTGATAACCTACGTTCTGTCCGGTCCGGTGATCCTCTTTTTTGACGGGATCGACGAGGCCGTCGTCCTTGACATCCGCTCCTACCCGGTGCGGGCCATCGAGGAGCCGGAACTGGAAAAAGTGGAGCGGGGCTCCCGGGACGGTTTCGTGGAGACCATGTCCTTCAACGTGGTCCTGATCCGGCGCCGGCTGCGCGATCCGAACCTGCGCATGGCCATCGTGGAGGTCGGCAGCCGTTCCCACACCGACGTGGTCGTTTCCTACATCAAGGACATCGCCGACCCCGAACTGGTGCAGGCGGTCAAGGAGCGGCTCAAGCGGATCAATATCGACGGGGTGCCGATGGCCGAAAGGGGCGTCAGCGAACTGCTGGACGTCAAAAACAGTTGGAACCCCTTTCCCCGGGTCCGGTATACCGAGCGGCCCGACGTGGCCGCCATCCACCTTCTGGAGGGCCACGTCCTGATCCTGGTGGATACCACGTGCAGTGTGCTGATCGCTCCGTCCACCATTTGGCATCATCTCCAGCATGCCGAGGAGTATCACGATACCCCCCTGGTGGGAACATTCATCCGCTGGGTGCGTTACATCGGCGTCTTCGCCTCGGTCTTCCTCACGCCGGTGTGGCTGCTCGTCGCCCTCCAACCGGGCCTGCTGCCGCCGGCCCTGGCGTTCATCGGGCCTTCCCACCCGAGTAAGATACCGCTTCTGATCCAGTTCCTCCTCGCCGACATCGCCATCGACATGATCCGGCAGGCCACCATCCACATTGATACGGCCCTGGCCACCGCCGTGGGCATCGTGGCCGCCGTGGTGGTGGGCCAGTACGCCGCCCAGATCGGACTTATGGCCCCCGAGGTGATCATTTACACCGCCGTGGCCGCCGTAGGCACTTTCCTGACCCCGTCTTTCGAGTTGTCCATGGCCAACCGCCTGGTCCGTATTTTCCTGCTCATCCTGACCGGCCTGTTCCGCCTGCCCGGCCTCATTGCGGGCACCCTGGCCACGTTCGTCCTCCTGGTCACCAGCCGGTCCTTCGGAGTGCCCTACCTGTGGCCGCTTATACCGTTCTCCTGGCCGGCTCTGAAAGCCGTGCTCCTGCGGTCGCCCGTGCCGGTCTCCACCATCCGGCCCGGCGCCCTGCGCCCCCTGGACGCTACCAGGCACGCCGTACCGGAGCCGGCGCGCAAACCCCGCGGAGGGCGGGGCCGGTGAAGCCGGTGGTAGGCATTCCGCGCGCCCTGCTCTACTGGCAGTACTTTCCCCTCTGGCAGTCCTTTCTGGAAGGAATCGGGGTGGAAACGTACCTGAGCCCGCCGACCGGGCGGCAGATCCTCCAGGACGGGCTGGCCGCCCTGGGCACCGATGTCTGCCTGCCGGTCAAAGTGGCGGCGGGCCACCTGCTGGCGCTCAGGGACCGGGTGGACCTGATCCTTTTGCCCCGGCTGGTAAGCGCGGCCAGGCGGGAGTACGCCTGCCCCAAACTGATGGGGCTGCCGGACCTGGTCCGCCACTCCCTGTCCCTGCCTCCCCTGCTCTCGCCGGTGATCGACCGTTACCGGCACGACAACTGGCCGCTCATCCGGGTGGCCCTGGCGGTGGGCCGGAGGGTAGGCGCCGGTCTCCCGGCCGTCTTGCGGTCGCTCGCCCGGGCGGTGGAATGTTACCGCCGGTACCTGAACCTCCTGCAGGCGGGATATTTCCCGCAGGAGGCCTGGGAGGCCGCCGGGGCGGGGCAGGCACCGGATCCCCGGGCCCCGGCGGGGGACGTGGTGGCTTTGATCGGTCACCCTTACACCGTCTACGACCGGGAAATCAATCTTAACCTTTTGGGGCGGCTTGAGCGGGCGGGACTGTCCGTCCGCACGGCCGAACAGGTGCCGGAGGCGACCGCCCGGCGGGCGGCGGCCGCCCTGCCCAAGCACCTCTTCTGGACGGCGGGCCAGCAGGCGGTGGGGGCGGCCTTTCACTACCTGGAGCAAGAGGGGGTGGTAGGGATGATCAGCGTTATGTCCTTCGGCTGCGGCCCGGACTCCATGACCGGGGACCTGATCGCCCGCCGGGCCCGGCGCGGCGGGATCATTCCCCACTTAAGCCTGACCCTGGACGAGCACGCCGCCGAGGCGGGTGTCCTGACCCGCCTGGAGGCGTTTCTGGATATGGTGGCCGCGCAGCGGGAAAGAGGGGTTGTTGTTTGCGGTTGACTTTCCCCCACATGGGCAACCTTTGGATCAGCGTGAAGACCATGCTCGACAGCCTGGGCGCGCCGGTGGTGTGCGCGCCGTTAACCACCAGGCGCACCCTGTCCCTGGGGGTCAGGTACGCCCCGGAAGGGGCCTGCCTGCCGCTCAAGCTCAACGTGGGCAATTTTCTCGAGGCGGCCGAACTGGGGGCGGATACCGTGATCATGGCCGGCGGGTGCGGGCCCTGCCGTTTCGGCTATTACGCCCAGGTGGAACAGGCTGTCCTCGATGACCTGGGCGTTTCCTTGCGATTCCTTGTCCTGGAGCCGCCGGAGGGCAGCGCCCGGGAACTGGTGGGCAGGATCCGCGCCATAACCGACGCCCGGTCCTGGTGGCAGGTTCTCGGGGCCGTTCGCCGCGGCTTTGTCGTGGCCCGCTGCCTGGATGTCCTGGAAAGGCGGGCGCAGAGCTTACGTCCCCGGGAGGTACGGCCGGGAGCCGCCGACCAGGCCTTGGCCGCGGCGGAAAAGATCATGGCGGGAGCGTGGTCGTCCGGGGCCGCCCCGGCTTTCCGGCGGGCCCGGGCCTTGCTGGAGGCGGTGGCAATTGAGCCGGAGCGGCCCGTGCTGCGGGTAGGCGTGGTGGGGGAGATTTTCACCCTGCTGGAACCCTTCGTCAACCTGGACCTCATGCAGCGGCTGGGACGGCTGGGGGTGGAGGTCTCCCGCTCCATCTACCTGGGTGAATGGATCAACGAGCACCTTTTCCTGGGCTTGTACCCCGGCATTCACTCCGCCCGGGGCGTTCGCAAGGCCTCCCTGCCCTACCTCGGCCATTTCGTGGGCGGCCACGGCCAGGAGACGGTGGGTTCGGCCGTCCTCTTCGGAGAGAAAAAGTTGGACGGCGTCATTCAACTCCTGCCGTTCACCTGCATGCCGGAGATCGTGGCGCAGCACGTCCTGCCCTCGGTGAGCCGGGACCTGGGCATACCGGTGCTCACCCTCGTTCTGGACGAACAAACGGGCGACGCCGGGCTCACCACCCGGCTGGAGGCCTTCGTGGACATGCTGTGGGGAAACAGGGGAGGTATTTGTGCGTGAAAACATACCTGGGCATTGACGTGGGCTCGGTAAGCGCCAACTTCGTCCTCGTCGACGAGGCGGGAGAGGTGCTGGAGGCTGTTTACCTGCGCACGCGGGGCCGCCCCCTGGAGGTGGTGCAGGAGGGAGTGGCCGCCCTGGCGAAGACGGCGGATCACGGCGCGGTGGCCGGGGTGGGAACCACCGGCAGCGGCCGGGTGCTGGCCGGACTGGTCGTGGGAGCGGACGTGGTCAGGAACGAAATCACCGCCCACGCGGCGGCGACCGCCCGCCTGATACCCGGGGCCCGGACCATCCTGGAGATCGGCGGGCAGGACTCCAAGCTCATCATCATCTCCCCCGGCGGTACGGTGGCGGACTTCGCGATGAACACCGTCTGCGCGGCCGGCACCGGTTCGTTCCTGGACCAGCAGGCCGCCCGCCTTGGCATTCCCATCGAGGAGTTCGGGGCGATCGCCCTGGAGGCCCAAACGCCGGTGCGCATCGCCGGGCGGTGCGCGGTCTTCGCCGAGACGGACATGATCCACAAGCAGGCGATGGGATACGGCCTGCCGGAGATCCTGGCCGGTTTGTGCGAGGCCCTGGTACGCAACTATCTCAACAACCTGGGCAAGGGCAAGGACATCCGGGACAAGGTGGTGTTCCAGGGCGGCGTCGCCGCCAACGCCGGGATGCGCCGGGCCTTCGAACGGGTTTTGAAGCGCGCCGTCCACGTCCCGCCGCACCACGGTGTCATGGGCGCCCTGGGGGCGGCCCTCCTGGCCCGGGCGCAGACCGGGCCGGGGGCGCGGACCGGTTTCAAGGGGTTCGACCTGGCGAACCGGGATTACCGTACCGGTTGCTTTAACTGCAACGGCTGCGCCAACCAGTGCGAGGTGGTGGAGATCACCCAGGCTTCCACCGTCCTGGCGCGATGGGGGGACCGTTGCGGCAGGTGGAGCCGGGCGCCCCTGGTATCAGGAGCCTAGGATTCCCACATATTTGCATGCCGGGATGGAAAAAATAGCGGGGGAGGTGAGTCGATTGTCCAAGGTCGCCAAATGCCTGGTGGAGGAGTGCCACTTCAACAACAACACGACTTGTCACGCGGACAACATCCAGGTCCGTTCCAGCAACAACGTGGTCACTACTGCCGCCCATACCAGTTGCGAGACGTTCCGTCCCAAGCAGAACGCCATGAAATAGGGGCGGGGAAAGACCGCGGGTTCACCGGAGGGACCGGAGAATCCGCGGTCTTTTTTGTGGAGCGGGTGACTGCGGCGGGTTTTCGTTCCGGGTCCGGTGCCCCTCCCGATTGGTACCATGGTACAGGGACCGGGCCGGGGAATCGTGTTATCGTGTTATTACAACCCCGGTGAAGCTGTTTTGGCGGGTGCCACCGGACGGGGTTGCCGGCCTTAGCCGGTAAAAAGGGGGAGTGACCATGAGCGGGGAGCTTTTGCGGAAGACCCGCGCCGTAAACGGACTGTTGCAGGCGTCGGCCGGCCGGACGCTGAGCCTGCCGGCCCTCGCCCGGGCCCTGGGCGAGAACGCGGAATGCAACACCTACATCGTGGATGCGGCCGGCAAGTTCCTCGGCCACCACCGGGACCTGCCCTGCCCTTCGATGCGGGAGATGGCGGGGGATGACGCGGGTTTCTCCCCGGCGTACACCCAATATCTGGACGGCGTGGCGGAAACCCGGTTTAACCTGCCGCGGAAGGGGTCTTTCTGTGCCTTTGATCCGGCCGTAGCGTGCCGGTGGGACGATATCCTGGTCACGGTGGTACCCGTTCTGGGGGCGGGCCGGCGATTGGGCAGCGTTGTTCTGACCCGGTCGGGACGGGGGTTTTCCGTCGCGGATCTCCTCCTGGCCGAATACGTGGCTACGATGGCGGGCATGGAGATCATCCGGCGGCTATGGGGCGACCGGGAGAACGCGGCGTACCGGCGGGTCGTCGCGCGGGCGGCGGCGGACGCTCTTTCGAACGCGGAAGCGGAAGCCATGCGACGTATCATGCCTGTATTACTGATCGGCCCCGGCGTCCTGGTGGCCGGCCGGGTGGCCCGGCAGGTCGGGTGCACCCGTTCGGTCGTGGTCAACGCCTTGCACAAGTTGAAGAGCGCCGGGTTGATCGAATCAAGGTCGCAAGGGATGAAGGGGACCTATGTGAAATTATTGGATCAAAACCTGTTGGAGGAGATCATCCGCTTTGAGCCCCGCCGTAGGCAGGGAAGGGGGAGCGCCGGCCGGGGAAAGGGGGAAGCTTCGTCCCATCCGGCCGCCGGAGAGCCCCGGGTGGGAGCAGGGACCGGACGGTAGGGAGGACGGAAGTCCCGGAGGGGATAACCGCTGCAAAAGGCGTTTTCCGCCTCCCACCAGGCCAAAACCCCGGTTGACTGGTTGTCTGGAACAAGGATATAATTGGTGCGCCAAGAAGTCCTAGCGCTCTGAAAAGACATCACTTCCGGTTTTAGCTCCAAACGCTGTCTACCGCCGGGAAGCCCCGCGTCCAGGTCAACGGCCCGCCCGTCTTAGTTTCGGACGGGCGTGTCCGCATATATCCCCAAGCGGTTTCCTGGCAGCGGGGGAGTGAGACATGGCGTTCCATTCCAATCTGACCGGCCGGTACGTCGCGGCGCTCCGCCGGGAACGTGGTTTATCCCAGGAGGGCTTCGCCGAACGGATCGGCGTCACCTGTCACGCGGTTTCTTCCTGGGAATCCGGGCGGCGGGCGATGCACCGGGCCGTGGCGGAGCGTTTCCTGGCCGTAACCGAGGTCCTGAACTGCTCGGCGTTCGAGCGGGAAGACCTTTACGGCGCCGCGCGGGCGGACCAGTTCCTCCACGATTTGTTCGACGCCTCCGGCTTTGATGCGGTGTACAGACTGTTCGCCACCAGCATGCCCGGTCGCATGCGCGACTGGCTGACCGGCGTATTCACCCGGAACCGCCTGATCTGTGATAACGGCGAATACGCCCTGGGCCGGGCCGACTTCGTCGCGATCAGGGATAAAATGACGCGGGCGGTGGAAGCGGCCCTGCGGGTGAACGACAAAATGGACGGTCTGCACGTCCTGCTTCTCTTTCTGGCCCGTAGCGGTCAGGTAGGCCCGGGGGCGGACCGGATAGTCTCGCTCCTGGCGACGGCCTTCGACCGGCTGGCCAACCCGGTGGCCCGGCGGGATGTGGCCATCGCCCTGGCCGAACTGGGCGATACCGGGGTCATGCGCCGCTACATGGACCTGACCGAAGATGATGAACGCGACCGGGATGCCAACCTGCGATGGATGGCCAGGATTGACCAGGAGTCCTTGCCGGGTCCGGAGGTCCTGCGGCGGCTGGTTGAAATTGTGGAGCGATACGTGGAAGATCCGCCGGCGGATCCCTTGACCGGGATCACCCTGCGGACCATCGGCCAGCTTCTTGCCTGGAGGGGGGTTGCGGCCTGCGACTCCGTATCCGTCTTGCACAGGCTGGCCCTGGTGCTGGAAAACCTGGCCGGCCGACCGAAGGTGGGGGACCCGGTCCGGCGGCGGGCCGGGGACGTTGGGCGGCAGGTGGCGACGATTGCCGGAAGCCTGGCGGAAGCGCTGAACCGCTTGGCCGGACCGGGGTCTTAAGCAGGCCTACGCCTAAGGGGAGGAGTTGTTGCGCTCCTTGCGACTCAGGCTGAAGAACATCGTGGACGGGATTATGCCGGTCATCGAAGAGTTGACCGGCTCGCCGGTCGTGATCGAAGACCCGGCCGGCCGGGTGGTGTACGGCCGGGAGGCCGAAGGCCCCGGCCAGCCGGTGGAGTACGACGGCCAACCCCTTTGCCGGGTGCGGGGCGCGAAGGCACCCCTGGTCGCGGCGCTTTTCGCCCACCTGGCCCGCCTGGAAGGGGAAAAACGGTCCCTGGGCCGCGAGACGCTGGAGAAATACAAGGAACTGACGATGTTGTACTCGTTGACCGAACAGATGGCCGCCGGGTTGACCCGGGAGGAAATCGGCCGCCTGGTGGTGGAGGAAACGGGCCGGCTGGTAAGCTGGGCCGGCCACGTCTCGGTATTGATGCCCAACGGCGAAACCGGGCGGTTGGAGACCATCGCCGCGTCAGGCCCTGACATCTGTCCGGACCAGGGGTTTTCCGCCGAAGAAGGGTTGACCGGCGGCGTTTGGCGTAGCGGCCGGGGCGAGATCGTCAACGATGTGCGGCGCGATCCGCGCGCAACCGGGGAACCGGCGGAGGTCCGCTCCCTGTTGTGCGTGCCCCTGAAG
>JAJYZD010000106.1 GCA_021800315.1 Bacillota bacterium | reverse complement strand
TGGCCGGCCGGACTCAGTCTTCGGCCAAAGAGGTCACCCAGAAGTTGACCCGGATCAAAAACAACATCGACGTCCTGGCCGAACACGTTTTCCAGGTTTCCTCCGTCTCCCAGGAGCAGGCCGCGACATCGGAGGAAATCAGCGCCGGCATTCACGACCTGGAACCAATGGCCCGGGGGCTGATCGAACTGGCCGCGGAACTGGTCAAATGACTGCGGGGCCCCGGCTGGAGCAGGGTTGGACCGGCACCGGTTTCGGAAGCCGCACCTTCCGGAGCAGCGTCTTCTCTTGGATGCCACGGGGAGACGCGCCTTGCCCGTAGCGCCCGACTGTTGACTTTTCCGGACCCAAGCCGGGGTGCTCTTATATTCTCCTCCTCGCCCGTATCACCCACCCGGCCAGGATGACCAACGCCGCCGCCACGACCACTACGTCGAGGCGGTGAAAAACAGTTGCCAGGCTGGTCCAGTTTTGCCCCAGCTTTACGCCCAGGTAGACCAGTACCACCGACCAGGGCAGGGAACCCAGGAAGGTGAAGACTACGAAACGACCCAGATTCATTTCCGTAATGCCGGCGGGCAGGGAAATGTAGGTGCGGATTACCGGTAGAAGGCGGGTAAAAAACACCGTGGCCTCGCCCCAGCGCGCAAACCAGCGGTCGGCGGCCGCCAGTTTGGCCGCGTTGATGCCGATATAGCGGCCGTAGCCCGTAAGGAGCGGACGCCCCCCCCACTTCCCCAGGTAGTAGGAGGCGATGGAGCCGGCCGTGCCTCCCAGGGTACCGGCCAAGACCGCGTCCCAGAAGGTTATCCTGCCCAGATAAACCAGGTAACCGCCGAACGGCAGGATCGCCTCGCTGGGCAGGGGTATGTTGAAACTCTCTATGAACATACCCGCCGCTATGCCCCAGTACCCGAGGGAGGATATCCAGCCGGCCACCACGCCGGTCAAACCGGCCAATATGCTGCTCATCAATTAACCACCGCCCGCAAATCGTTTGTTTCCTGACCGCCTGTCGACCAAGGGCAGAAAAAAAGCCACCGACCGGAGGTACCCCGCACCCACGGGCACCTTCCGGGATGGTGGGCGGATAACCGTAAAATCCTGCGGGCCATACCCGGCTACGACTTTTCTCCCCGCACCTGGTAGTCCAGGAGGGGAATTCTGCCCGTTCGCCCTTTCAAGGGCGAACTCCTGGTGGCGTAGCGGCTGTCGAAGACAACCAGGCCCAGGGAGCGGCACAGGCTGCGGAAATTACCGGATATACTGGAAATGGAAACACCGAAGAATTCCGCCAGGTCTTTTTGTTTGAAGCCCTGGTTCAATTCCAGGCGTGAAATGGCGTAGACCACGCTGGCCGACCAAACCGGCACTTTGCGAACCAGGGGCCGCGCCAAAGCGCAATAGTCGTGCCAGAGCCGCAAGGCCGCCCCTTCCTGCCTGCGGTCGAAGCCCAGTTCCCGCATGCCGGAGGACACCGCCCGGGCCACATCCCCGTATCCGACGTCCGGCCAGACGAAGGCACCGGTCTGGCCCGCTTCCACCTTCTGCAGGCCGAGCTTGGCCCGTACCCGGTTGACGTCGTAATAAGGCTCGCCCCGCCGGGCCCGTCCTTCCTCTATCAGATCCAATTCCCGCAGGAGTTCCTCCAGCCTTTGGCGACCCACGCCGGTACGGCTAAGGTTCCGCGGGGTGCCGCCACCCAGGGCCGGGATGTTGCGATCCAGCCAGCGTTCGTAGTAGTCGTCCAAGAAGGCGTCGGTAAGCTTTTGGGCCAGGTCCACCGACAGCGGGTCGCGCCGTGAACCGGGATTCCGGCGGGGCTGGCGGTTCAACAGGCCGAGTTCCACCACCCACTTGTTGATGATATGGGACCGCTCGGCCAGGTACTGGCCGGGACCGGCCCCCTTTCTCCGTTTCAGGTAGTCGCGCAGATCCCGCTGCAGGTGCGACATCAGGATCTCGCAGTAAGACCCCGGCAAGGCCAGCCCGCTGGTGGAGAACTCGAATTCCCCGCCCACGGCGAGGACCCGCATGAAGAGCACGCTGCCCGGTTCGATCTCCAGGGCCGCGCTCAGGTCGTGCACGCGGTACACGGCCTGGGTGACCAGGTCCCTGACCACGATCCCCTCCCCGGCTACGACGTCGACCACCTCGTGCACGGAGAGGCGGGCCTCGCGCCACTTGCCGATCAACTCCCGCTCCCGGTCGCTCACCGCCTCTTCCCGGGCGAAATGGTCGAGGACGGTCCGGCCGTCGTGCAAACGGTAATCGAAAATGAACCATTCAAAGCAACGCTCAAGGGTGAACTCGTCCTCATGGTCGACCAGGTCGGGATCCAGCACCGACAGGTATATATCCTGGGCCCGGTTGGCCTCCTCGATGAAAATATCCCGGTCGGCGAATTCACCGAGCCGGCGTCTGAGATCCTGCGCTGTCTTCCGCCACCTGACCAGGTTAAGGTCTACAACCTTGGGTGGGACGCCGCAGCATTTTTCATATTTCTCCCCGCTCCCGCAGGGACAGGTCCGCGATTGGCTCCTGTTGTTGTACGTATTGCCCACCCCCTAACCCGGAAATCCCGAAAAAAGACATCTCATGACCAGGCACAACGGTCTTCTCCCTAAAGCTATGCCACATTCCCGCTATGAAATATTCTATGGGCAACGGGAAAACTCCTTCCCGGCGGTGAAAGTTAACAACCGGTTAAGGTTTGCCGGTAAAAGCGGTTACGCGGCAGGTATTCAGGCCCCGGACGGTGAAGTAACTATGTCATCCGTAGACGAAGAAGGTGCCCTGGTGCCTCGAAACGTATTGCTGGTAATAGACGGCAACAGCCTTATCCACCGCGCCTACCACGCCCTGCCGGCCCTGACCACCAGTGCCGGAACGGCCACCAACGCCGTTTTGGGGTTCACCAACATGCTGCTGAAGGTTCTGGCCGACCTTGATCCCGCCAGTCTGGCGGTGGCCATGGACAAGGGGAAGGTCACTTTTCGCCATGCCGTATACAAGGAGTACAAGGCTACCCGCAAACCGACCCCGCCCGAACTGGCCGGCCAGTTTGCGCTCGTGCGGAAGGTCGTGGCCGCCATGCGCATCCAACTGGCCGAACTGGACAACTACGAGGCGGACGACGTCATCGGCACCCTTGCTGCCCGGGCGGAGGCGGAAAACCTGCCCTGCCTGGTGCTGACCGGGGACCGCGACGCCCTTCAACTGGTCTCCCCCACCACCACGGTATACCTGACCCAGAAGGGAATTTCCGACCTGGCGGTTTACGATTCCCGCCAGGTCGTCGAACGCTTCGGCATCCGGCCGGACCAGTACACCGATTTCCGGGCCCTCACCGGGGACTCCTCCGACAATATCCCCGGGGTGCCCGGCATCGGCGAAAAGACCGCCGCCAGGCTGATAGCCGCCTACGGCAGCCTGGAGGACCTGCTGGCCCATACGGACGAACTGCCGCAGCGCCAGAAAAATCTCCTGGAACTCTATGCCGGGCAGGCCCGCCTGTCCCGTGAGCTTGCCACCATCGCCCGCGACGCCCCCCTCGCTTTGTCCCTGGATCAATGCCGCCGGGATTCGCCGGACCGGGATTCCCTGCTCGCCGTGTACCGCGAACTGGAATTCAGAAAGCTCGCCGACCAGATCGAACGCGAGGTCGAACCGGTCGCCAAGGCCGTGGAACCGCTTTTCCAGAGCGTGGGCGCCGCCGTACCGGACACCCGGGACGGAGCGACGGCCCTGCTGCCCGCGGTGGACGAACGGATGATGATCTACGCCCTGGGGGTCGCCGCCGGCGATAACAACTATGTCTTTCCCGGCAGCCCGGACAGCCCCAACCCGGCCGTGCGCCCCTTTCTGGCCGCTTTGTCCGGCGGATCCGGCGTCTGCCTGCACCACGCCAAGGATTTTCTGCGGCTGGCGGTCCAAAACGGCCTCCCCCCGGTCGATTGCGCCTTCGATACCATGCTGGCGGCCTATCTCTTAAATCCGGCCTTCGGTTCCCGCCCCCTGGCTACGTGCGCGGCCGACTACCTCCAGGCCACCCTGCCCACGGAGGGGGACGCGGCCCTGGCGGCCGGGGCGCGGGCCATCCGGGACCTGGTACCCGTGCTCACGGAACTCCTCCGCGAAAACGGACAGGATGAACTCTTCGCGGACGTCGAGATGCCGCTGGTGGCCGTCCTGGCCGACATGGAAAACACCGGGGTGAAAGTCGACCCGAAGCGCCTTGCGGAGATGTCGGTCGAACTCGGCGCCGAAATCGCCCGTCTGGCCGAAATAATCTACGCGTTGGCCGGCGAGCGGTTCAACCTCAACTCGCCCCGCCAGATGGCTTCCATCCTGTTTGAAAAGCTGAAACTGCCGGCGGGCCGCAAGACCAAAACCAAAAGCGGGTACTCCACCGACGCCGCCGTGCTGGAGGAACTGGCCCCCCATCACGAGATCGTGGCCCTGATTTTGAACCACCGCCAACTGGTCAAGCTGAAGTCGACCTACGTCGACGCCATGGTCTGCCTGATCGATCCCGTCACCGGATGCCTGCACACCACTTTCCAGCAGGCCCTGACGGCTACGGGGCGTCTTTCCAGCGTCAATCCCAACCTGCAGAACGTGCCGGTGCGCATGGAGGAAGGGCGCCGGATCAGAAAGGTGTTCATCCCCCGGTGCGAGAGAAACGTCATCCTTACCGCCGACTACTCGCAGATCGAACTGCGCCTGCTGGCACACCTGTCCGGCGACGAACAGTTGCGCTCGGCGTTCACCCGCGGCGAGGACATTCACACGAAGACGGCGGGCGAGGTCTTCGGCGTACCCCCGGCCCAGGTCACCAGGGAGATGCGGTCCGCGGCCAAGGCGGTCAACTTCGGCATCATCTACGGTATCTCCAGCTTCGGTCTGGCCCGCAACACCGGGATCGACCAGGCCGAGGCCGCCCGTTACATCGATAACTATTTCCGGCGCTACCCCGGGGTCCAAGCCTTCGTTGCCCGGACCATCGCCGAGGCCAGGGCGCGCGGTTACGTCACCACCCTTTTGAACCGGCGCCGCTACCTGCCCGACCTCGGACATCCCAACCACGCCGTCCGGGCCGCCGCGGAACGTACCGCCGTCAATACGCCCCTGCAGGGCACGGCCGCCGACATCATCAAGGTAGCCATGGTCAGGATCCACCGCCTCTTGAGGCAAGGATCCTTCAGGTCGCTCATGCTGCTGCAGGTGCACGACGAATTGATGTTTGAAGTTCCGGAGTCCGAACTGCCCGCGGTCGGAACGCTGGTCAAGGACGTCATGGAAAACGCCGTATCCCTTTCCGTGCCGCTCACCGTCGATCTCAAAGCCGGCCCCAACTGGTACGACGTCAAAAGCATTGGGGGGTAAACAATTGCCCGAGTTGCCGGAGGTCGAAACGATTAAGCGCACCCTTGAGCTGAAACTGGCCGGCCGCACCATCAGGGAGGTCACGGTACTCTTTCCCGGGGTGATCGGCAGCCCGTCCCCGGAACAGTTCGCGGACGGGCTCAGAAACGTCCGCGTCCGGAGGCTCGGGCGGCGGGGGAAGTTCCTGCTCGTCGAACTGGACGCGGGTCAGACCCTGGTCATCCATTTCCGGATGACCGGCCGCCTTATTTACCACCCCGGCAAGGCGCCTCCGGCGGAACATACCCACGTGGTCTTCGATCTTGACGGCGACTCCCAGCTGCATTTCATGGATACCAGGAAATTCGGCCGCCTCTGGCTTTTGCCCAACTCCGCCCTGACCCAGCACAGTTCCCTGGGCAAACTGGGGCGCGAGCCCCTCGAGGAAGGTTTCACCCGCGAATTCCTGCGTCTCGAGCTGCCCCGCAGGCGCACCAGGATAAAGCCGCTCCTTTTGGACCAGACCTTTATCGCCGGGCTGGGCAACATTTACGCGGACGAAGCCCTGCACCTCGCCGGGCTCCACCCGGAGAAACCCGCCCAAGACCTGTCTTTCGCGGAGATATCCCGTCTGCACCGGGCCATCCAGCGCGTGCTCCAGGACGGCATCGAACACCACGGCACGACGCTCCGGGATTACCTTGACGGGGCGGGAACGGCCGGACGGCATCAGGACTATCTCCGGGTACACCGCCGCACCGGCTTGCCGTGCCCGGTCTGCGGCACCAGGATATCGCGCAAGAAGGTCGGCGGCCGGAGCACCCACTATTGCCCCTGCTGCCAGAAGGACTCCGGGTCTGGGGAATAGGGGACTTTCGCAGCCTGTTCCCAAAAACGCCGACAGGTGGTAAAATGTTTGACTAGAGCGTCAAGGCGGATCGTAACCGTAGCCGTCCTCCTGACCTTTGGCGTAACCGTTTTCGCCTGGAATATCAACGGTCTCGGCCGCTTGCTGTTCCCGGTCGCCTACCGCAGCTTCATCACCCGGTACGCCGGGGAGAACAACCTGGACCCCCGGTTGGTCGCGGCCGTAATCAAGGTGGAGAGCGACTTCCGCCCGAAGGCCGTCTCCCGCCGGGGGGCCCTCGGGCTGATGCAGGTCATGCCGGACACCGGCCGCTGGGCGGCCGGCAAGATAGGTCTGGCCGAATTCACGCCGGAGGAACTTTACGATCCGCCGACCAACATCAAGATCGGCAGTTGGTACCTGGCCCGTCTGCAGGCGATGTTCGGCCGGACGGCGCTGGCCCTGGCGGCATACAACGCCGGTGATCACAAGGCCAGGGAGTGGTTTCCCGGGGATACTTCCCAGGACAGTGATCTAAAGATCCTGGCCGCCATACCCTACCCGGAAACCCGTCTCTTCGTCCGGAAGGTGCTCTTTATCTACAGCGTCTACCGGCGTCTTTACGACCGGAACCTCAACGCGCGATAACTAAAACGACAAAAGGAAACGACATGACGCAACCGACGACCGGTAACCCCGGCATCACCGCCAACCGCAAGCTTTTCGCGGTCGCCCTGGAACTCTTCCTGGTTCACAGCCTGGTCATCGGCATAGCCGTCCTCTGGGGCGGCACCCTCTTACCGGAAAACTTCCACGGCCGGTTCTTTCTGACGTTTTCCGATCCCTTCACCCGGAGCCTGCATAACTTCGACGCCGGCTGGTACCTCCAAATCGCCGCCCACGGCTACAACCACCTGAACATAGTGTTCTTTCCCCTCTTCCCCCTCCTGATCCGGGCGTTGACCTTATTACACTTCACGGGCCCGGCGGCCGGCCTGTTTATCGCCAATCTGTCCTTTCTGACCGCCATCGGTCTCTTCCTGCTCCTTATGCGGGAGGAAGGCTTTCCGGATGACACCGCCTACCGGGCGGCTCTCTTCCTGGCCCTCTTCCCGACCGGAGTCTTCTTCAGCGCGGTTTACACCGAGTCCCTCTTTCTCGCCCTGTCCCTGGGCGCCTTTCTGTGCGCCCGCCGCGGACAATGGCTCGCGGCCGCCCTCCTGGCCGGCCTGACCGCCCTGACGCGCAATCCGGGCATTCTCCTGCTGCCGGCCCTGGGGTGGGAGTACCTGGCCCAGAAAAAGGAGCGCGGTCAGGGTCTCGACCCGCAGGTACTCTACCTGGGTCTTATCCCGCTCATCTTCGCCGCCTTCCTGGTCTACCAGAAGATTTACTTCGGCGACGCCCTGGCTTTTGTCCACGCCGACTCCCTGAAGGTCTGGGGACGCCTCACCACCTTTCCGGGCCTGCCCATCCTCCTGGCACTGAAGGACTTGGCCCACCCCCATTTTGTCTACTGGTGGACATCGTCGTTCGACGACCTTCTGTTCACCCTTTTCGCCCTGGTGCTCCTGGTGCTCGGCTTGAGGCGCCTGCGGTCCAGCTACCTCGTCTACGCCGGGCTCTCGTTCCTCATGCCGCTGTCCACCTACATCCGGAACGAACCCCTCACCAGCATGCCGCGCTACATCGTGGTCATCTTCCCCCTCTACATGGTTCTGGCCGCCAAAGTACGCGGCCCGAAGGCCCAACTGTACCTGACGGTCCTGTTCGTCTCCTTGTTCGTGCTCCTTACCGTTCTGTACGTCAACACCTACTGGGTAGCCTGATCACCGGGTCCGGCCGGCCGCCACGGCTGCCGCCAGGAGGATCGGGATCAGGAAGAGGAATACGGCCGGGTTGGGCGGATGCCCGGAAACAGGGCTCCGGAGCGTGTCCGGAGTCTTATGGGCGGCCGGCCGGTCGCTCAACTGCTCAACCAACCTGGCGACATCCGGCGTACCCAGGCCGGTGCAAGGGTCCCACCCCGGCCCGGCGGCATATCCCGGCACCGAGTTGAAGCTGTTGTTGCCGGTGGTGATATCCCGCAGGGAAGCGGGGTCGGCATACAGCCGCGGCAGGAAGAAACCGGCGGGATTGCCCCGGGCCTGGTTGACGAGCGCGGTGATGCCCGCCCAAATGGGCGCCGAAAGCGAAGTGCCGCCCACCGTCCGCCGCTCCCCCCCGAAGACCGCCACGCAGCCGGTGGCCGGATCGGCCACCGCGGCCACATCCGGCACACCCCGTTTGGTGGTGTCCCACCGGTCCAAGTGGCCGGACTGATAGTCCGGGGCGTCAAACAGGGAACTGATCCCCCCGCCCGTAGCCCCGTCGTCCGCGGGGCCTCTGGCCGTCCAGGCGCTTTCCCGGTAAGGGGCCACGGTGAGCGACGTACCGCCCACGGCAATGGCGTGGGGACAGGAAGCCGGAAAATCCACCCGGCGGATCTTCTCGTCGTCCAGCCACTGCTCACCGTAAGCACCGTGGTCGCCCGAGGCCGCGAAGACGGAGATGTTCCTGGCCGCGGCCTCCTCCAACACGTTCTCCACGGCCCGGTGTACGTCCTTGAAGTTCTGTTCCGCGTCGCCGTATGAAATGGAGATTATCGAAGGCTGGAACTCCCGGTCGTTGACCACATACCGCAGGGCCCTGACCAGGCTCTGGCCGAACTCCGGGCAGGAGTCGCCGGGCGGGGCCCCGTACACGACGATGCGCGCTTTCGGGGCCAGTGCCAGGGCCCACTGAACGTCCAGTGTGGCCTCCATGTCGACCGGTTCCCTCCCCCCGTCGCTCACGGCACCCAGGGAGACGAACCGGAGGTCATAGTCCGTCAACCCGGCTTCGTCGCGGGCAAAGGCGTCGATGTCCTCCCTGGAGTACCCGGAGCCGAACTCCAAGAGGGCGATGGTCTGGCCGGCACCGTCCAGGCCCGGGGGGACGTTGTAGGCCCGGCGCACGTCGGCCGGGGTGAGGCCGGACGCTTCCGGGGCAAAGATGGCCCTTTTGCGCGGTGCGGCATAATTCATTGGCTATCCCTCCATCTCATGCCGGTATCGGGGTACGGAAAGGCTGGTCCGGTGGGTCGCGCGGCCCCCGCTACCCCGTACGCTTCATCTTACGTTCCCCGACCCGCATCGGTCACCACCGGATGCTGGCAAGACAGGACCGGGCGAAACCAAAAGGCTCCACCCCGCGGGATGAAGCCTTTCCAGCCAAAGGTACGGCCGTCCTAAGTCTGTCTTTTGATTCCGGGCGCCGCTCCGAAACCGGCAACGGCGTAAAACGCCGCCGTCACTGCGACGAACAGGCCCGCCGCTGCGTACAGGGCCCAGCGGAATCCGGCCGACTGGCTCACCAGGCCCAGGACCAGCGGGCCCATAATGAAACCCACGTCGGCGACCGTACGGTAGACGCTCAGCAAAAACGGATAGAGCTTTTCCGGAGCTATGTCCATCAGGAAGACATTGCGGGCCGGGCCGCCGAAGCCCGAGCAGAAGCCCCAGAACAACGAGGCCAGCACGAAAGTGGTAAAGCTGTCGCTCAGGGCGTAACCCGCAAGCGCCGCGGCCGACAACAACCCGCTTATGACCACCACCGGCCGGCTGCCGATGCGGTCGGTGAGGTTGCCGATGAAGTACAGGGTCAGCAGGTTGGACACCGTGGCCAGGGTCAACGCCAGACCGATGGACGAAGCGGAGAGGCCCAGAGCCTGCCGGCCCAGGACGGGAATGATCAGGCGCCGACTGGCTATCCGTCCGAAAAAGAACACGAAAGCTACCAGGCAGACCACGATGAACCCGGGATGGCGGAGAAAGCGCCTCCTCCGGTCGTCCGCCTTTTCCTCCCCGGGAGCGCGGTCCTGGTGTCGCCCCGTATAAGAGCGCGGGATCCCCAACCAGGCCCACGCAAACGATGCCAGCGCCAGGGCGGCGTAAACGACGTAGACCGCCCGATAGCCCAGGGCATCCGCTACCAGGCCGCCCAGCAGCGGTCCCAGGCCGTTCCCGCCCCTGCGGACCGCCTGGTACAGGCTCATGATCCGGCCCCGGTCGCCTTTTCCGGCCACGCTGTCAGCCAGGGTTATCATGGCCACGGTGTTCACCAGCGCCATACCGGCTCCTTCCAAAAGGCGCGCGGGAATCAAAAGCCAGTAGCCAGGGGCGATGGCGGCCAGGACGGCCGCCAGGCCGACCAGAAGGGGCGACAGGCTCAGGAGCAGGCGCCGGTTGACCATGGTGGCCAGGTAACCAGCCGGCACATCGGTCAGGGTGCGGCTGACGCCGATCGCGCCCACGATGATCCCGGTAAGGGCGATACCCGCCCCGAGCGAGCCGGCGAAAAGAGGCAGGACCGGTGTGGTCAGGCCGCTGCCCAGATCGACGAAGACCAGTTCCAGAATCACCGCCGCGAGCAGGCCGTATTCCTGAAAAAAGGTGAATCTTTGGATTGCGTTCATCCCCCGCGAATTTCTTGCCCAGGCTCCCGGTGGTCGCCCCGTGTTCCGGGGTCTACGGACCTCCGCGCAGGGTGGGAACGGTGAAAAGAAGCAGGCCGGGCTGGTAAAACCTCCCCGGCCCGAAAATGCGCAACATTAACCGGACCCGCCGGCCTCGGTCCGGGACCACGGCGGCAGGCATCCCGCTTCGGGCACGCCGTCAGCCGGCAATCAGTCTTCCAGGGTAATTGCTTCTTCCGGGCACTCGCTGACACATTGTTCGCAACTGCTGCAATCGTCAGGGCGAACAACCTGGGACTTGTCGTCCACTTCAAACACTTCGTTCGGGCACACGTCGGCACAGGTTCCACAACCGGTGCACTTGTCCATGTCAACTTTCGGCGGCAAAACTAACCCCTCCTATGTTTTAGTAATTCAGCCCAACGCCGGGGCCAACGACCACCGGATGCAAATTCCGCTAACCCCTCCCCCGAGTGATTTTTCCTTGGCCGTTAACTGATTGATTCTACTCCCGTCCCGTTTCCCCTGCCGCCCGTAGCGGGGGCCACCGGTAAAAAGCGCGGGGCTTTTGGGGGACCGTCGGCGTTCCGCGGGTGGCGGTTGGTGCATGCCCTCCCCAGCTATGGCGGGTGATCCGCTGCTCCGCTTCAACAAAGGAATCGCGCCGGAATCCCCTGGCTTCAGACATGGGGAGGATGTGGCGCGCAAAACTACTCGACTACTGCAGTCGTTGCGAAAGAACATTCCCAGAACGGGCCAGAAGACGAACTTTAGACGGGGTAAATTGACTTATCCGCTTACCGTTGGCATCCATTACACCTACCAT
>JAJYZD010000105.1 GCA_021800315.1 Bacillota bacterium | reverse complement strand
CATGTCGGGAAGCTTCGGAACGTGTCGCTTCGGTCCGGAGTCAGGATGATAATGTCCTACCATAATTTTGGGGAGACGCCCGATCCCGGCTTCCTGAAAGCCAAGGCTGCGGCCGCGGAATCGTCGGGCGCCGATATCGTCAAGATCGCCGTGATGCCGAAGGACATGGGCGACGTCCTGACGTTGCTCGGCGTTACCCTGGAGGAGAGTCGCCGGCGGAACATACCCGTGATCACCATGTCCATGGGACCGCTCGGAGCGTTGACCCGCATGGCCGGTTGGCTGTTTGGTTCACCGGTCACCTTCGCGGTGGGCGAAAAAAGTTCCGCGCCGGGCCAGATACCCGTGGCAGATCTCAGGCTCGTTCTGGACCTGCTGGTACGGTACGGTTGCTGAGATTCTACCTGGCGGTTGCCATCCTCCCCGCCACCGGCATATAATGGTGGGGATTGGGGACAAACCCGGCGGGACCGGCGTTGGAACAGGCGGCCGCGGAACTTTCCCGGCCCATTGGGGGGCAGGTGATGGTTTTTTTGCGCAATATCGTGCTGATCGGTTTCACGGGCGTGGGTAAGACGGCGGTGGGACGCCGGCTGGCCGGGCGCCTGGGGCGCCCTTTCGTGGATACCGACCGGGAGATAGAGCAACTGTACGGCATGAAGGTGTCCGACATTTTCCGCCGGTACGGTGAGGTTCGTTTTCGCTCCGAGGAGGCCATCCTGGCCAGGAAGCTGGCCGGTCAAAGCGGCCTGGTCGTCGCCACCGGCGGGGGCCTGATCGTGGACGCGGAGAATGGGCGTCTGTTGCGCGAAAGCGGTATCCTGATCGGTCTCACCGCGGACTTGGACACGATTCACAGCCGCATCCGCGGCAAGCGCGACCGGCCCCTGCTGAAAGGCGATCACGATCTTCGATCATCCCTGGAAAAACTCCGGGCCGACCGGGTGGGAGTCTACGACGTGGCCGAGTTCACCGTAGAAACAGATGGTCTGTCTTCCTGGCAGGTAGTGGAACGAATAGTGGCTTATCTAAATGGGGGACGGGAACGATAATGGTCGAGCTGACCGTCGATCTGGGCGCCGACAGCTATCCGATTCTGATCGGACCGGGTCTCCTGGAGACTTTGGGCGGCCGCCTGGCCGGCCTGGTTAACGGCCGCCGGGCCCTGGTGGTATCCAACGCCACGGTGTGGGGACTGTTCGGCGACGTTGTTACCGGCAGTCTTACAAGTGCCGGTTTCCGGACTGCCTTCGCCCCGGTCCCGGAGGGGGAATCCGCCAAGTCGCTGGCAAGTGCGGCCCGCCTTTACGAACGGGCCGTAGCCGCGGGCCTCGACCGGGGGAGCCCGATGGTGGCCCTGGGCGGGGGCGTGGTGGGCGACCTGGCCGGTTTCGTGGCCGCCACCTATCTGCGGGGCGTTCCCTTCGCGCAGGTGCCCACCACCCTGTTGTCCCAGGTGGACTCGAGCGTGGGCGGCAAGGTGGCGGTGAACCTGCCGCAGGGCAAGAACCTGGTCGGCGCCTTCTACCAGCCCCGCCTGGTGCTGGCCGATACCCGGACCCTGGCTACCCTGCCGCCCGGGGAGGTCGCCTGCGGCCTGGCCGAAATCATCAAGGTGGCCATGATCCGGGACGCAGCGTTTTTCGTTTGGCTGGAGGACAACCTGGCCCGGGTCGTGCGGCTGGAACAGGACGCTTTGGCGGAGGCGGTGGCCCGGGCCTGCCGGCTGAAGGCGGAGATAGTGGCCCGGGACGAGCGGGAGCAGGGAGAGAGGGCCCTTTTGAACTTCGGCCATACCTTCGGCCACGCGGTGGAGACCTTGACCGGTTACTCCGCGTACAATCACGGCCAGGCCGTGGCCATGGGCATGGCGGCGGCCGCCCGCCTGGCCGCGGAGACCGGCCTGCTGGCCGTTGACGATGCCCGCCGTCTGGAGGAATTGCTCACGCGGGCCGGGCTGCCCGTCCGGCTGCCCGCGGATTTCGGCCCGGCCCAATATCTGGACAGCATGCACCGGGACAAGAAGGTCTCCGGCGATGAAATCACCCTGATTTTGCCGGAGGTCCCGGGCCGGGGGAAAATCTTCCGGGGATTTCCGGAGGAACGCCTGGCGGCGTTCCTGGCGGTCCGGTTGCGGGAGGGGGAGAAAGGCGGGCGTGGCTGACGGGCTGCCCCTGGTCAGGGAGTTGACCATTGGGAGTGGGGCGGCATCTTTGTTCGAGTGCCTGCGCGGTCGCCCCTACCCCTTTCTGTTGGAGTCGAGCCTCCTGGTGGAAGGTCTGGGCCGCTGGTCCATAATGGGCGCCGATCCCTTCCTGGTCTTGCGCAGCCGGGACGACCGCGTCACTATTGAATCCGGCGGTAAAAGCCATACCTTTGAAGGCGATCCCCTGCGGGAACTGCGCCGCCTGCTCGCCCTCTACCGCCTGGAGCCCGGCTTCCTGCCGTTTACCGGCGGGGCCGCCGGCTATTTCGGCTACGACCTGGGGCGCCGGCTGGAACGACTGCCCGCCCTGGCGGTGGACGACCTGCACCTCGACGACCTGTGCCTGGGCTTTTACGACCGGGCGGTCGTGGTGGACGGGGCCGGCGGGGCGGCCTGGGCCGTGTCCAACGGGTTCCCCGAGACCGATCCGGAGGCGCGTCTCGACCGGGCCCGGGAGCGGCTGGCCGGACTGGAGGAGGTCCTCGCGGGGGGGGAGGGGGGCGAAAGCCGGCCGTACGGCGGGCCCGGGGCGGACCGGCCCCGCAGCCACTTCGACCGGGACGGTTACTGCCGGGCGGTGCAGAAGGTCAGGGAATACATAGCGGCCGGGGAGATCTTTCAGGCCAACATTTCCCAGCGTTTTTCCTGTCTCCGGACCATGGATCCCTGGACGGTGTACCGGCGTCTGGCCCGGATCAGCCCGGCCCCCATGGCCGCCTTTCTCGGCTTCCCGGATGTGCAGGTGGCCGGTTCCACCATGGAGCGCTTTCTCAAGGTGAACGGCTCCCGGGTGGAGACCCGCCCGATCAAGGGCACCCGGCCGCGCGGCCGGGACGCGGCCGGGGACGGCCGTCTGGCGCGGGAGTTGTGGCAGAGTTCCAAGGACCGGGCCGAGTTGGTCATGATCGTGGACATGGAGCGCAACGACCTGGGCCGGGTGTGCCGCACCGGTTCGGTCCAGGTGCCGGAGCTCTTCCGGCTGGAGGCCTACGCCACGGTCTACCACCTGGTGGCCACCGTGACGGGGGAATTGGCGGCCGGCAAGGACCTGGTGGACCTTCTGGCGGCTTCCTTTCCCGGCGGCTCCATCAGCGGCGCCCCCAAGATCCGGGCCATGGAGATCATCGAGGAAGTGGAGCCGGTGCGGCGGGGCATCTACACCGGTTCCATCGGCTACCTGGGGTTCGACGGAGCCGCCGACCTGAACATAGTCATCCGCAGCCTGGTCTTTAAGGACGGCTGGGTGCACTGGCAGGTGGGCGGAGGGATCACCTACGACTCCGATCCCTACCTGGAGTACCTGGAAACCCTGGACAAGGCCCGGGCTCTGTTCGGGGCGCTGGGCCTGCCGGAAGGGGAAAGCCGGCTTTGGACTTCATCGCGTGCGTAAACGGGGACTTTGTCGAGTACCGGCAGGCGCTGGTACCGGCGGCCGACCGGGGTTTTCTTTACGGTTACGGACTGTTCGAGACCATCCTGGTCCGGGCGGGCCGCCCGGAACTCCTTACCCGGCATGTACGCCGTCTGGCCGGCGGCTGCCGGCGGCTGGCCCTGCCCCTGGTGTTCAGTGTGGAGCGACTGGCCGCCCTGGTGGAGGAAACCGTGGAGCGCAACGGCCTCAGGGAGGGCGCGGCGCGCCTGACCTGGTCCGCCGGTCCCCGGGAGGGTGCCGGTAACCTGGTTATCACCGTCCGGCCCCTGCCGTATGGGCCGGATGACTATGAACGGGGTTTTACGGTGGCCCTGTCCGGGAGCCCGCGCAACGAAAAATCGTTCCTGACCGGCCTGAAAACCCTGAATTACCTGGAGAACCTGCTGGCCAGGGAAAAGGCCCGGCGGGAAGGCCGGGACGAAGTCCTCTTCCTGAATACGGCCGGCGCCCTGGCCGAGACCTCGGCCGCCAACATCTTCCTGGTCCGGGGGAACAGGCTGGTTACACCGGCGGCCGACCAGGGTCTCCTGCCCGGGATCATGCGCGGCCTGGTGCTGGAATTGGCCGGGGAGGCCGGCCTGGGCCCGGAGGAAAGGCCGGTCGGACTCCGGGAACTTTCCACGGCCGACGAGGTTTTTCTGACCAACTCGCTGCTGGGGGTCATGCCCGTGGTGGAAGCGGCCGGGCAGCGGTTGGCCGGTCCCGGGAAGCTCACCGCCCGGCTGGGACGCCTGGTGGAAGAGGCCTGCCGGGGAACGCGGGAAGATGATGGACAAAGCAGGTTATACTAGGTATACGGGCGACATGTTGAAGGGAGGGACCGCGGTTTAACGCGGGAAGGTCTTTGGCTAACAAGGAATTGACGGTCGACAAGTCTTTGCTGAAGGAGGCCCTGGCGGCGGCCCTGGCCAAGGGCGGCGACTTTGCCGACATTTTCGTGGAGAATAAGAGGACCACCTCGGTCAGCCTGGAGGACGCCCGCATCGAGCGGGTGCAGTCGGGGGTGGACAACGGGGCCGGCGTCCGGGCTATTCAAGGCGGGACCACCGCCTACGCCTACACCAATGATTTAAGCCGGGAGGGCCTGGTGGCGGCCGCGGAGACGGTGGCCCAGGCCGCCAGGGGCGGTCGGGGACAACGGAGCATAGACCTGGGTAACCTCACCCCCCACCTGGAATTCAAGGTGGAACGCCGGCCGGACGAAGTGGACGTGGCCGAAAAGACCGGGGCGGTGCAAGCCGCGGACCGCGCGGCCCGCGCCGTGGACCGGGAAAGGATCCGCCAGGTGATGGTCGGTTACGGCGACGTGATCCAGGAGGTGGTCATCGCCAACAGCGACGGGGTGTACGTGGAGGACGAAAGAATCAGGACCCGCGTCGTGGTCCAGGTGGTGGCGGCTCAAGGGGCGCTGATGCAGACCGGTCTCGAGACTTCCGGCGGGGCCGCCGGCTTTGAGCTGCTCTCCCTGGAGAAGCCCGCGGAGATGGCCGACAAAGCGGCCCGGCGGGCGGTGAGCATGCTGGAGGCCGGGCCCGCTCCCGCCGGCAGGATGCCGGTGGTCATGGCCGGCGAAGCGGGGGGGACCATGATTCACGAGGCCTGCGGCCACGGGTTGGAGGCCGACCTGGTCTTAAAGGGCCTGTCCGTATACGGGGAAAAAATGGGTGCCGAGGTCGCATCCCCCGCAATTACGGTAATTGATGACGCTACCTTGCCGGGACGGTACGGTTCCTATCGCTTCGACGACGAGGGCACCCCGGCCGAACCGGTGGTCCTGATCGAAAAGGGGCGTCTGAAGGACTTCCTTTTCGACCACTTCAGCGCCCAAAAGCAGCGGCGGCGCTCCAACGGCCACGGCCGGCGGGAGTCTTACCAGCACAAGCCGATAACCCGCATGGCAAATACATACATCGACCGGGGAGATATGGACCCGGATAAGATAATCCGGGAAACCGGCCACGGGCTGTTGGTGCGCAAGATGGGCGGAGGCCAGGTCAACACCACGACCGGGGACTTCATGTTCGAAGTGGCCGAGGGCTACCTGATCAAGGACGGACAGCGCGGTCCCCTGGTCAGGGGAGCCACGCTCACCGGCAACGGGCCGGACGTGCTCAAGCAGGTGACCATGGTAGGCAACGACCTCGGCTTCGGCACCGGCACCTGCGGCAAAGACGGCCAGGGGGTTCCGGTGGGCGACGCCCAGCCGACCATGGCCATCCGGGAAATGGTGGTGGGGGGCGTAACCGGTGCTTCCGGCAGCCCCCGCATCAGGCGGCTGTAAGAAAAGCGAAGGGGCAGGTTCTTCCTGCCCCGGGGGTCTAGCTACGCTTGGCCAGCTTGGTCATGAGCCCGGCCAGCATCTGCTGTTCCTGCTCGTCGGCCGCCTCCCAGAGTTCCTTGAGCACGCGCTGTTCCGGATTGGCCGGCGGGACGTGCCGGGCCAGCATGTCGCCCGCTTGGGCCGCCATGTTCTTGATGCGGTCCTGGGACATACCAAGTTCTTCGGCGAACTCGACCATGTGGCCAAGGTAGCCCTTCCAGTCTTCCCAGTTGGTCCGTGCCTGTTCGATTTCCATAACCCGCGACCCTCTCCTTTGGAAAATGGCTTCTCTTGCTATTTTTTCCCGCCCCGGCGGGACATTATACGGTATCGAAGGGTCTCGGGCCCGGTATCCTATCAAGTGGAAAAGGGGATGACGATGAAAGAAGAGGATAATCTGCTAATACTTGCCGGGGTGTTGGACCTGGTGGAGGCTGGCGCCCAGGGAGAGGCTTATCTGCAAAGGCGCCGCCGGCTCAACATCGAGGTCCGGGAAGGGAGGGTGGAAACCCTGCAGCAGGCCGGAGACCACGGCCTGGGCCTGAGGGTGATCAATGATTTCCGCCTGGGCTTCGCCTACACGACCGACCTGTCCCGGGAGGGCCTGGCCCGGGTGGCCGCCCAGGCGCACGCCAACGCCGCCGCCGCGGCACCGGACGAGTACCGCCGGTTCCCGGCTCCCGCCCCCCCGGTGGAAGGGCTCTTTCTCTATGACGACGCCGTCCGGCAGGTTCCGGTGGCGGAAAAGATAGACCTGGCCCTGGCCATGGAGCGGGCGGCCCGGGAAGAGGACGGCAGGGTCAGCATCATTGAATCCTCCGTCTATCAGGACGAAGAGGTGGAGGTGGCGGTGGCCAACAGCGGGGACCTCCGGCAAACTTATCGTTCCGCCAACTTCGCCGCCTACGTGGCACTGGTGGCCAGTGCGGACGGGGACAGCCAGACCGGCTTCGCCCTGGACCAGTCCCTCAAATACGGGGACCTTAAAACCCGGGAGGTGGGCCGGGAGGCGGCCCGGCGGGCCGTTGGCCAACTGGGGGCCCGGCCGGTTCAGACCCGGGAAATGGTCGTTCTGTTGGATCCATACGTTACGGGCGGCTTTCTCGGCCTGGTCGCCCCGGCGCTCACCGGCGAGGCGGTATTGAAAGGGCGGTCCCTCTTTGCGGGCCGGGTGGGGCGGCAGGTGGCGGCCGAACACGTTACCCTGGTCGACGACGGCACCCTGACCGGGGGCGTTTCCTCAGCCCCGGTGGACGACGAGGGCGTGCCCACCAGCCGCACCGTCCTGGTGGAACACGGCCGCCTGAACGGGTATATGCACAACACCTATACGGCCGCCCGCCTGGGCGGAACATCCACCGGTAACGGCACCAGGGGTTCGTTCAAGAGCACCCCGGAAACCGGGGTAACCAACTTCTACCTGGAGCCGGGCACGGCGGACCCGGCCGCATTGATGAGCGACCTCGCGGAAGGGTTCCTGGTGACCGAGGTGCTGGGCATGCACACGGCCAACCCCATCTCCGGCGATTTCTCGGTGGGGGCCACCGGCCGCCTGATCAGGAACGGCCGGTTGGCCGAACCGGTGCGGGGGGTGGCTATCGCCGGCAACGTCATGGACCTGCTCCTGGGCATTGAAGCCGTGGCCAACGATCTGCGGTTCATCGGTGGTATCGGGGCGCCGACGGTGCGGGTGAAGAGGATGCACTTGAGCGGGCACTGAGGGTCAACCACCCCCGGCACGAGGCTGGGGGCTTAATTGATAGCAGACGTTATTGTCTGCTATTTCTCTATCAAAAATCGCCAGAGGACTCCCGCCTCTAAGCAAAGCGAAGGCGGGAGGTGAATGGTGAAAATTGTTTTGTACCTAGAAGGATTTTCCTCGTAGGTCGTCGAATAATTTTGGTGGAAGGTGATTGACGATGAAGGTTATAGTCCACCAATTCAACATTGAGCCAACCGATGAACAGGAACATACGATGTTCCAAACGCTTGGTCTTTGTCGCAGGCTTTACAATACCGCATTGGAGCAACGGGAGATATATTACCGACAGACAACGAATTGCTTGACATATAACAAGCAGGCGAACGAACTCGCCGCTCTCAAGAAAGTGTTTCCTGAATACAGAACAGTCAACGCCCAGGTATTACAAGACTGCCTCAAGAGACTTGACAACTCATTTCAACGGTTCTTCGATGGCATTTCCGGTTACCCTCACTATAAAGACATGTACCACTACAACTCATTCACTTATCCCCAAGCCGATAAGCAGGATCACTTCAAGAGACCAGGATATATTTACCCACCAAAGATCGGCTACGTCAAACTCAATGCCCATTTCGAGTTTGATCCGTCTTTAGTTAGCAGGATCAATGTAAAATTTCATGGCGGTAAATGGTATGCCAACCTTACCTCCGAGATAGAAGAAACCCAATGCTATGGACTTCTTACCCAAGTTGGTATCGATGTAGGTTTGTTGAGTTTTGCGGCGTTCTCCGATGGCTCCAAAATCGAGAACCCGCGTTACTATCGGAAGTCCGAGAAGAGATTGGCGAAGCTACAGAGGCAGCTTTCCCGCAAGAAGAAAGGTTCAAAAAACCGAGGGAAGGCCAAATCCAAAGTAGCCAAATATCACGCCAAAATCGCTAATCAGCGCAAGGACTTCTTGCACAGAGCGTCCTACCACATCGTCCAAGAATATGACTTTATTGCGGTTGAGGATTTGCAGATCAAAAACATGGTTAAGAATCATTGTCTCGCAAAGAGTATTTCCGACGCAGGATGGGGAATCTTTATCAAATATATCGAGTACAAATCCAAGAAATTTGGCAAGATACTTGTAAAGGTCCCTCCTGCCGGTACGTCCCAAACTTGTATTTGTGGTGAACATGTACCAAAAGATCTGAGTGTCCGGGTGCATGAATGTCCCAAATGCAAGCTCAAAGCCGACCGGGATGTTGTGTCGGCGATGGTGATCCTGCAAAGAGCGAACGAAATGTGCGCTTAAAGATTCCGAAGTAGGGCTGGTGGCGCCCGAATTTACGCCTGCGGAGATTGCGTAAGACCCCTGTGGCGGCGATCGGTGAAACAGGAACTTCCTTCCGTGAGGGGGAAGCACCCGCCTCTATAGGCGGGTGAGCTTCACTAGGGAGACTTTCCATGATCTTAAGCAATATGTTAGGTTGGTAGTACCTTTCAGGGCTTCCGTGGGAATGACCACGGCAGTATTTGCCCGGGCCAACCCCGCCGCCGCTGGAGTGGGAAACCGAAGCCGGGCTGGACACGAAGCGGCGTTGACAACCGGCGCGCCAAGCGGTAGGATGGGAAAAGCTACATATTTTGAACTGTTAAGGGCGGAAATAGCTTCTACCCCCATAGCGCGGGCGGGAATGTCAGGGCCGGGGATCATCGCTTTTCGGATATAACGGCTGTTTTTGAAGAGGAGGTGTCGAAAGAATGGACGACTTACGGGAAGCCCTCGCTGAATATGCGGTCACCCAAATACCATTGAAAATGAGCCTGGAAGAGTTTTGGGAATGGGGCGACGAAGATACGTGGGCGGAATGGGTGGATGGGGAGGTGATTGTTTTGTCGCCGGCAACGGCTTCCCATCAAAAAATAGCGTTTTTTTTGGCTAGGGTAATGGATACATTTGCCCGCCACTACGAATCCGGGGAAGTGTTGTTGGCACCGTTCGCGGTTCACCTGCCCGAACATTTGCGCCGGGTCCGGGAGCCTGACATAATTTTCGTTCAGCGGGAGCAACTGTCCCGGTTCAAGGAGGCCTCGTTCGAGGGTGGTCCGGACGTAATCGTGGAAATCGTCTCGCGTGATAGCCGGACTCGCGATCGAAAGGATAAGTATGGCGAATACGAGGCTGCGGGGGTACGTGAGTACTGGCTGATTGACCCGGACCGCCGGAGGGTCGACTTTTTCCGCCTCGGCGCCGGCGGCCGGTTTCATCGGGAGGAGCCTGATGACGAGGGCATTTTTCACTCTCAAGCTCTCCCGGGTTTCTGGTTGAATCCCGGCTTGCTGTGGCAAGACCCTCTCCCTTCCGTTGAAGATGTCTATCTTCAATATTCCGCCGGCTACAGCCGCGTATACGAAAAGGGTAAAAAAGACGCTGCCCGGCAGTTCCTTACCATCCGTTTTGGTGAGCAGTCCGCAGGTATTCAGGAGATGCTAAACAGTATAAGGGATCTCGATACGTTAAATGATGTGCTCCAGGAATTGTTCTCTGTAAATACCCTCGAAGACGCGCGGAATATCATCGGGGACGGCTTGCAGCGCCAGCAAGCGGTGAAAAAAGATAGTTAAGAGGGCCCCAGGAAAATGACCGGACAGGGTCAAAAGTAAGGGGCCGGGCGTAGTGAAGAGCTACGGCGCGGCCCAGTTATCTGTTCCGTCGACCACGGTCGGCTATTCCGGCAGCTTGCCGCTCTTGGCCATCTGCGCGAACCCGGTAAACTTGACCAGTATGGTCGCTCCTTCGGCCCTGGTGAGTGTTTTAACCGGCTGGAAGGTCCCGTCCGGATAACCCTGGATCAATCCGTATTCGGCGGCTTGGCTTATTGCCGCCCGGGCCCCGGCCGGCCGCGTCCGGCCGGTCGGCGAAAGTCGGCGCCTTGGCCGGCAGGGTGCCCACCAGGCCGGTCAGGTGCATGGCTCCCATCGCCCGCATGGTGATGACCGCCACTTCCTGCCGGGTGATGCTCGCGTTGGGATCGAAGGTGGCGGCGCTGGTTCCGGAGATGAGACGGGCGTTATAGGCCGCCGCCACGTAGGGGGCGTACCACGACGTCGGGCTCGCGTCCGTGAACGGTGGGGTTCCGGAGGCCACCGGGGTCAGGCTGGCGGTCTTTACCGGCATGGTGGTAAACTCCGCCCGGGTGATATTTTTCTACAAGGACGACGACAACGGCCTTCACCGTCTGCGGGACAGGTGGGACGGAGGAATGCTGGAATACGGCTATTTGGTCGTGCGAGTGTGGGAAGAGCGCAGACAACGGGTGATAGCGGCTAGACTGATAGGGCTATACCCCCTGCTGCCGCTGATGAGGGGCGAGACATCGGAGGAGAGTCCTGAGCAAGTACTCAGCGAAAGCATAAGCGCCGTGCAGGAAATCGAGGATGAGTCGCTGAGGCAGGACATCTTGGCTGCTATGGCGATACTTGCCGGTGGAAGATATCCACCGCAGTTGGTGATGTCAATGATAGGGAGGGAAATGGTTATGGAATCAGCGGTTTTTCAGGAGTGGGTTAAGGATGCCGAGGCCGTGGCAGAGGCCAGGGGTAAACAGGAGGCTATCTCCAAGTTCCTAAATGCCAGGTTCGGGGATATATCCCGGGAACTCCAGGCTCGGATTAAACGGATCAGTACATTGGATGCATTGGACAAAATAATTGACAAAATATACACAACAGACTCGCTGAAGGATGCAGCCGACGTGGTGGATGACGCCACGATTTGACATAGGGATAAGTCCCGTGGTCGATGTCGAGGAGCGTTCCCTGGGCCACCTCGAACAGGACGTTGTCGCCCCGGTCCAGCGCCGCGATGACGAGTGGCCCCGGGTCGGCTACCAGGAGCCGCAGGTTTTCCCCGTACGCCAGGT
>JAJYZD010000104.1 GCA_021800315.1 Bacillota bacterium | reverse complement strand
TCGTAGGTGATACCCGCGTAGGAAGGCGTCAGCGCGGCCATCTCGGCGAAGATTTCCCCGGGGCGGTCATAGTGGACCGGGTACCCCATCCGGTTGAACAGGTCCTCGATGGTCTGCCAGTTGGCCCGCCCGGCGAGCGGCGCAATGGCCCGACGACACCTCTGCACCCGCCGCTCGGTATTGGTGTAGGTCCCGTCCGTCTCGGCGAAGCTCGCCGCCGGCAGGATGACGTCGGCGTACTCGGCGGTTTCCGTGAGGAAAAGCTCCTGCACCACCAGGAATTCCAGCTTGGCCAGGCCGGCCTTGATGTGGTTGGCGTTGGGATCGGTCAGCACGGGATTCTCGCCCAGAATGTACATGGCCTTGACCCGGCCCGCGTTGGCGGCATCGAACATCTCCGGGATCGTCAGCCCGACCTCGCCGGAAAGCGGTACGCCCCACGCATCTTCGAACTTGGCCTTGACCTTGAGTTCGGGCACCTTCTGGTAACCGGGGTAGACGTTGGGCAGCGCGCCCATGTCGCAGGCCCCCTGCACGTTGTTCTGGCCCCGGATGGGGTTGACGCCGGTGGAGGGGCGGCCCAGGTGACCGGTCAAGAGGGCCAGGTTGGCGCAGCTCATGACGTTGCTGGTCCCGCAGACATGCTCCGTAATCCCCAGGGTGTAGAAGAGCATGGCCCGGTCGGTCGTGGCGTAGAGCCGGGCGACCGCGTAAAGGTCGTCCACGGAAATCCCCGTTACCCCGGATACGTACTCCGGCGTATACGGTTTGACCGCGTCATACAGCGCCTCGAAGTTTTCCGTCCGGGTGGCGATAAATTCCTGGTTCTGCAGACCCTCGGCGATGATGATGTGCATGAGCCCGTTCAGCAACTGAATGTCGGTGCCCGGCTTGAGGCGCAGCCAGTAGTCGGCCGTTCCGGCCAGTTCGATGCGCCGCGGGTCGGCGACGATGAGCCTGGCGCCGCTACGCACGGCCTGTTTCATCCGGTAGCCGATAACCGGATGGGCCTCCGTGGTATTGGTTCCGATCAGGAACAGCAATTGGGCGTCCTTGATCTCGTTGATGGAATTGGTCATCGCGCCGCTGCCGAAAGAAGTGGCCAGACCGGCCACGGTCGGAGCGTGTCAGGTGCGGGCACAGTGGTCGACATTATTGGTGCCCATCACCGCCCTTGTAAACCTCTGCAAGAGGTAGTTTTCCTCGTTGGTACACCGGGCCGAACTGAGCGCGGCAAAGGCCTCCGGACCGTGTTCGGCCTTTATTTCGCCCAGGCGGCGGGCCACCAGGTCCAGGGCCTCGTCCCAGGAAGCCTCCTCAAAGCGGCCGTTTTTCTTGATCAGGGGGGAGGTCAACCGCTTTTCGTTGTAAATGAAGTCCCATCCGAAACGACCCTTGATGCACAGGGCCTTGCCGTTCACCGGAGCGGTCTCGTTGGAGGCCACGCCCACGATCCGCCCCCCGTGGACCAACAGGTCGAAGTTGCAACCGACACCGCAAAAAGGACAGGTGGTCTTCACCCTTTCCATTTCCCAGTAGCGACCCCGGCCGAGCCGTTGCTTTTCCGTCAGAGCCCCGGTCGGACAGACGGCCACGCAGTTGCCGCAGAAAACACAGTCCGACTCCAGCAAGGGGGCGTCGCCGAAAGTGGTGGGCCTGGTAGAAAAGCCCCGGTAGGCGAAATCCAGGATGTCCTGGCCGGTTATCTCGGCGCAGGCCCGTACACACTTGCCGCACAGGATGCACTTGTTGAGATCGCGTACGATGAACGGGTTGGTGTCATCCGCCGGGTAGGCGTGACTCTCTCCCTTAAGGCGCGACTCCCGCACGCCGTACTGGTAGCAGTACCCGGCCAGGGCGCAGTTGCCCGACTTCTCGCAGGTCAGGCAATCCTGCGGGTGATTGGCCAAAAGCAGTTCCAATATGACCTGCCGGGCTTCAACGACCGCCGGCGTAGCGGTTTGCACCTCCATGCCCGGACTCACCGCGGTCACGCAGGAGGCGGGCAGGTTGCGCAGACCCTTGATCTCCACCACGCACAACCGGCAGGCCCCGAAAGGCACCAGTTCCCGGTCATGGCACAGCCGCGGAATATGGATGCCGGCCTGCTCGGCGGCCTCCAGCACCGATGTGCCGGCCGGAACGGCGACGCCCCTTCCATCAATGGTTAGTTGGACAAGATCCAATTCGACCACTCCCTTCCCAATTGACTCGATCACAAAAAACTCCAGCCGGGGGCTGGAGAAAACCTTGTCACGCACACCCGCAGACCGCCGGAGCAATGCCAGAAGCGGCACGTTCCAGCCGGGCCGGGCGACAAAAGCTCCTTTCCAACCTCGGGAGGCGGGTCCCGTTTCCAGGCCTGCCCTAACGACCTTTCCCCCTGGCCCGCCGGCTGTAGGTAGAAAAGCTCGGAGCACCTTATTCATTTGTTACCCGGGTACCGCTAACATATTTCACGATGAAGTCCGCCAATTCCTCCATCTGTTCGAAAGAAAAGCACGGTACATTTTCTTCCACCATGTAATCGCTGACCACCGCGATCAAACCTTCCACGCGGCCGGCCCCGTACCCTTGCCGGAAAACCCCCACCTTCGGCCCCGGCTCGGTCTTGAAGCCTTCGGCGATGATGCAGTCCACGCCGCTGATTCTCGCGCATACCCCGGCCAAAGACAGGTGCGTCGGCGTCCGCTCGTGAAAGGTCAGGGAGTCCGGACCGGCCACGGCCACCTTGTCCGCTCCCGCCCCGAGGTACCGGGAAGAGTCTTTACCGGGGGCGTCCATCGCGTAGCCGTGAGGAGCATGTTTGACCGCGGCCACCCGGTAACCCCGGTTTTTCAAAGCGCCGACCAGGTCGACCACGACCGTGGTTTTGCCTGAATCGGCATAGCCGACTACGGAAATGACGGGAATCATCCTGTTCCCCCGTTTAGACGAAAAACTTGTCGCCGACAGTATTCTCCCCGGGCCGGTAAAATCCCTGCCGCCGACGCGGCACCCCCCGGCCTGTTCCCCTCTGACGTTCCGCCGGTTTACCCGCCGCAGATTGTCGATATTTGTCTTGACGTCGAGACCCGGGAATGGTACGATAGGATCGTTGATGACGGTGACGTCGGTGACATCGTTTTTTTGCAGCCAGACTGACGCACCGGCATTTTCCTTTTCCGGCCGCGCGATTCCCCCCCGGCGACAAAACCGGCTCCCTCTCAACAATCGGAACAGGGCCGTCCGTAACCAGCTTTTTCGGAGATAAAGGCCGAATATATCGGCGTGCAAGAGGCGTATACGTAATCCATCGTCCCCTGTTCGCCGAATTCATCCGCCCGCTCCGGTTCACCGACGGCCTTCCGTACCCGTCAGCCCTGGCCGGACAGGAGCTTGTCCAGTCCGAAGCGGGAACGGGGCCTACCCTGCCAGGCCTGTTTGCGGCTCTCAGCGACCACCTCGCGGTAGACCTGCGCGGTCCGTCCGGCCAGAGTGTCCCAGTTGTAATCGGCGGCCAGGCGGCGATGGGCTTCCTGGATCAGGCGGCGCCCCAGAGACCTGTTGTTCAGGAGGGCCATGACCGTGTCGGCCAGGGACTCGGGTTTGCCTGTATTGAACTTCAAGCCGTCCACGCCGTGCCGCACGATTTCGGACAGGCCGCCGGTATCGGACACAACCACCGGGGTTTGGGCGGCCATCGCCTCGAGGGCCACGATGCCGAACGGCTCGTACAGGCTGGGGAAAACCGCCACGGCGGCCCAACGCAGGAATTGCTTCAACCTGGTCTCATCCAGGTGCCCGGTGAAGTAAACGCGATGGCCTATGCCCAGGTGGGCGGCCAGGTGGCGCAGTTCCGGCTCGAAAGGACCGGATCCGGCGATGACCAGCTTGGTGCGGGGGTATCCGGCAAAGATGCGGGGAGCGGCCGACAGCAACACCTGCACACCCTTCTCCCGCACCAGACGGCCGGCGCAAAAGACGATTTCCTCGTCGGGAGCGGCGTAGTCGTCCCGCCGCAAAGTTTCCGGCACCACGGCAAAACGCTGCCGCTCCACCCCGTTCGCGATCACCACTATCTTGTCCGCCGGCACCTGGAATACACGGCGCACCTCGTCCTCCATGTAGCGGCTGCAGCAGATGACGCGCCAGGCCTCGTAGGCCAGCCACCATTCGACGTCGCTGATGTGCCGCTGCAGGGCGTTATGGAGGCCGTTGTTGCGTCCCCACTCGGTCGCGTGAATGGTGGCCACCAGGGGCAGGCGCCAGGCGTGTTTGAGAGCCTTGGCGGCGTAAGCCACCAGCCAGTCGTGGCCGTGGATCACGTCGAAGCCCTCCGGGCCCTGAAACTGGCTCATCACCCGCTCCAGAAGGGCCACGTTGAACTGGATCACCCCGGCGGCGAAGTCGGTGGCGGAGACCTGGTAGGGTGTGGTGCGGTGGACATGGACGCCTTCCACCCGCTCGTAGGCCGGGGCTTGCGCCCCGCCCCCCGTGAACAGGTGGACTTCCAGGCGGCGTCTGGCCAGAAAGCGGCTCAAATCATAAACATGCTGGGCCAGCCCGCCCACTTTCTGCGGTGGAAATTCCCGGGAAAACATCAATACCTTCAACGCTTGCAACCTCCGGACCGGTGAGGATAGTTCAGTTTAGTTTTCCTTCCAACCAGTGGTATTATGAAGGGGAAGGGACCTGGTTATACCTGGCGGCCCATTAAAGAACCACCCGGATCGGGGACCGGAAAGTTGACCGGGCAGGGGCGTTCTGTGGTACTATTAACCCGTTGATTGGTGAAGAACCGTCCGCAAAGGGGGATACCGTTATGGCCGGCCGCAGGGGCAGAGAGTTCGTCGGCGGAACAAGCCTGGTTTGGGCAGGAGAAAACTTCATTGAAAAAGTTTTGCGCGCCCACGGTCGCGGTATCGGTACCGTGGTCGGCGACGGCGAAAAAGTACTGGAATTCGACATTTCCGTCGACGGCCGGTTCGGTATGGAACCTGGGCAGGATCCGCTCGTCTGCGCCAAACTCTTCGGCATGTTCGGCGGCGGCTCCCCGGTGGCCGTAACGCTGCGCACCTTTACCAGCGAAACGGTTTCCGTACGCCACGGCACCGATAAGGATAGATTAATCCGGGTACCGGTCAAGGAACTGCGCGGCTACAGGGTCTTCATCTCCGGCCGGGAACCGGGTAAAATTCTGTTGGACTTCGAAAAAGTGCCGCCGGAAGTCCTGCGCGAGTGCTATTCGTACGACGCGAAGACGGGGGAATACACCGGCCTGCAGGTGGATGAACGCGACCACGTCTTTGTTTAGCCGGACAATGCCAAAAAAGACCGCCCGGCTTTCCCGGGCGGTCTTTGTCTCTTCCTTACTTGATCCTCTTCAACCAACTCTTGTTCCGTTTGATCTTACGGACGGCCACCTGCTCGCGGTCGGCCTGCTCCTCCAGGTTCTGATACATATATTCCAGGAGATCGTAGACCTCGTAACCGGGCACGAAGGGAATGGACCCGGTGATCTCCACCGAGAGCTTCAGGGCCCCGATGGTTCCCACCACCTGGTCGGAAACCGCCGTAAGCTCCCCGTGCACCGATTCCAGGAGGTTCTCCGCGTAGTTGACGGAATCGTCCGCTCCCACCAGGACCAGGGGCAAAAGGGCCGGGGTAAAGATAACGGCGTCCTGTTCGAGGGCGAAATCCGGCCGGGAGAAGCTATAGGGCCGGGGCACCGCCAGAATGCTGTCCGGCTGCTCCAGCACCTGGTAGACCTGCTTCTCCAAGGCTGTTTCCACGTCATCGATGTGGACGGGGTGGGTCAGCCGGTCACCGACGAATATACGCATGCCGCCACAGCGCAACGGGGAGAGCCGGTGAAAGGCGGGCGCGCCGGGAAGCTGCTTGGAGAATGCGTCGGCAACCCGCGTCAAGCGTCCCGCGTCCAGCCTCTTGCCGATACGGGCGAGATCGTCCTTGACCGCCAGCAGCACGGGAACCACGCCGAAAAAGACGGATACGACCAGTTCCTCGCCGGTGGGCGCCGACGGTAAAAAGCTTTGCTTCTTCTTCAGGGTGTTCAAGGCATCCTCGTCGACCGCCCTGGCCAGGGCCCAGGCGCTACGCGCCTCCTGACCCTCGGTCCAACCGTTGTGGGCCTTGAGCCAGGTCTGGTAATCGGCCGGGTCGAAGGGAACGTGGACTATCCGTACCGCTTCGTCCAGGTAAAGGTCTTCCAGGAAATTGTGCCGCTCCAGAAGATAATCCTGGTAATCCTCCTTGGAGCCGTAGAACGCGGCAAAGTCTTCCGGGAAGTAGACGGCGGCCGCCACCAGGTGATCCTCCCGGGCCACCCCGTCAAAAATACCGTACGATCTCAAATGAATATATCCTCCTTAAGGAACCCATCCCCCGTCCTTGGGTATTCCTTCAGCGGCGAAGCAACCGGTCCGGCCGGGTTTGGGGACTCAATCCGCCGGGCCGTCCGGCCCGTCAATCCCATTATAAACCACCGGGAACCGGTTTGGCAACGCGCAAAAGAAATCCTCTCATTTCGCAAGGCGTTCGGCGATAGCCGCGGCCATCCCGCTGGTCCCCGCCCGGCCGCCCAGGTCGTAGGTGAGCTGGGTGCCCTCGGTGAGAACGGCGTCCACAGCCGCCTCCAGCCTTGCCGCCGCCCGGGTCTCGCCCAGGTGGGCCAGGAGCATGACCCCCGACAGGATCATGGCCAGGGGATTGATGACGTTCTGTCCGGCCCGCCGGGGAGCGCTGCCGTGCACCGGTTCGAAAACCGCGCAACCGTCCCCGGTGTTGGCCGACGGCGCCACGCCGAGGCCGCCCACCAGGCCGGCGCAGAGGTCGGACAGGATGTCGCCGTAAAGGTTGGGGCACAGGAGGATATCATACTCGGCCGGGTTTTGCACCAGCTTCATGCACATGGCATCAACTATCATGTCACCAAACTGGATATCTTCATACTCCGCGGCCACCTGTTGGGCACAGGCGAGGAAGAGACCGTCGGAGAGCTTCATAATATTGGCCTTGTGCACACAGGTCACTTTTTTACGGCCCGTGCGCCGGGCCAGATCGAACGCGAAGCGGGCTATCCTTTCGGAAGCCCCGCGGGTGATGATCTTGATACTTTCGGCGGCGTCGTTACCCACCCGGTGTTCCACGCCGGCATACAGGTCCTCCGTATTCTCGCGCACCACCACCAGGTCGACGTCCGTAAACCGGCTCGGCACACCCGGCCGGTTGCGGGCCGGCCGCACGTTGGCGAAAAGATTCAGTTCCTGGCGCAAAGCCACGTTGACGCTACGGAAACCCTTGCCCACAGGCGTGGTCAACGGCCCCTTGAGAGCCACCCTGTTTTTGCGGATTGATTCACATACCCGCGGCGGCAGGGGCGTGCCGCACTCTTCCAGCACCTTCTCCCCGGCCTCCATAACTTCCCACTCTATCTCCACCCCCGTGGCCGCAAGCACCCTGGTGGTGGCCGCACTGATCTCCGGACCGATACCGTCGCCCGGAATGAGCGTTACCCGGTAACCCAATAAATCCCCTTCTTTGCCGATAAATATGAATCACCGTGCCGGCGCCGCCCAAAACCACCGCCCGGGGCGGGTGAAGCGACCCGCAACGGACGGGGAGGCCGCGGCCTCCCCGGTGTACCCGGCCGATGACAAGCTTGACCCGACCGGGATCAAATACCCTTTCGCCACCGGTCTCCCGGCGGCGCCCGGCGGGGGCGTAAAACCTACTCCCGTTTGCCGTAATAATCCTCAAAGATGTACACCAGTTCCTTGTCGAAGAGGGGACGCTTCATGGCCACGGTATGGGACCGGATCTTGGGCAGCAGTTCCTCCGCCTGGTGATCGGTCAGATGGATGCCGTATTCGGCGAACTTGGCCTTCAGGGCCGCCGAGCCGGAGTGCTTGCCGACCACGATCTGGCGCTGCAGGCCCACCTCCTCCGGTTCAAAGGGCTCGTAGTTGCCCGGGTGCTTGAGGACGCCGTCCCCGTGGATGCCCGACTCGTGGGCGAACATATTGGAGCCGACGATGGCCTTCCATGCGGGCAGTTCCCGGTGCGCCGCCCGGGAGACGTACTCGGCTACCTCCCGGAACATTTCGGTCTTGAATCCGATGTCGACTTTATGCAGGTGCTTCAGCGCCATCACGACTTCTTCCAGGGCGGCGTTACCGGCGCGCTCGCCCAGACCGATGACGGTCACCCCCACATGGGTGGCTCCGGCCATAACCCCCGCGAGGGCGTTGGCGGTAGCCATGCCGAAGTCGTTGTGAGTGTGCATCTCGATGTCGAGGTCCACCGCCTGCCGGATGACCCGGACGTTCTCCTGGGTCGTGAAGGGGTCCAGGATACCCACGGTGTCGCAGTACCGCAGGCGGTCCGCCCCGGCCTCCTTGCCCACCTTGGCGAACTGGATCAGGAAGTCCATCTCGCTACGGGAAGCGTCCTCGGCGTTGAGCGAGACGTACATACCTTCCTTCTTGGCGAATTCCACGGCCTTGACCATGCTCTCCAGCACCCATTCCCGGGTCGACCGCAGCTTGTACTTGATATGGATGTCCGAGGTGGATATGGAGATGGCCACCGAGTCGCAACCGCAGGCCAGCGAAGCCTCGATGTCCTTGATCACCGGCCGGTTCCAGCCCATGATACTGGCCTTGAGCCCGGCCTGGCAGATGGAGCGGATGGCCTCGGTCTCGTCGCCGCCCATGACGGGGACACCGGCCTCAATCTGGTCCACGCCCAGTTCGTCCAGGAATTTGGCGATGCGCACCTTTTCCCGGTTGGCAAAAACTACTCCGGCCGTTTGCTCGCCGTCACGCAACGTCGTATCGACGATGTAAATCTTTTGCTCCTGCAAAATACTCCCCCCCATCTTGCGTGGATTTCCGGCGCCAACGAGGAGAACGGCACCACTTACCCACTTAACTACCATGTTAGCATAAGAATGGTCAAATATAAAGGGGGTCGGGACAGGTAATACTGTATACAATCGGCCTCCGCAGGCATCGTCTTAACTGTCACCCGGCTCAGGCCTTCCGGATCGCCTTTCCTGACCAGGAAGTCCGGTTTATCCGACAAATCCAGTATTGGCGGGCGTTTCCGGAACATTCCGGGTTGCACCGCGGCTGCAAATCCATAATCAGGAATGGTTGCAAACTTGATAGCCAACTGCTATTTGACTTTCCCGAATGTCCGGTCCAAACAAGCCCGAACTGACGCTGGCGGTGATGCTGATCTGTCCGGAATTGGAGATGAGCAGGGCGCCGCCGTAAACTGTGGCCGGACCGGAGACAACGTGCCAAGTGACGGTTTGCCCGCCGAGGCTGAAGGGATTGCCCGACTGGTGGTGTCATGTCCGGCCGCTTTTTACCTGGATTTTACGTGGATTTTACCTGGCCCATCTAAACTTAACGTCTGCTTAACGGCCGTGTTATAAGATCAAACCGGGACGTATCGCCCCGGTTCTTAATTCATATCAAGGGAGGGAAGGGATACCGATTCGCGCACTGCATCAATAATGGGCATCGGGAAGCGGGTTGTCCGTTTACCGGGATATCCAAGAACAAGGAATTAAGGAGGAAAAAAGCGTGGCAGCAGAAGAAAACGTGCGGGACCGGGTGCTCAAGCCCCTGGAAGAGGCCGGCCTGCAGGGTTTCCATTTCCGGACCTGGCTGACGGCGGGCATGGGCTTTTTTACCGACGCCTACGACTTGTTCATCATCGGGGTGGTGACCAGCCTGCTCGTCCCCCTGTGGCACCTGACCACCCTCGACATCATGGTTCTCAACAGCACGGCGCTCTTTTCCGCGGTGCTGGGCGCCTTGATCTTCGGCCGCCTGATGGACGTCTTCGGACGTAAAGCCATCTACGGCATCGAGGCGGTGCTCCTGACCGGGGGCGCCCTTCTCTCGGCCTTTTCGGTCAACATCTGGATGCTGATCGCCTTCCGCTTCATCGTCGGCCTGGGGGTGGGCGGTGACTATCCCATGAGCGGCGTACTGATGAGCGAGTACTCTAACCGGAAGAAACGCGGCTTCCTGGTGAACTCGGTCTTCGCCATGCAGGGATTCGGCCTCCTGGCGGGACCGGCGCTGGCGGCGGTGCTGCTGTCCTCCGGAATGGCCCACAGCCTCGCCTGGCGGCTCATGCTGGGACTGGGGGCCCTGCCCGCGGCGGCGGTGATCTACCTGCGGCGCATGATAGCGGAGACCCCCCACTTTTCCGTGGGCGCACGCGGCGACGTGGAGGGCGCGGCCAGCCTGGTGGAAAAGCTGACCGGCACCCCGGTGCCCGAACGCGGCCGGGTAGCCAGGCTTAAAGACTCCTGGACCGTATTGTTCACCAACCGTAATTACCTGGCAACCCTGGTCGGAACCGCCTTTTCCTGGATGTTCCTGGACATGGCCTTCTACGGCAACAGTGTTTCCTCGGGCCTGGTGATGAAAGACCTTCTGCCCCACGCCACCATGATTTCCAGTGTCCTGGTCTCGGGCCTGGTCTTCCTGGTGGCGGCGGTACCCGGCTACTGGGTGGCCGCCTTCACCATGGACCGGCTGGGACGGCGCTTCATCCAACTCCTCGGCTTCACCGTCATGGGGCTGGCCTATGCGGCGATTTTCCTCTTCCCGGGCGTGATGGCCGTTCCGGTGGAGTTCCTTCTGCTGTATGCCGTCAGCTACTTTTTCATCGAGTTCGGACCCAACTGCACCACCTTCGTCTATCCGGCCGAGGTCTTCCCGGTCACGGTGCGCGGCTGGGGCTTCGGCATCTCGGCCTCCGTCGGCAAGTTCGGCGCCGCCGTGGCGGCCTTCCTGTTTCCGTTGATGCTGATATCGCTCAAGCTTCCCGGAACGATGGGCATCCTGGCCCTGATATCCTTCCTGGGCGTGATTCTCACCTGGCTGACCCTGGGGGAGCCCAAAGGGAAGACCCTGCGCGAGGCGTCGCAGGAATACCTGTTGGAGCAACCCGGCCCGGCCTGAGCCCCCTGCCACGGCCGGCGCGATTCTTTGGCGGGTACGGCCGGGCCGTACCCGCCAAAGGTCCGCAGGCCCCGCCCGTTCACCAGGCTGGTTTTGGAAATCCCTGCCCGGGAAAAATCCGGCCGCACAGGGGGACGCGCCATGGATCCCTGCCTCGAAATCCAGATGTACTGGGTGGAAATATGGGACAACGAGGCTGAACAGCCGAAAACCCCGGTCGAAACCAGGATCTTTATGAGTTTGCGGGGCGCCCGGAGGCACGTCGATTCATTGCTCCGGAACCATAAAAAAGCAGGGCATGGATACACCTGCCTTGTGATAGACAGGTACGACAACGTCTACGAAGGTGGTGCAATTTGATGGATGCCTGTTTGCACGCCAGGAATCTCACCAAGTCCTTCGCCCGAAAACCGGTTGTTCACGCCGTGGATTTTACGGTCAATCGGGGCGAGATCATTTCTATCATCGGTCCGTCCGGATGCGGAAAAACCACCCTCTTGCGAATGATCGCCGGACTCGAGCGTCCCGACCAGGGGCGGCTGACCCTCGACGGCGCGATCCTGGATGATGTTCCGGGCGGAATCCACCTCCCTCCGGAGTTGAGACG
>JAJYZD010000103.1 GCA_021800315.1 Bacillota bacterium | reverse complement strand
TGGCCGGCATGCAGACGTCCGACACCATCGTGGCCGTAAACCTGGATCCCGAGGCCCAGATCTTCAAGGTGGCCGACTTCGGCATCGTGGGCGACGCGTTCGCGGTGGTGCCGGAAATGATCGCCGCTTTAGCGCAGGGAGGGGTTTGAACTGGCGGTATACAACCGGGTTACGGCGGAAATAGCCGGAGAACTGGAAAGTATCCTGGGTAAGCCGGGGGTGGTGGAACAGGAGAAGATGGAGTCCTACGGGCACGACGAGGTTTCCGAGGCTGTCTGGACCAGGAACCCGGAAGTGGTGGTTAAGCCGGGGATCGCGGAAGAAGTGGCGGCCGTACTCCGGCTGGCCGGCCGGCACAGGGTGCCGGTCACGCCGCGGGGAGCGGGGACGGGCCTCTCGGCCGGCGCCGTACCCATGCTCGGGGGCATCGTCCTGTCTCTGGAGAAGATGGACCGCATCCTGGAAATCGATACCGCGAACATGTTTGTGGTGGTGGAGCCGGGGGTAACCACCGGGCAGGTGCAAAAAGCGGCCCGGGAAGCCGGCTTTCTGTATGCCGGGGATCCCTGCAGCGCGGACAGTTCCTTCATCGGCGGCAATGTGGCCGAGAACGCCGGCGGGAACAAGGCCGTGAAGTACGGGACCACCTCCCGGCACGTCTACGGGGGGGAAGTGGTGCTGCCCGGCGGTGAGATCACCACCCTGGGCGGCAAGTGCGTCAAGGACGTCACGGGCTACGACCTGGTGCACCTCATGGTGGGTTCCGAAGGTACCCTGGGCGTGGTGACCAAGATCTACCTCAAGCTGATGCCGTTGCCCCGGTACGTAGTCGATCTGCTGGTTCCCTTCGCCGCCATGCAGACGGCCATCGACATCGTTCTCGTTATCATGGGCAACGGGGGGATCGTTCCGACCTGCCTGGAATTCATGGACAGTACCTCCATCAAGGCGGCCGAGGCCTATCTCAACCAGAAACTGCCTTACGGCGACGCCGGAGCCCATATCATAGTGGAAGTGGAAGGTTCGACCGAAACGCAGGTCGAGGAGGACTACCTCGCCATCGGCCGGCTTTGCCAGGAGCACGGCGCCCTGGAAGTATTCGTGGCCGACAATGTTTCGGCCCGGGACCGTATCTGGAAGGCCCGCAAATGTTTCGCGGAGGCCCTCCGGGTGGTCAGCCCCGTCTACTGCATGGAGGACATCGTGGTTCCGGTCGCCGCCATTCCCAAGGCCCTTGCCGAGATAGAGAGGATCGCCCGGCAGCACGGGGTGGAAATTTCCTGCGCCGGCCACGCCGGCGTCGGCAACATCCACGCCATCCTGCTCCGGAAGGACCTGGACGAGGAGACCTGGCACGAAGTGAAGGAAAAAGTGCTGGAAGAGATCTACACCGAGACCTACGCCATGGGCGGCAACCTTTCCGGCGAGCACGGCATCGGCGCCAAGCGCAAGGATTACCTGGCCCGCTTCATGGACCCCGTCCAACTGGCGATGATCAGGGCCGTCAAGAAGGCGTTGGATCCCGGTCTCATCCTCAACCCGGGAGGACAGCCGTGACCGGCTGGGGCGTCCTTGCCTGTTACCGAAAAAAATTGCAATTTGCCGGCGGGCCGGGCAGGAGTTTTTCGCCGGCCGGAGTATTATTTGCGGTAAGGTGGTCTAACCAGATGCCATCTTATCTGTAATTCTTCGCCTGGTAAGTCAACAAGGCGGTAATTGGCAGCACCGGCTTTCGGCCCCTAGATGCCGGTATTTCGCCGAAGCCGGCAGTCGTACGTTCGTGGGCATATCTTAGTACAAGGTGTTAAACACAAGTACGGTAAGGTATTGCAAGATGCTGACGGTTACTCCTATTTTCACAGATAGAAAGAGAGCAAGCGGCCTCAGAGGTATCCGCGCCGTTAATTTTTCATGGAGGGGGGGAGTATCCGCCTACGCGGGTTGGGTGTTCGAACGCTGCTCAACGGGATATTACGAGACGGAGGTGTCCTAACGGTGACTAAAAAGATTCTGATGCTGGTGGGCGACTTTGTGGAAGACTACGAGGTCATGGTTCCGTTCCAGTCGCTGCTGATGCTGGGCTATACGGTAGACGCCGTATGCCCCGGGAAAGAAGCAGGGGACAAGGTTCGCACAGCCGTCCACGATTTTGAGGGCGATCAAACCTACAGCGAGAAGCCGGGGCACAACTTTACCCTTACCGCAAACTTCGACCAAGTCGTAGCCGGTGACTACGCCGGGCTGGTCATTCCCGGCGGCCGGGCGCCTGAATACTTGCGTCTTGACGGTAAGGTGCTGGAGGTTGTCCGGGCCTTTTTTGCGGCTAACAAGCCTGTGGCCGCCGTCTGCCACGGACCGCAGATCCTGGCGGCGGCCGGCGTCTTGCAGGGGCGGCTATGCACGGCTTATCCGGCCGTCGGGCCGGACTGCCTTTCGGCCGGGGCCAGGTGGGGGGAGGTAAACTCCACCTTCTCCAACGCCTGGGTGGACGGAAACCTGGTTACTGCCGCGGCCTGGCCCGGGCATCCGGAATTGCTGCGTAAGTTTGTGGAACTCCTGGGTGCCAGGATCGAAGTATAGGCGAAGCGGCTCTTTGAATTTGGCCCTGTGCCCGCGGCGGGATTGAGCATGCCGGTACCTTTCCTTCTTGCGTGGAACAACCTTATCCAGGTCCTACTTTGGGTGGAATCGCGGGGGATGATGACGTGATGGACAGGCAGGTGCTACGACAACTGCAGCAGGCCGTAGGGAAAGACAATGTGATTATGGACCGGGAAGAGCTAGTCTTGTATTCTTACGACGCCACGCCGGAGATGCCCCCGGCCTGTCCGCTGGCGGCGGTGCTGCCGCAGAGCGCAGCCCAGGTGGCGGCGGTGGTCAACATCTGCCGCGTCAACCGCCTGGCGGTCTTTCCGCGGGGCTCCGGCACCAATCTGAGCGGCGGTACGGTCCCTTTGGGCGGCGGGGTGGTCTTGGCCACCCTCAGGATGGACCGCATCCTGGAACTCGATCCCGACAACCTGGCCGCCACGGTGCAGCCGGGCGTGATCATCCAGCGGCTCAACGACGCCGCCGCGCCCTACGGCCTCATCTACCCGCCCGACCCGGGCACCGTCGCCACCGCCACGATGGGAGGCAGCGTTGCCGAGTGCTCCGGGGGACTGCGGGGGTTGAAGTACGGAGTTACCAGGGATTACGTTACGGGGCTGGAAGTAGTCCTGGCCGACGGCTCGGTGGCCCGCTTCGGGGGCAAGACGGTCAAGAACGTCACGGCCTACGATATGGTCCGGCTTTTCACCGGGGCCGAGGGCACCCTGGGCGTTATAACGGAGATCACCGTCCGGCTGGTGCCGGCGCCGCAGGACCGGCGGTCCATGCTGGCCTCTTTTACGCAGTTGGCCGCGGCCGGGGAGGCGGTGGCCGCCATCATCCGGGCCCGGATCATTCCGGCCACCATGGAGATACTGGACCGAACAACCATTGAGGCGGTCGAGAATTACGCCCACGCCGGGCTGCCGCGGGATGCCGCGGCGGTGCTGCTGGTGGAAGTGGACGGTCTGACCGAGGTCGTCCGGCACGACGCGGCGGTCGTGGAGCGGATTCTCCAGGAATCCGGGGGGCGGCTTAAGCTGGCCGCCGACGACCGCGAGAGGGACGCCCTGTGGGCGGCCCGGCGCGCCGCGCTTCCGGCCCTGGCCCGGCTTCGTCCGACCACCGTCCTGGAGGACGCCACCGTGCCCCGTAGCCGGATCGTGGAGATGCTGGCCGCGATTCAGGATATCGCCGTCAGACATAATTTGCTGATCGGTACTTTCGGGCACGCCGGGGACGGCAACCTGCACCCCACCATCCTGACCGACGAGGGCGACCACGAGGAGATGGCCAGGGTGCACCTGGCGGTAAAGGAGATCTTCGCCACGGCTCTCGCCATGGGCGGGACGCTCAGCGGGGAGCACGGTATCGGTCTGGCCAAGAGGCGTTTTTTGCCGCTGGAACTGGGGGATGCCGGGGTGGCCGCCGTAAGGCGGATCAAGCGGGCGCTCGACCCGGACAACCTCTTCAATCCCGGCAAAATCCTGCCGGAGGAAGAATGACATGTACGACGATCTGGCCGACTTCACGGCCGATATCAAGAAATGCATGCGCTGCGGCAACTGCCAGGCCGTCTGCCCCGTGTACGGGGTCACCCGGGCCGAGGCGGACGTGGCCCGGGGCAAGTTGCAGTTAGGCCGGGCGCTGCTGGAGGGCCGCCTGGAGCCCACCCCGCGCCTGTCGGCCTTGTCCCAGCGTTGCCTCTTGTGTCTGGCCTGCCTGGACGCCTGCCCCAGCGGGGTAGCGACCTGCGCCGGTATCGTCGCCTTGCGGGCCGCCGCGCGCAAAGGAGGCGGGCTGCCCCTGGCCAGGAGGATGCTCCTGGCCGGCTTGGCCCGTAAACCCTGGCTGGACAGGGGTCTGCCGGTGGCCCGGCGGGCGCAGAAAGCGGCTTTCCATCCGGCCGGCGGCGGATACCGGCCCCGCTTTCCCCTCGGTCTGGATGTGCGCCGGATTTACCCGGCCCTGCCGGCCCGGACCTTCCTGGCCGGGATCCGGGACCTGGTCCAACCGCCCCGGGCCGATCTCCGGGTGGCGTTCTTCGCCGGCTGTATGGCCAACTACGTTTATCCTGGGACGGGCGAAGCGGTGGTCAAGCTGCTGGCCTCACGCCGGGCCGGGGTGGTCCTACCGGCCGCGCAGCACTGCTGCGGCTATCCCCTCCTGGCACTGGGCGATCCGGCCACGGCGCGGGCCATGGCCGCTTCCCACGTGGCGATGTTCCACCGTTTGGGCGTGGACTTCCTGGTTACGGCCTGCGGCACCTGCGGGGAAGCCTGGCGGGAACACTACCCGGAACTCTTGCGGGACGATCAGGAACTGTACGACCGGTCTCTGGCCCTGGCGACCAAGGTCAGGGACATCGCCTCCCTCCTGGCGGAACTGCCGGCTCCCGGTGCAATGCTGCCGCTACCCTGGCGCGTCACCTACCACCAGGCCTGCCACCTGGGGCGGGGCATGCGGGTGGGCGATATCCCGGTGGACCTGATTAAGGCCGTACCCGGGATCGACTTCGCTCCTCTGGCCGACCCCGGCCGGTGCTGCGGGGGGGCCGGCTCCTTCCAGTTGTTCTATTCCGAACTCTCCCGGGCGATCGCGGCCCCCAAGCTGGCCGATATCCGCAATACCGGCGCTACGGTGCTGGTCACCGGCTGCGGGGCCTGCCGCAACCAGTTGGAAGGGCTCCTGGCCGGCGAGGGCTGGCCGGGCCGGGTGATGCATACGGCCGAGTTGCTGGCACTGACCACCCCTTGACCGATTTTCCCCGTCCTTGGCCTGCTTGTTTGTGGAACGAGTTTTAAGGGAGGCTTTTTTAAATGGAAAGGGAGTTTCGCCTGCCGTACGGCAGGGGCCATATGACCGTCAGGGTGCCGCACTCCCGGCTGGCCGGGGTGCTGGAATCGCGGGCCCACAGTTATGCGCCGGCCAGGGGACAGTCGGAGTCGGTGAACTTCGCCCTGGACAACGCGATCGGCTCACCCCGGTTGGAGGACCTGGCCGAAGGCAAACGCCGCATCGTGGTCATAACCAGCGACCACACCCGTCCGGTGCCCAGCCGGGTCACCCTCCCCATTCTTCTTTCCCGGCTACGGGCCAAAAACCCCGGGGCGGAGGTCACCATCCTGATCGCCACGGCCTTTCACCGTCCCACCACCCGGGAAGAGATGGCCTTGAAGTTCGGGGAACAGATCGTCGGGGAAGAGAACATCGTCAACCACGACTGCCGGGACCGGGACTCCCTGGTCCAGTTGGGCATTCTGCCTTCGGGGGCCGAACTGTGGCTGAACCGCCTGGCCGTGGAGGCCGATCTCCTGGTGGCGGAAGGGTTCATCGAGCCCCACTTTTTCGCCGGTTATTCGGGCGGACGGAAAAGCGTCCTGCCCGGGGTGGCTGGAGAAAAGACGGTACTGGCCAACCATTGTTCGCAGTTTATCGCCAGTGAACTGTCCCGCACCGGCGTGATCGAAGGCAACCCCATGCATCTGGACATGGTCGAGGCGGCCCGGCGCTCCGGCCTGGCCTTCATCCTCAACGTAGTCATAAACGCCGAAAAGGAAGTGATCAACGCCTTTGCCGGGGACCCGGTCCTGGCCCACGAGACGGGATGCCGTTTCGTGGACAGTCTGGCGCGCGTCCCGGCCGTGCCGGCCGATATCGTCGTGACCACCAACGGCGGCTACCCTTTGGACCAGAATATTTACCAGTCGGTCAAGGGCATGACCGCCGCCGAGGCCTCCGCCCGGGAGAACGCGGTCATAATCATCGTGGCCGCATGCAACGACGGGCACGGGGGTGAGAGCTTCCACCGCACCTTCCTGGAGGCCGCCGACGCCGGTCAGGTGATGGACAGGATCATGGCCACCGCCCAGGAGAACACCGTGGCCGACCAGTGGGAATCGCAAATTCTGGCCCGAATCCTGATGAAGCACCAGGTCATCGTGGTCACGGATCAATGCGATCCGGCCCTGATCACCGGCATGAAGATGATCCACGCCGGAACCTTCGGCGAGGCTTTGGCCATGGCCGACCGGCTCAAGGGGCCTGAGGCTTCCATAACGGTCATCCCGGACGGGGTCGCGGTGGTGGTCAAGTAGGGACCTCCGGGTCAGCCGCCCGCGAAGGGGGTAAAATTGCGATGGAATTCAGGCATGTCTCAGAAATATGTTGACGGGCCCGGCCAGCGAGAGCGGATGGACCCACCAGGCCGGAGGCCTGTTCAGGTGGTGCCAAATAAGGAAGTCCCGAAAGTTCGGGAAGGGGTGGAACCCCTCCAGGCTGAGGTCGCGATCTGACATGCGCAGACGTGTCAACTAATTTTTGCGCCCCAATGAGACATGCCGGAATTCAAGGCGGAAATGGCCGCCAAAATCGTCGACCTGATCTACCGGCAGACCGGTTACCACACCATCGCCTGCGACCGGGGCGGTGTGATAATCGCCGATTCGACCAATACGTGCCTGGGCGTCCGGTACGACGGCGCCCGGACCATGCTGAATTCGGCCGCGGACGACTACGGGGTGACCTTTGTCACCGCGGATTGACACGGCCCGGCGGAAGATATAAGATGGTCTGGGGCAGCCAACCATACACCGGACTTATTACGCGCAAGAGGTGGCCTGTTTGAAATTCGGTCCGGAACCGGGCAGCGCGACGGAGAAACCCCAAGCCAAAGAGAAAGGTCCGGCGGAGAAGATGGGTCGCTCGTCCCTGAAGGCGGAGGTGCGGCCGGTTCGCAAAACCCAGGCCATAGAACCGGATCAGTTCCAGGTCCGGGCCCTGGAGGCCGCCTGCCGGGGCGAGAATGTCCTCGTGGTGGCACCCACCGGGGCGGGGAAGACCTGGGTGGCCGAGCAGTTGGCCGTCCGGGTGCTCGAACAGGGTGAAGGCCTGATGTTCGCTTCCCCCATCAAGGCCCTTTCCAACCAGAAATACCGGGAGTTCGTCAAGCAGTTCGGGGAGGAAAGGGTCGGTCTCATCACCGGCGACCTCTCCCTGAATCCCACCGCCCAGGTCATCATTCTCACCACCGAAATCCTGCGCAACAAATGTATGAGCAAGTTGGAGAACATGGGCCACGTGCGGTGGGTCGTGCTGGACGAGTTCCACCTCATGGACTCCGACCGCGGCGCGGCCTGGGAGGATACCATCATCTTCGCGCCCGAAAACGTTTGCATCGTCTGCCTTTCGGCGACGGTGCCCAATTACCGGGAGATCGCCGGCTGGATCAAGGAAGTGCGCCGCCGGGAGGTGGCGGTTATAATAGAGAAAAGCAGGCCCGTTCCCCTGTCCTGGCGCTGGTTCGTCGACAACCGGGCCCTGACGGAAAAGACGGCCCGGTCGGCCGTGGAGGGGTTGAAGAAGGGCCGTGCCCGGCGCGGCCCTTACGGCGTCCGCTACACTTACCGGGAGCCTACCCCTTACCAGGGATGACTTCGCGGTCTCCGGCATCCAGGAAGCCTTGGCGAAAGGGGTAAGCGCGTATTGGGATGATGGATTTCCGCCCCGTGGTGGAGCACCTGGTCCGGACGAATCGGTATCCGGCCCTCTTTTTCGTGTTCAGCCGCAACGGGGTCGAGAAAGCGGCCCTGGCCATGGCCAACAGTTTTTCCCTGCTGGGCGAGGAAGAAGCGTATTATGTCCGCGTCCGGGCCCTTGAGCTGCCCGAGCGCATCCGGAAAATGCACAGGGTCCTGATGGATTGCCTGCCGGCCGGCATCGGGTTCCACCACGCCGGCCTTCTGCCCACCGCCAAGCACTTGGTCGAAGAGTTGTTTGAAACCGGCTACCTGCCGTTCGTCTTCTGCACGGAAACTTTCGCTCTGGGGGTGAACTTCCCAGCCCGGACGGTGGTTTTCGGCTCCACGACCAAGCGGGACGACTACAGCTTCCGTCCCCTGACCAACCGGGAGGTCCTGCAGATAAGCGGGCGGGCCGGCCGCCGCGGCATCGACCGCATCGGTTACGCCTACGTTCCCGTCGATCCGGACTATCCGGACGACGTCTTCGTCACCGTACCGCACAATCCCGAGCAGGTGGCGGCCCGCACCGAAATGACGCCGCTTACGGTATTGCGGCTGATCGACCGCTTCGAGGACAACTCCGAGGATGTGCGCAAGTACCTGGACTTAAGCTTCGCCGTGTACAAGAACCGGGGTTACTGCGCCAAACTGACCGCCCAGATAGACAAGCTGAAGGAAAAGACCCGGAAGCTCGGTGAAACATGCCGTTTCCTGGACCAGGGCGATGTTCTCTGCCCGGTTTCCCATTTCGAGCTTAACAAGAAAGTAAAGCAGTTGAAAGAGGAGATCCGGGTTTCCGAGGGGGCCCTGACCTCCGTAAGGCACAAGCAAAAGAGGCGCAAGCACGCCCGGCGCATCGAGGAGAACACGGCCCTTCTGGCCGAACTGGAGGAATCCCTGCGCGAGCGGATGGAAGTCTGCGAGTGCTCCTTTTACGATCCGAAGAACAAAAGGTGCCCCGTCCGGCATGAAGCCGAAGAACTCCTCCACCAGTGCCAGGGCCTGGAGAGACGCTTCCTTGATTTTCCTTACTCGGTGGAGGCCCTGCTCAGTCAGTACGAGGCCATCAAGAAGCCTCTGATCCAGGGGGGCTTCATCCACGAAGGGCGTCTTTCGCCCAAGGGGACGGTGGCCCTGGCCGCGGGTCCGGCCAGCGTTCTGCTGGCCGAGGTGCTGGAGGTCGCCGGCACGGACATCGATCCGGCCCGGCTGGCCGGCGTGAGCGCCGGTTGCCTGTGCGAGCGCGACGAGCGCTTCAAACTGAAGGACCCCTACTGGCAGGTGGTCAGGGAGGCTAGGAAAAACCTCCTGGCGGCCGGGTTTCCTCCCACCGACGTCCTGTTCAACGAGGAAGACGCCGAAGCCGTCCGGGTCTTCGCCTGCTCAGGGGATATACTCCACGCCGGCGCCGCCGGCAACATGGCGCCGGGCGACCTGGTCATGCTGACCCGGCGGGCGGCCGAGGTCCTGCGCAGCACGGCCGCAGTGGTCGAGCAGGCCAGGGACGTCCTGTTTACCGCGCACGAAATCATCTGGCAGGAGGAAGTGGCATTGGTGATGCCCTGATTTTCCGGCCAATATTGCGCCGGCGGGTTGACGTGGGCCTCCGCAGGGGTTATAATAGCATACGTCGAGAGCACGAGCCCGGGATGTGGCGCAGTTTGGCCTAGCGCGCTTGCCTTGGGAGCAAGAGGGCGGGGGTTCGAATCCCCCCATCCCGACCAGACTCCTTCGGCTTGCAGAAGCCGTTCTCGTGGAGGGGTTCCCGAGTGGTTAAAGGGAGCAGACTGTAAATCTGCCGGCGACGCCTTCGTAGGTTCGAATCCTACCCCCTCCACCAAATACCCATCCGGGTCGGTTCTCCTTCATACGGGCCATTAGCTCAACTGGTAGAGCAGGCGACTCTTAATCGTCAGGTTGGGGGTTCGATTCCCTCATGGCCCACCATAAACCCAGTAATATTAAGGTTTTCATGGTTCCAAGAAATTTCCAACCAAGAATTGCCGTGAAATTGCCGCTAACTTAGCGGCAGTTTTTTTATCTGCCCTTACCGGCAAGCAGGTCGTCCATGATCTCCGACAGGTGATCCTGCATCTTGCTGGTGACGTGAACGTACGTCCTGGCCGTGAACCCGGGGTCGTAGTGCCCAAGTTCTTCGCTGACCGCCTTCAGGTCCGCGCCGTTCTCCAGGAGCAAGGTAGCTCCCGAATGGCGAAGATCGTGGAACCTGACGTGGGGCAACCCGGTGGTCTTGAGGAAGTCTCCAAATTTCTTTGAGAACGTCTCCGGATTAATCGGCGTGCCGTTCGGCCAACAAACCACCAGGTCATTGTTCTGATAAGCCTTCCCCATCTTCAGCCGCTCCTCATTCTGCTTGGCCTTGTACTTTTGAAGCGCCTGGATGACATGACCGGGCAGCTTGAGCGTCCGCTGACTCTTCCTGGTCTTGGGCTTACCGAAAACCAGTTCCCCGTCATCACGACGATACAGGTTATACTTATTATGGATAGGACTCCGCGCTTCAGGTCAATCTCCCGCCAGTGGAGGGCCAGAATCTCGCCCCGCCTCATGCACTTGGCGATAGCCAGGAGGATGGGGATGTACAGTAAAGTGTTCTTGGCTTTCTCCAACAAGGTAAGGGCGTCTTTAGCGTTCAAGGTCTCCGCCTCGTACTCACCCTTCTTCGGCGGCTTAACAGCCTGAGCCACGTTACGGCTGACCAACTCCCATTCCACGGCATGCTTCAGGGCTTCCTTGATGATCCGGTGGTGAAGTAAAACATAGGTTCTCGACAAGCCATCCTTCAACTTGGATCCCAGGTAGTTCTGTAGGTGGATCGGCTGCAGTTTTGTAAGCAAGACGTTTCCGACAACGGGAATAATGTGGTTCTCGATAATTCCCCGGTTTCCCCTCAAGGTGGAGTTCCGCCAGTTGGCCTTCCCGTAATCCTCAATCCACCTGAGCAGATAGGCCGCAAACGTCAGGCCTGCCTTAGGTTTGATCAGGGAGTTATTGTTGGCTGCTACCAGCATTTCCGCAAGTGCTGCTTCCGCGTCCCGCTTCGTACCATGGATAGTGTCATACACCCGTTCGTACTTACCGTTCTCGTCCTTCCTGCCGAGGTAAACAGCAACCTCCCAAGAATTCTTACCGCGCTCTCTAATGTGCCCCTTTCATGCTTTCCTCCTTTCTTGACCAGAGAGGCACGGTAACATTATACCGTGCCTCCCGGTCAAAGTGAATGGGTTGGGTGGTAACAGGTGGAACGTATAGGCCGGGTGGGGGGTCAGCTGGCCACCCGGCTCAGATAGGCGAGGAAATGGTCCCGGCTGACCCGGATAGCCACGCCAACACGGTAACAGTGCAACTGGCCGTCGTTGATCAATTTGTAGACCATTTGACGGCTGATCTTGAGGCGCTTAGCTATGTCCGGAACGGTGAGGATTTCGGGCAAATTCTGAACGTCCATTTGTGTACTCCTCCTTCGGTCATGAAGTTATGTCGTGGCGGCTGCAAAGCAAAGGCCCCCGGGTTAGGGGTGCCATGCTCATCCTCGGTTTGGATCTGTTGACATTCTTGGGGGCGGTCATGGTGCCAGAGCTCATGGTATACCTTTAACCGTTCCTAGCAACGTAAGCAAACCTTAGCATAGGCACTAATTACGCAGAAGGAGGGAGCCTTAGCGGAATGGCATAAGGCAGGACGCTTACACGTC
>JAJYZD010000102.1 GCA_021800315.1 Bacillota bacterium | reverse complement strand
GCGCGGCGGATGGCCAGGACCAGCGTACCGTAGCCCTCCCTGATGCCGGAATGGCGCAGCTCCCGGTTGGTGAACGGGTGGTCGCCGGTCAGGAGGACTTCCTCCAGTTCCAGGTTGATGCTCCGTTCCTCCATCAGCGATTCGACATAGGCCACGCTGGCCGGTTTGGTAGCCGCCAGCACCATCCTGCTGCCTGCTATGGAGGAAGGGCACACCACCACATCGGCCCCGGCCCTCTTCAGCTTGAGGACCGATTCCGGCCGGTTGGCCCGCGCCACCACCCGGATGCCGGGATTCAGGTCCCGGCAGGAAACGGTTATGAACAGGTTACCGGCGTCCTCGGCCAGGGTGGTGATCACCCCGGCCGCCTTTTTCACCCCGGCCTGCAGGAGGACCTTGTCCTCGGTCGCGTCGCCGGCGATGAAAAGGATTCCCCCGTCGGAGCGCAATTCCTCCAGCCGTTTTTCGGCGCTTTCAATCACCACGAAGGGGGTTTCCTCCTGCCTGAGGTGGACGATGACCTGGCTGCCCACCCGCCCCGCGCCGCAAAGCACGATATGGTTTTTAAGCGCCGCGATACTGTTTTCCATTTTTCTTTTCCCCCAAAAGTCCCGCAGCTTGCCTTCGACCAGTACGGCGGAAACGTTGCTCAAGAGGAAGGTGAACAGGCCTACCCCGGTCACGATCAAACCCATGGTGACAAAGCGGCCGGCGACGGTCCGCGGTCCCACCTCCCAGAAACCGACGGTTGATACGCTCAGCACGGTGAGCCAGAGGGCGTCCATGAAGGAGGCGTGCTCCACGCGCATGTACAGGAGGATACCCGCCGTCATGATCACCAGCAGGGCCGCCAGGGCGTACCCGAAGAACCTGAAGGAACCCACCGGACCTTACCCCCGTTCCGCGGCTTCGCCGGCCCAAACCCGGCCCAGTTCGGGTACCGGCGGCGACCAGTTCTCGCCGGCCGGCGCGAGAAGCCTCGCCTCCTCCATTTTGAACAGCCTGGAGTCGGCCAGGTCCGCCATATGGACCAGGAGCGCCTCGCGCGTGCAGGGTTCCACCGGAGACCCCCATTCCTGCTTACCGTGGTGGCTGGCCAGGATGTGCAGAAGCCGGTCGAAGAACACACCGTCCAGCCCCGGGATGGACCCGGCCAGCCGGTTCACCGTTATCATCCCCAGGACGATGTGGCCCACAAACCGGCCTTGGTCGGTCACGCCCAGGGTCACACCGTCCCAGGAGTATTCGTCCATCTTGCCCAGGTCGTGCAGCAGGGCTCCCGTCACCAGCATGTCCGTCTCCAGAACGGCGCCGGCCGCCAGGGCCAGGGCCCGCTCGGTAACATTCACCGTATGGTGCAACAGGCCGCCGATATAGGCGTGATGGTGACGCACCGCGCCCGGCGCCTGGCGGAATCGTTCGGCCAGGTCCGGATCGGCGAAAACGAGGGCCAGAAGACGGGACAGCCGGGGCTCCGCCACCAGTCCGGCCAACTGGCGAAGCCGCTCCCAAAGTCTGGTCCCGTCCACCGGACAGCGCGGCAGGAATGTCCCGGGCCGGTATTCCTCCGGCCGGGCCGGCCGGAAGGAGGACAAGATGAGCTGGCTCTGATTGTTGTACAGGCCCACCACACCCTCGACCCACAGCACCGTGTTGGAACGCGGCGGCTGCCCGTCAAAACCCCATACCCGGCCGACCGCCTCGGTTTCTCCGTCCCCCAAACGCAGGTCCAGAAAGGGACCGCCGCCGCCGTGTTTGAGGATAACGTTGCGCAGGGCCAGAAAACCCTGAAATTTTTGATTGGGCGACAGTTCACGAATCCGCAAAAGACATTCCTCCGTTTTTATCTGTCACCGTAATACATTTGCCGCAAGGACAGACGTTTCCTTCCGGGGACCGACCCGCTCCCCCATACTTTTTACCGCCGCCAACAAAAAAGGCCGCGGGGTTCCACTCCCGCAGCCTTTGCTTCTCCGGACCGCCGACGAAGTTTACGTGGCCGGACGGTTCGGACCGAAAAGACGCTGTCTTTTTTTGGCGTCACCCGCCCGGCCGACCCGCCAGACCGCCCGGTAACCTTCGTTGTCCTTCCTGACCCGGGCCTGTATCCGCCGCAAAACCAACTCCCCTTTCCGCCCTCATTATTTTTCCCCGTCCGGCAGGAATCGGACCATGCCCGGCGAAAGAAGTCGGGTAGTAGAACCATCATAGCCGGGAGGGAGATTAGAGATGACCGAACCGAAGAAATACAAGTTCATGTTCCGCATCAACCCGGATTCCTGCATGTCATGTGCGGCCTGCGAACTGGAATGCCGCGACTCCGGCATCTACATTGACGAAACGGTCCACTACGCCATCAACGTGGAAAACTGTACCCGGTGCGCCCGCTGTTTCCGGGCCTGTCCGGCGGACGCGATCAGCAGGATCAACACCAATTGAGAACGAGGAAGGAACCGCCAGGTTCCTTCCTCGTTTACGTGGTCTGCTCCGTGCGCCGCCGGAGGAAAAGGGGAACCAGAAGCATCCCGGCCACGAACCCGCCCAGGTGGGCGGCGAAAGCCACCCCTCCGCCCTGACCGCCGGTATAGACGAGGCTTTCGCTTAAGGCCTGCAATAGGAACCAGACGCCCAGAAAGAGCACGGCCGGCAAGGGTACGGGAGCGAAGATAAAGAAGATGAAGAGCATGGTCCACACCTTAGCCTTGGGGTAGAGCATGAAGTAGGCGCCCAGAACCCCGGAAATGGCGCCGCTGGCCCCGACCAGGGGAAGCTTCGACTGGGCGTTGATGAGCACATAGATGACAAAGGCGATCGTCCCGGTCAGAAGATAAAATACCAGGTAGCGGACATGGCCCATGGCGTCCTCGACATTGTCGCCGAAGATCCACAGGAAGAGCATGTTACCGAGAACATGAAGCCAACTGGCGTGGATAAAGGTCGCCGTCAGAATCTTCAGCGCCATCCCGGCCGCCGGCAGAGTGAGAAACGATGCCGGCACAACCCCCCAGTCCGCTATGGTCCGGTTCAGGCCGGCACCGGCCGTGGCCGCGAAAACCGCCAGGCAGACCCCGATGATCGATAAATTTACGTAGGGCACCCTCCGGGAAGGTACGTCGTCCTTAAGGGGTATCACCGCCGGATCATTCCCCCGGTCGCTGTCAAGTTTTCGGTATGTTCGTCGTGATCACCGACCAGAAGCTGGGATCCTCGAAGCCCAGACGCCAGATACTGATCCCGTACAGCCGGTATTTCTTGACCAAATCGATCTTGGTCTTCAACGTGACATGGTTTTCAAACCATACTTCCCGCTTGTTTCCCGCGGTATCGGTATAGTAGTAGAACGGTTCCTGGTACTCGCCGCTCCACTTCACCTGCACCCCGAGATTGTCAGCATTGTGCATGATGGCCTTGGTAGGCTCGGAGAAGCCGCCCGATTGGCCGGCCGGCCAGTTGTACCCGTACGAGGCCACCCCCAGGCTGATCTGCTCCGGCTTGAACCCTTGCTTCAGGGCCGTGGTGATGTTTTGCTTTACCCAGGAAAACGGCGCCACCGGTCCGGGAGGCGAGCTTCCCTGACTCTTGTCGTAGGTCATCAGGGTAACATGGTTCACGTAGGGAGCCAGGGCACTGTAATCGTAGATCGAGGACACGTTCGCGGAAACCTGGTAGTGCGGCAGCACGGACATGTCGGTTTCTTTGCCCAGGGCTTTGAGTTTACCATGCAGGTCCTTCATGAAATCGTCCAGGTACGTGCGGTCGTAAGAGAAATTACTGGTTGCGCTGGCGGGAATCAGCTCGAAATCAATGTTCAGGCCGTCCCAGTTATTGGCCTTGACCGCCGCGACCAGGTTGTTCACCGCTGCGGTCCGTGCTGTAGCATTGGTCAGGACGGCGCTGTTGTTGGTAGCCAGGTTGACCAGGGGTACGATTTTGAGTTTGTCCTTACGGGCGATGCTCACGGCCTGCGGTTGGACCTGCGACTCCAGGGAGCCGTCAGACGCGACATGATACCACAGCGGGGAGAAGATATTCAGGTCGGTGCCATATTTCTCCAGACTGGGCAGCGGGTCGGTACTGCCGCTGGAGTTGACATAGAACCCGGTTACCATCGGGCGGTAGGTTAGCGATTTACCAAGGATGGTGCAACCGCCGAGGAAGACCATCACCCCGGTCAGGAATGCCAGTATCCGGTATTTTTTCAAAGCAGCCACCTCTGCGCCGAACGTCTTGAAATTAGTTTGGATGGCGGCGGCGCGTTTTATACCGGGTGAAGCATTCGTCCACCCGCGGCTGTCCGGCTCCCCTGTACTAAAGTACCAGGGCAAATGGGAGGAACAACTCATTTACGCCCGGCCCGAAGGCTGTTAATAATAAATAAAAGGAAAAGCGTGGGAGCAGGGATCGGGACATGGATAAACTTCGTTCAGGTTTGCTCGGCCTCGGCTACGGGCGCGGCGAGGTCGACGACCTCCTGGTGGAAATCAGGAAGCGCAGGGATACCGACTCTCTCTCCCCCTTTCAACAGAGGATGCTCTTCATAACCATGCAGGAGATGCTCGACTTCTCCCGGGCGGCCAACTACCGGAAAAGGCACGCCAAGTGAAACCCCGACCCGAGCCAGGGGACCAGGCTGCGGACGCCTGCCACGAGACGTCCAAATGCAGCAAAAACCGGCATCAGCCGGATATAGTTGATTCCACTCTACGGTTTCCCGGCTTGCCCGAGAATTTTATCTCCCCCCTTTTTTATGATTTGCGGGAGCCGGGCCACCCGGCTCCCCAACCACCTTACAACTGGAACCGGCCTGACGATTCCTTCCCGCACTCTACCGCCGAAAGCGGTTAACCCCAAAGCCACCCCAGCGCTTCTTGCCCATAGCCGGGCCAATCGCCCGGATTCCCAAAATCCTCTGACACAGTCTGCCCACCTCCCCGGCATAACCACCCCGGGGCTCATGGCACACCACCGGCAGACACCTTTGCCGGCTCCCGGCCATGGCGGAACAATACGGCAGTTCCGCCGCCAGGGGTACCTGCAGCAGTCTGGCCGCCTTGCGGGCAGACATGCCGTCCCCCGGATCGCGGTGGTTCACCACCAGCTTGAATTTGCCCGCCCCGCCGAAAAAGCCGGCCATCTCCTCCCGCCGCTCGTACAGGAGCGACACGGTCAGGGGATCGGTGTCGGAGACCAGGACCAGGTCGGTGGCGTAAGCGGCGGCCGCCGCGGCCCCGTCCATGGCCACCCCCAGGTCGGCGAACACGAAGTGAAAGTGCCTGGCCAGAAGCGCGAGGCAGGTGTCCAAAGCCCCGGGAGCCTGCCTCCCGCCCACAGTCGCCGCGAAGTAGACGTTGGACTGCGCGTGGTAATCCAGGCAGGACAGCACCGCGTCCCGGGAGGCCTCCGGGGTGAGTTCCCCGAAGGCCGCTACGCCTTTGTTCCCCTTTGCCCGTGCGAACAGGCCGCAACCGAAATACTTTTCCAGGTTGCCGTCCGGGTTGTTGTCGACAACCGCCACGGCGAAATCCGGACCGGGTTGGCGCAGACCCCGGGCCCACAGGCCGACCGTGGCGGCAGCGTTGGCCGCCGTGGCGGTCTTGCCCACGCCCCCCTTGAGAGAATAGAAGAGAGCCATAACCGGCCGGACCACGGCCACACTTTCCACGCCCTTGACCACGACTGTCGCGTTTTGGCCGGATGGGTGGTAGCCGGCCGGCGCTATGCGCTCCAGCGCCATAACCATGCCCCGGACGGCCCGCCCCGGATCCGGTGGCAAAAGCAACACCCCGTTGTCCGCCAGCCGGTCCCGCTGCTCCCTGGTGACCCAGCCGGCGGCGAAAAAGGCGACATTCCTCCTGGCCGGGGCCAGCCCGACCAGGATCTCCGTCCACTCCGCGGGAGCAATTACACCCAGGGCGCCGCTCTCCTCAACCTGTTCCAGGAGGTCCCCGGCCGAAACTGCCACGGCCGCCACGCTCAGGTTGACATCCCGGCAGGCCCCGGCCATCGCCCGGGTGAATTCGGCCGGACCGCAGACGATGATATTGACCGGCACATGCCTCACTCCAAAACAACAGTCGTCCTTAGCCGATGAAACCGCGGACAAGGCTGACCAGTTCCCCGCAGGCCAGGGTCAGGTCTTCCCCGCCCGGACAGAGGTTGGGGGGCACGCCCCGGCGCTGGGCGCCCAGGATCACCCTTTCGGTGTCCAGCCCGCCCGGCAGGTCGACCACGGCCTCCGGCAACCGGTCTCCGTACTCCCCCTTGTACACTTCCACCGGACACCCGAAGCCGGAGCCCGGCAGACTGCCGCAGACAGCGAAGATATCCGGTTTGAGGCCGTTGTTAACCAGGCGTCCCACCAGGCCAAACGCGGTCTCGGACCGGTCCGCCACCAGGATGAAACATCCGGCCTGGGCGATCACTTCATCGGCCGTCCCAATGGCCACCGTCTGGTTCAGGTCGACCACCACGCTCCGGCCTTCCAGGACGGGAAACTCCCTTTCTTCGTTCCAGCAGGCGTAGCACGGTCCGGTCTGGCCGGGTGCGGGACCGTGGTAACAGTATCCCGTGGGCATCCTGCCGGCCCCGCCTATCTCCAGGTGGACTCCCTCCAGACCGGCCGCCAGCATGGCCGCTACCGTGGAAACACCAACCCCGCCCTTCACCCCGTATATGACGCAGTTGCGCCCGGGCAGGACTACGCGGTACCCTGCCTTGGCTGTGCTCCCCCCGTCCGGATCAAAGGTGATTTCGTACGACTGAAGGAGCGGCTCTACCAGTTGGGCCAGCCGCCCGGCGGAAACCCTCCGGTTGACGGGTACCACCATGTTTTCCCCGGCCACTCCCCGCTCCCCGGCGTAGTCCATGAGGGCGGCGTCGGGTCTGTTCAGCACCAGGACGCAGGGAACGCCGGCCCGGAACGAAAGATCCAGGTACTTCCGGACGTCTCCGGTCCCCAGGCCCGAGGCCGGCGACCGGCTGAAAACCAGGCTGGCGTCGCATTCGGCCAGCCGGTTCTCGTCCCCGGTTATCTCCACCCCCATCAGGGACTGGAATTTCCCCGCCACGGCGTCGTTGTTGATGGTGGCAAATATCATGAGACGACCACCTTCCTCAGGGGGAAAAGTCCCGCTCTCTCCCTGCCGGCTTTCTCTTCCCCGGCCCCCGGGAACTCCTTCTCGAACATGCCGGCCAGTTCTCTGCCTACGGCCGATTTGAGTGCCACCGCGAAGGTCCTCTTCTGGATCGCCTGCCTCCGCCCTTTGCCGTTCTCGTGCACCACGTAGTGTCTTCCCATCATGAACTGCCTGGCCAAGTCCTCCGGACGTAACTTCCCTTCTTCCTCGTGATAACCGACGCGGTTTACACACAGCGCCAGCCTGCCCGTCAGACCGGCGGCCGACCTGACGTTGGCATACATTTCCGCCAGCCTGGCCTGGACCTTGAGGGTGAGGGTGGCGACCAGGAATACCTTCTCCGCCATCCCCAGGACGGAGTTGACGTAAGGCAGTTCCTGATTGTTGGACGTATCGATAACCACCGTGAACCCCAAGGCCGCCAGGGCCCGAACGGCGCTTACCACCTGGGCCGCGCCGGCGCTCCCGCGTTTGATCATGTACATCCGGCCTATCGTCGGATGCTCCCCTTTTTGCACCGCCTGCCCGAGGTTTTCCGGATCGCCGTTCCAGCCCGCGACGCTGGCCGCAACGCCGCGGGAAGCCTTCCAGCCCAGGATTTCCCACGTACCGCTGGCCTCGATGTCCAGGTCCAGCAGCACCGTCGGACGTCCGCGCAGTGCCAGCCAGGCGGCCATGTTGGCCGCGATGAAGGTTTTCCCCACGTTGGTGCCGGGCGAATAGGACACGATCACGTTGCCGACCATCTCCGGTTCCCCGGTCCGTTCTTCCGGCGCCTCCCCCAGCCTGGCCAGTTCCGCCGACCTGATCAACCGTATGCCGGCACCGCTGCCGGCCAGAGAAAGAGGCATCCTCTCCGCCACGAGATAAACCGGTTTGTCCAGACCGGCCACCAGCCGCGCCGAACCCGGCGCGAACAGGACGGCCGCCTGGGCCAGGCCCGGTTCCCGGACCACCATGTGCACCGGAAACCTCTCCGGGCAATCGGTGAATATTTTCAAGACACTCCACCCCCTTTGCGGTACACCCGCAGGTAGTCGGCGACCCCGCTGGCATCCCTTACGCTCCCCGTGGCCCCGGCCGCTATGAGGTCCAGGTCGTACCCCCCGTAAACCAGGATGGGGCCGCTGAAACCGGACCGCCGCCAGAGCCTTATCCGGCCCGCCGCGTCGGTGTACCCGGGTTCAACCAGCACCACGTCGATGTCCCGGCCGATCCGCCTGGCCTTGTCCATCCGGACCGCGGCAAACCCGTCCAGCGGGATGCCGCCCAACACGCCCACCCTGCCGCCCGGTACCGGCCCCTCCTGTGCACGCAACTCCTCCTTTAACCCCGCAATTTCCCTGTAGTCGTGCAGGATGGCCAACTGCAAGGGATACGGCCGGTCTCCCGGCAGATCCCCGGTTACGAAGTTTGGTTCAAACCCGAGGGATCGGACTCTGTGCATGAAAGCCCTCGCTCTCTCGTTGACCTTGCCGATCAGGAATACGGTCCGCGCCGCCGCAAACCGCCGCCGCACGATCACCAGGACACCCTCGCTTCCGGACAGGAAACGGGACAGCACCAAAACCTCCGGTACCGGTTCGGTCAGCAGTTTCTTCGCCCCGCCGCACACCCGGAAGTTCCAGGAGCCGTCGTTGAAGGGACTGATCTCCTGTAATTTCACAAAAACCGCCCCGGCAATCTTCTCCTCCAGTGCCAGGAGCACCTCACGCCTGCCGATAGCTGATACCCCCCCGCCTAGTTTTTGACCAGCGGGGAACCGCCCGGATGGTAACATTTCGCCCATGGCTGTTCCCCACGCTGGGAGGACGGGCCGGCGTTTAACCGGCTGGTCCCCAATCCGTCAAAGCCCCGTTGCCGCGGTCCCGGTGCCGTCCACCAGGAGTAGCCCGATCAACTTGCCGTTACCCTGAAAACCCAACGGGTCATTTATCCCGGCTTCGGGTACGATATCACCCCCACGCCGGTCCAACCAATAATAGGTGTCACTGTACAACAAGCCCCAATCGTAATCCGCCGTGAGGGTATAATTCCGCGGAGGCCCCACCGGCTGCCCGGCGATCACGTCATATACGGGAGTACCGTCTTCGGCCCACATTTCCTTGAATGCAGCCGTCGCCGCCGGAGTACCGTCGTGTTTTGAACCGACGCTCATGTTGATGGTTACGTTGCCGGCGGGCGGAAGGGGATGGTCGAACGAATAGTCCGGATTCTGCTGTGGATAGATCAGCGTGCCGTCGGTTATCCACCACCGGTCGATGGTAGCCACGGCGCCAGCATAGGAATAATCCTGGTAATCGTTGTTGGGCGGACCGGGATCATCGCCCGACGGCGGTTGCGGCGGAGCCACCGTCCCCGCCGGCGGAGGTCCTTCACCGCTGTACGTCCGGACTCTCACCGGGGGAACCAGGGTGGCCGTGACGGAATCCGTCCATTTGGCGGTGTTCGGTGTACGTTGGATATCCCCGTACTGGCTGGTGGCCTGGAACGTCAACCAGGACGGTGATACCGCGGGAGAACTGTAGACCGTTATATGGGCGGTCCCCGTCGCCCCGTTGTACCCGGCCGTGATGGTGTCGCTACCCTGGGACTCCGCCGTGGCCAGGCCCGTTTGATTGATACCCACAATGGACCCGTTACTGGACGACCAGACGGCCGCCGTGGTCACGACCTGCCCGGGAGAGTTTCCCTGGCCCTCACTGTAGTAGGTCGCCGTCATCTGCTGCGTCTGACCGGCCTGGAGTATCGTGTCCGGCGTCACCACGAGCTCCGGCTCCTCGACCTTGACCGGGACTTCCAGAAGATTGTTGGCCGGGTAAATGTCCGGCCAGTCCTGGACCAGGGGGTTGTTCGACGTGGAAAAGTCCAGGTCGACTGCTCCGCCGATCACGTCCGTCTCCGAAGTCATGGGAGCCGTCCACTGGAACTGGAATTGCTCCGTCTGCCCTCCGGGAGTTAGCCCCACGTAATAGTCGTCGGCCTGCTCGCCGCTGTTGATGCTCTGCATTGATCCCTTCGGCAGCGCCGTGCCGTTGCTGGAGAGGACCGCTGAGTACCACGTCCCGCCCGTAGCCTGCTCCTTCCGGGCGTCCCAGATTCCGCCGATGTTATGCAACCCGGCTACGGATACCTCGCTCACCGGGGTCGGCCCCGACAGGGCTGACACCGTTACGGTCGCGGTATACTTCCGGCCTCCCTGGGCCACGTAGTCACCATGGGCATCCTTGGGGGTACCCGGGTCAACCTTGGTCACGGCGAAGTCGTAAGGATCGTTGACCCAGGCCGCCACGCCGTTGGAAGCCGCTACGACCGCTTCCTCGTCGGCCACGGCGAACTCGCCGGACACGCCGGCCCCGTACCAGGTGCCGGTGCCGTTGGCTACGTTGCCGCCCAGGGCGAGGTGCCCCGGAAAATCCCCCGTGGAAGCGTCGTATATGTCGATGTAGTTACCGGAGCCGATCATCACCTCGTTGCCGTCAGGGCCTTCCCAGACCCCCGGAGCGGTCCCGGCGGCGCCGTCGGGCAGGGCGGCCTTCCATACGGTCTGTCCGGTGGTCCGGTTTACAGCCAGGAGGTAGCCCTGGGTGCCGGACTGACACCCGGACGGGAAGTAGACGTTCTGGGCGTCCAGGGCCGGGCTGCGCCAGTTCTGGGTGCCGGCCAGGGCGAAGTTGTGCCAGAGGTATGCCAGGTTGTTCAGATCGATGGCCGAGGCGTATCCGGCGTCGTCGATGAAGTAGGCTTGCGTGCCGTCCCCGGAAACCGAAAAGCTTGAGCCCTGTCCGGCGTGGGGATCGGCGAAGTACCAGTAGTAATGTTGACTCTTCACAACGACATGCCCGCTGCCATCGAGGCCCAGTACGTCGTTAAGTTTGTAGAGATACACCCCGGGTCCGTTGACGTAGGGCGTCGAGGCCGAGTAGTCGTCGCCCGCCAAGAAGGCCGTGCCGCCCAGGACCGGGGCTATCGTGCTGGACGTGCGGCCGCCCAGGTGGATGTATGCCACATGCACGTTGGAAGGATTCCAACCCGGTTTGCCATAGTCACTGAAGCCATGCACAATGTCGATGTTGCCGTTATCGCCCGTGGTATACAAAGCAATCAGATGCCCGTTCCACTGCATGATGACCGGGGCGGAAACGATGTCCGTAGCGTTGGGGTCAGGAGCCTGAAATACCTTTGTTGGCTGTTGCCCTGGTTCCGAGAACGTCCCGGTCACGTCGAACGCCTGAAGTACCGCCCCGCCGCCGGTCCCCGCCGAACCGATAAATACAACGTAGCGGCCGTTGATATCGGCCACCGTGGGATGAGACTTGGTGGGAACCTGCCCGGCCAGGGGAACGGACCACAACGGCTGGTTCTGCTGGAAGCTGCCCGGATCATTGGCGTCGGGCAGCATGGTGTCGAAGCCGTAGAGGGTATTACCCGCCGCCACGATCACCGCCGGATATCCGTTGGGCGTTCCCAGGGCGCTCCCGTCCAGGATGTCGGGCTGGGAGTAGGACAACCCCGTGTTGGCGTACCAGGCCGGGGCGAGGCCCATCTGGTTGTGACCCGCGTTGTAAAGCCGCTGCCCTTTCTGCGTATACCCGAACTGGTACGCCCCCTGGTCCGTCATCGGATTCAAAGAGGCGAAGGCCGGAAGAACAAAGGCAAACAAGGTAACCGCAAGGGCCAGAACCGGAACGAATCGCTTCAAGGCGCATCCCTCCTGAAAGATTCTCTACAAACAGGAAGCGGCCCCCTTTTCGGGGACCGCCTCAAGAGCGGGCGGTTAC
>JAJYZD010000101.1 GCA_021800315.1 Bacillota bacterium | reverse complement strand
CAGTCGAACTGCAACCAGACCATTTTGCTGGAGTAAACCGGCTTATGCGCTTACCATTGGCGTCCATTACCCCAACCATGCCGGTACCTTTCGCAGATAATCCACACACCCAACCTTTATAGGTGTTCCCTGCCTTACTTGCGCCCGACGAAGGCTTTTCCTTGTTTCCATCTTTTTGCGAACACCATTCGGCAGTACCGCCATCATTCGAAGCTGGACGTATTGGCAACCTAAGGCAAAACCGTCGAACTTCGAGCCGGGATCGTTCCCTAAAACAAATGACTGGTTGTCATTATAGGTCGATATTGCTTCGATGAGAAGAGGGAGATAGAACAACCCCAACTTACTCCATATCGGAACCGCCTACGGATATTACCGCCATAAGCCCCCGCCTTTAGGCGTGGGATTCATGACGAGCCATACGCATTGTATTCCCTGGGCTTCCCGGCATTTTTCGCTTCCAGGCACATGTCGGCCAGGGAGAGCGAGTCGAGGACGCCGGCGATGGCGTCCCGCACCCGGGCCCACACCATGCGGCTGATGCAGTAGTCCGCCTCGTCGCACGCCGCCACCTTTTGATCGTCGACGCATTGCAGCGGGGCCAGGGGACCTTCCAGGGCCCGGATAACGTCTCCGGCCTTGATCTCCTCCGGGGGCCGGGCCAGGACATAGCCTCCCTGGGCGCCGCGCACCCCTTTCACCAGGTCCGCCCGGCGCAGGACGGCGACGAGTTGCTCCAGGTAGGGCCCGGATATGTGCTGCCGTTCGGCCACGCTGTTCAAGGGAACCGGGCCCCCGCCATAGTGCCAGGCCAGGTCGAACATGGCCTTGAGACCGTAATGACCCCTGGTGGAAAGCCGCACAACGCTTCAAACCTTTCTTTCCAACCCGGTCCACCCGGCCGCCTGGGGAAGAGTCTCACGGGCATTATAACACCGGCGGATGGACAATTCAATCGACAGTTACGGGCCAAAACGGGAAAAAAGAGCCGCCCATGTGGCCGGCAACGCCTTACGCGCACCGTGCCATGGCCGGTCAAAATGCGAAACGGACCCTGGGGAGCACCCCGGACCCGTGTCCGCGCCAAAACGGGAAGCTACTTCCCGGCCTCTTTCCGGCGGTAATTCTCAATGGCGGCGTGCAGGGCGTCGGCAGCCAGGTTGGAGCAGTGCATCTTCTGGGGCGGCAGGCCGTCCAGGGCCTCCGCCACCATCTGGTTGGACACGTTCATGGCTTCGTCCAGGCTCATGCCCTTCACCAGTTCGGTGACCATGCTGCTGGTAGCCACCGCCGCCCCGCAGCCGAAGGTTTTGAACTTTATGTCCTCAATCACGTTATCCTTGATCTTGAGGTAAATCTTCATGATATCGCCGCAGGTCGGGTTGCCCACCTGACCCACCCCGTCGGCATCCGGGATCATGCCCACGTTGCGCGGGTTGTTGAAATGGTCCATCACCTTTTCGCTGTACATGCAAAACAGTCCTCCCCTTCGGAACATTCTTCGTCCTCACAGCCGAAGAGCGGCGACATGGCCCGCAACCGTTCGATAATGGGCGGCAGTTCGGCCAGGAAGTAGTCCACATCCTCTTCCGTGTTGCCGAGCCCCAGCGAGACCCGAATCGAACTCTGGGCCACATCGACCGGGACACCCATGGCCAGCAGTACGTGGGACGGCTCCAACAGCCTGGAGGTGCAGGCCGAACCGCTGGACACGGCTATTTTCCTGCCGTCCAGGCTGAGCAGGATGGACTCGCCTTCCACGAATTCAAAGCAAAAGCTGGCCAGGTTGGGCAGTCTGATCGAGGGATGGCCGGTCAGAATGCAGTTGGGGATGGTAGAAAGCACCCCGTTCACCAGGCGGTCGCGCAAAACGGTAAAGTAGGCGGCGCTTTTCTCCATGTCGGCAACGGCCAGTTCGAGGGCCAGGCCCATGCCCAGGATGGCCGGCACGTTCTCGGTGCCCACCCGCCGCCGGTTTTCCTGGGATCCGCCGTACATAAGGCGCTCCCAGCGCGTGCCCTTCCTTATATACAGGCCGCCGGCCCCCAGGGGCCCGTTGAACTTGTGGGCCGCGAATGACATGAGGTCGACCCCCAGCTTGTTTACGTCCACCGGCAGGCGGCCTACGCTGTGGCAGGCGTCTGTATGGAAGGGGATGCCCTTCTCCCTGGCCAGGGCGCCGATCTCCTCGACCGGCTCGATCGTGCCCACCTCGTTCTGGGCGTGAATTATGTTGATCAATACGGTCTGGCCGGTGATGGCCTCCCTGACCTGGTCCGCGGATACCAGGCCGTAACGGTCCACCGGCAGCACGGTGAGGGTGAAGCCCTCTTTCTCCAGCGCCTCGCAGGTATACAGGGAGGCCTGGTGTTCCACGGCGCTGGTGATTATGTGGTTGCCTTTTTTGCGCCTTGCCCGGGCAGCCCCCATGACGGCCATATTGACCGATTCCGTGCCCCCCGCCGTGAAGACGATCTCGTCGGGCCTGGCGCCGAGGATCGCCGCCACCTTCTCCCGCGCTGTTTCCACCGTCTTACGGGCGATCCGCCCAGGGGAATGGAAGCTGGAAGGGTTGCCGCTGTTTTCGCCGAGGTAGCGGCACATCTCTTCAGCCACTTTCGGGTGGACCGGGGTGGTGGCGCTGTGGTCGAAATAAACGTTCCGCATAATCAGACTCCCGCCGGATTTTCCCGCTCGTTTAGGCAAGTATGTAAGGAAGAAGCCGGCCGGGACACCTCCTTTTAATCCGAGTAAAACAGTCAACATTAGCTGGTCCTATCTTAGCACAAACCCTGGGGACTGTCAAATGAAATTGCTGTTACGCCGGCAGGGAAAAAGCGCGTGGAGGTACCTGATTTTTGACCGCCGGGAAATTTCCCCTTGCCCGGACCTATCGTACGGAATAATGGAAAAAACAGTTCTCCCGGGTAAAGGTGACCAATGTCCCGCTGGAAGACTTATCCTACGTCCGGTCACCCGTGGCCGGCGTTCCGGCGGTGACCCCGTCAGTTACCGGCGGGATCCGGCTGGTTTCTCCGCAGGGACCGTCCACGCCGGTCAAGGAATCGTCCCATGATACCCTCGGTTTTCCTTAGAACCACAGTGTTGTTCAGCTTGACTGAGAAAAAATTTAAGCCGGCGGGACAGGCCTTTCCCTCCTTTTTGTCGAAACGAGAGGGCAAAAGGAAACGGCGAAGTTAACCAAAGCCGGACCGGCTCTCCTTCCGGCCCCGCTCCCTACATAAACCCCGGCCCTGGATGCACCGTCGTTTCCACCCCAGCAGCGGACTTCACCGGCCGTTTTGCTTTGACCGTTTCCGCCCCCGCCTTATTCGGCAAGGAGGTATTTTTATTTTGCGCCGCTTCGTTCTCATCGTTTTCTTATCGCTGCTGGCAATGTTCTCAGCAACATATCCGGCCGCCGCGGCCGGCTTCACCGACGTTCCCCCCTCCTTCTGGGCCGCGCCGGCCATTACGGCCCTGGCCGGCCAAGGCATCGTCCACGGTTTTCCGGGCGGATACTTCGAGCCCGGCAACTCTGTTACCCGCGCCCAGTTCGTCGCCATGGTGACCGCCGCCCTGCGTCTTTCCCCTTATGACGCGCCCGCGCCGACCTTCCGGGACGTGCCCCGGACCTACTGGGGGTACGGCGCGGTGGAAGCCGCCGTCCAGGCCGGGATCATCCACGGCAGCGGCTCGGGCGTCTTCGGCCCCGGCCTGCCCATCACCCGCCAGGACATGGCGGTGATCCTGGGCAACGCCCTGCATCTGGCCACCGTCACCCAGGACCTGGCCCGACAGGGGACTTCTTTTATCGATAACACCGCCATATCCGGTTATGCCTTGGGATCGGTGGTCGCCGCCGACCGGCTGCATCTCATGAAGGGCCTGCCGGGCGACCGATTCGAACCCGCCGCAATCGCATCCCGGGCCCAGGCGGCCCAGGTAATATTCGGACTTGTGAACCTGTCGCCGCAGGCCGTGACAGCCCTAACCGCCAGCCTGGCGCGGAGGATAGTTATTTCCGCTCCCCCGTCCCCCCTCGTCCCCGGACAGACCGTCAACGTGTCCGCCCAGGTCTATGACGGGCAAAGCCGCCTTCTGCCGCTGCAACCATCCTGGTCGGCTACCGGCGGAACCATAACGCCCGCCGGCGCCTTCACCGCCACCCAGCCCGGACAGACGGCGGACATCACGGCCAGCCTCAACACCGGCACCGGCATCCTGCGGAGCAACATCACCGTCCAGGTGGCCTCCGGTTCTTCCCTGAACCCAAGCACCAAGGGGCCGGCCACCCCCGGGCAGCCTCAGCAGGCCGGTGCGTCGGCGTTGTCCGTGGCCCCGCCGGAACCGGCCTCCATCACCGCCGGCGGCACGGTCACCGTCGATGTGGAGGTGCTGGACTACCTGGGCGGACTGCTCTCCTCCGACCAGGGGCGCACCATAACCCTGACGGTCACCACTCCCGCCTACCAGAAGGATAACTATACGGCATCCGACACCGGGGGCAGCGCCGCCTTCACCGTGAACGCCACCCTGGCAGGTACCTACAGCATCCAGGCCTCCGCCGGCGGTCTGGCCTCCGCCGCCGGGGGCACCTTCCAGGTGCAGCCGGGGCCGCCCGACCACCTACAACTCCTGGCTTCGCCCAGTACCCTGGTGGTGCCGGGCCGTCCGGTGCAGATCACGGCGGCCGTGGTCGACGCCTACGGCAATCCCACGACGCAATCCGTCCCCGCGACGGTGACGGCGAACATCAACAGCTACGGCATCTTCTCGCACGCCGCCGGCACCATCGCGGGCGATACCGTCCTGGGTACCTTCACGGCCAACGGCCGCACCGGCAACACCACCCTGACCCTGACGGCCCCGGGGACTTCCTACGCTCCGGCCACCCTCACCCTTTCCAGCCTGGCGTCGACCGCGGCCCTGGTCGCGGGCAAAGGCATGTGGCTTTTGTACCAGGACTGGGAGAACATCCCGGATGCCCAGATCCTGGCGGCGGCGCAGTCCGCCCACGTCACCCACATCTACGTAGAGGTGGCCGCCACCGCTACCGGCTTCTACGGCAAGCCTGCCCTGGCCGACCTCCTGCCCAAGCTGCACGCCGACCATATCGCGCTGGTGGCCTGGATTTACACCAGCCTGGGGAATCCCGCCCAAGACGCCGCCCTGGCCGCCCAGGTAGCCGCTTTCCGCACCGCCGGCGGCGACGGCGTCGACGGTCTGGCCGCCGATATGGAAGAAAACCTGGACCCCGGGAATATCAATTCCTTCCTCGTACCCCTCCGCCAGTCCCTGGGCCAGGACTACCTTCTGGTGGCGGTGGTCTATCCGCCCCAGTCCAACCCCGGTAAAACCTATGCTTCCATGTACCAGGCGGTAGCCAACTTCACGGTCGTAGCCCCCATGGATTACTGGCACAACACCACCGGCGCCTACACGCCCACCCAGGCCGCCCAATACGTCACCCAGTCCCTTACGCTGCTCCGTAGCCTGACCGGCAACCCCGGTCTTCCCGTAGAAGTGATCGGACAGTCCTACAGCATGTTCGGCTCAGAGAATTACGCGCCCAGCGGGGCCGAAGAAGCGGCCGCCATGGCCGCCGCCCGGAGCGGCGGGGCGACGGCCTATTCCATGTACCGCTGGTATTCGGCCACCCCGGCCGAATGGCAGGCTTTCGCCGATGACAACTGGTTAGGTGGTTGACTGATGAGACGTCAAACGGTGATTTTACTCATAGTTGTCGCTGCCGTGGCGGTCGCTCTGACCACGGCCATCGTGCTCCGTGACCGCCATCCCGTCACCGCGGCGGCCCGGCATCCTGCCGCAACGGCCCCGGCGGCCAAGTCACCGCCCGGAAAACCGGTGTCCTTGGTCAAGGCCAAGAACGCCGACACGCTCGTCCGTTTGTTCTTCTCTCCGCTCCAAACGGGAAACTGGGCCGGCGCCTACGCCTATTTGAGCCCCGACCTGCAAAAGACCCTCGGCTACCAGACCTTCGTGGCGGACTTCCAGGGCTCCCGCGTAAACACCTACGACGTCTCGTCCCTGCAAATAGTGGCCGCCGGCAACTTCTCCGAGGAGCTTCGGGTTCCCTACACGCTGGCGGGCTCCCCGTCCGCCGGCTCCTATGTCGCCACGTTGCGCTGTGTCAACATCACCGGAGGTTACGGTCAACCCGACTGGAGAGTGCAATCCCTGAGCCTGGGACCGGCCCGCTAGCCAGCGTGGCCGGCGGGATAAAGGAGCATATTCGCCGTCTCTCCCACCGGCCGCCCGGGCAAATATGTTGCCGGACCGGACGGTTAAGGAATTCGGTCGAAGGGAAAAAACCAGGGACTGTCGAATAATAATCCGGGGCCGTCGTGGTGCTCCGGATATATACTGCCGGAGAGGCCGGCAGTCAGTTAATGGATGTTAGTCCACCTAACAGGGAATGCTGATCGTAGCTGTTTTAGGACCAACCGCCCCGGCCTCCCGGACCTGAAGGACATGTGAAGCAGGAGTTGAACACCGGTTGCCGTTCCTTAACCGAAAAGGCAAGTTTTTAGGGCTGATCAACCCGGTCGACCTGGCGATCGTTTTGATCGTACTGGGTCTTTTGGGCGGCGCGGGATACAAGTTTCTCGACCACCGGGCAACGGCACCGGTCCGGACGGTAACCTTCGAATTCGTGGCCCCCGCCGTCGAGCCGCAGGTGGCCGCCCTCATCCATGTGGGTGACCTCGCTTTTTCCCCCAAGGGCCCGGCCGCGGTCGCGACACAGGGCATATTCGCCCAACCGGTCAAAATCACCCGGGTCCGGGTGGGTCCTTACATGGCCCGCGTCAGTACCACCGCCGGCACCAGGGAGAGAAACCCCGACCCCTACCTCAAGGACGTGGTCATCTGGGCCCAGGGAAGCACCCCGGTCCCGGGAGGCAGCATCGATCTGGCCGGCGAACAGGTCCGGGCCGGCACCAAGTTTTGGCTGGCTTCCCGCCTTTGGGAACTGTACGGCACGGTGGAGCGGGTCCGGATCGAATGACGACGATGCCGGAAGTAATACCGGGGGGCGAGAGCCCCCTTTCTATGCAATCGGTTCCGACCTTCAGGTCAAACCTGCCCAGCCCCCTTTCTTTTTTCCCGCCTCCCGTCTTTCCTACTTGTCCCGCCCCTGCCCCGACGGTCGGTAGAATTCCTCCCCTTCCAGTTCCTCCGGCAGATACCGCTGTTCCACCCGGTGTCCGGGAAAGTTGTGCGGGTAGCGGTAGCCGAGCCCGTGGCCCAGGTCCTTGGCGCCCTGGTAGCCGGTGTCCCGCAGGTGGGCGGGTACCCTGGGCAGGTGTTTCTCCTTCACCGCCCCGAGCGCCCGGTCGATGCCCAAAAGGACGGAATTGCTCTTGGGAGCCCTGGCTATGTAAAGGGTGGCCTCCGCCAGGACGATGCGCGCCTCCGGCATCCCGATGCGTTCCACGGCCTGAGCGCAGGAGGTGGCCACCACCAGGGCCACCGGATCGGCCAGGCCCACGTCCTCGGCCGCGTGGATCATGAGGCGCCGGGCCAGGAAGGTGACGTCGTCGCCGGCGTAAATCAGGCGGGCCAGCCAGTAGAGGGCGGCCTGCGGATCGGAGCCCCGCATGCTCTTGATCCAGGCCGATACCACGTCGTAGTGCTCGTCTTCCCGGTCGTACTGCAACACCCGCTGGCGGGCCGCTTCGGCCGCCCCTGCCAGGTCGACCCGCCGCACGCCGTCCTCGCCGGGGAGAGCGTTCATCACGGCCAGTTCCAGGGCGTTGAGGGCTGCCCGGGCATCCCCGTTGGCGCCTTCGGCCAGGTGGTTCAAAGCGTCTTCGGTCACCGCCGCCCGAAAATTACCGAGACCCCGCTGTGGGTCCGCCAGGGCCCGCTCCAGCAAGGTGCGGATGTCGCCGGCGGTCAGGGGATCAAATCGATACAGGCGGCTTCTGGATATGAGGGGCCGGTTGACGGCGAAAAAGGGGTTTTCGGTGGTAGAGCCGATCAGTGTGATCAAGCCGCTCTCCACCGCCGGCAGGAGGGCGTCCTGCTGGCTCCGGTTGAAGCGGTGGATCTCGTCGATGAAGAGAACCGTCCGGCTACCGTAGAGGGCCCGGCGCTCCCGGGCTTCCCCCACCACCCGCTTGATATCGGCGACGCCGGAACTGACCGCGCTCAGGGTCTCGAAGTGGGACCGGGTTACCCTGGCGACCACTTCGGCCAGGGTGGTCTTGCCGCTGCCGGGAGGACCATAGAAGATCATGGAAAAGAGGCGGTCTCCTTCGATGGCCCGGCGCAGCACGCTGCCCGGACCGATCACCTCCTTTTGGCCCACCATCTCCGTCAGTATCTGCGGCCGCATCCGTGTGGCCAGGGGGGCGCCGGCGGCCAGTTCCTGCTCCAGGGCGTGTCCCCAAAGGCCCTCACCCATCGTAACACCTCTTTTCCCGCGGCCCTAAGCCGGGTATCCCTCCGGATGGGCCCGGTGCCAACGCCAGGCATGGGTCACGATGTCCTCCAGTTCCGGGTAGCGCGGCCGCCAGCCCAGACGCTCGCCGGCCAGCCGCGACCCCGCCACCAGTTCGGCCGGATCCCCCGGCCGCCGGGGGGACAACTGGATAGAAATGTCGTGATCCGTAACCCGGCGGGCGGTCTCGATCATCTGCAGGACCGAGTAGCCCCGGCCGGTGCCCAGGTTGAAAACCGAAGACGGCTCGCCGGCCAGCAAGGCCTGCAGGGCCAGAAGGTGGGCCGAAGCCAGGTCGCAGACATGGATATAGTCGCGGATACACGTTCCGTCATAGGTGGGATAATCGTTGCCGAAAACCGCCATGGGACAGTCGCCCAGGACGGCCTTGAGCACGAGGGGTATGAGATGGGTTTCCGGCCGGTGGTCCTCACCGAGCAGACCGTCGGGGTGGGCTCCCGCGGCGTTGAAATAGCGCAGGGAAGCGTACCTGAGGCCGAAAGCGTGAGCGTACCACCGCATCGCGCCTTCGAAAGCCAGCTTGGTAGCCCCGTAGGGATTGACGGGAGCGGTGGGATGATCCTCGCTGATCGGGACCCGGGAAGGTTCGCCGTATACGGCGGCGCTGGAGGAAAAGATCAGGTAGCGCACACCGCTTTTAACCATGGCGTCCAACAGGAGGAGGCCCCCCGCCACGTTGTTCCGATAGTAGAGGTCGGGCCGGCTTACCGACTCCCCCACCTGGCTCAGGGCGGCAAAGTGCATGACCGCTCCGCACTCCGACTCTTTCAGCACCGCCGCCAGATCCACGGCCGTGAGATCCGCCTCGATCAGGCCGGCACCTATTACGGCAGCCCGGTGGCCGCGGGACAGATCGTCCAGCACCACCGGCTCGAAGCCTTTCTCCCGCAAGGCTAAGACGGCGTGGCTGCCGATATAACCGGCGCCGCCCAGGACGAGAACTTTCAACAGCAAAGCCTCCGCTTGTGAGCTTTCTCTTCCAGATTATATCGTTCGGCCGCGGGCCAGTCAATGAAAAAGAGGGACCAGGCCGACGGGGCTTCCCGCATTGGCGGCGGCCTTACGGCCCCACTGGGAAAGGCGGTTCAAAAAACAAACCCTGGCGGCACGATGAAAGTCAGTTTCACGGCCCCCGATGGAAAGTCGGCCACCGGGCTGGTACCAACAGAAAACGGCCGCCGGCAGGTCATCGAACAGCAGTAGTCTCTTCCCATGCAGAAAAAAGGCGCGACCGGAAGCCGGCGGTTTTCTTCCCAACCGCCATAACGCTCCCGTCGGCGCCCACTGGTTTTGCTAAACGTTTTCCAGCCCGCGGGGAGTTAGACTACCATTCCTTCCAGACTGACATATTCCCGGCCCAATCTGGTAAGGCTACAAATCCGGCTCTTTCCTTCGGCCGTGACCTCCACCAGCCCGAGGGCGTATAGTTGCATGATAACGTGATCCAGTACCGCCCTTTTCACCCGGGCGGTTAGCGACAACTCCTCCTTGTTCATGTTGCCCTGATCCACCAATGCCCGCAGAACACGCTCGGCTTCACCGGGCAGGCGCTTGGCAACGCCGACAAAATATTCGTCCATGGTAACGGCGGTCATCCTCGATCCTCCCCTGTCAAATTGTTTTGGGCTCCCATTGGCCGGGTCACCCTGTCAGGCATATTATCTCACCACTTAGATAATTTAATACATAGCCTGAAGCCTTACGGCGACGGGGTTTTCGGAGCCCGGTTTTCCCGTTTGTGCACCGTTGTGCACCGAGCGATTTTAGCCAAAGGCTTTGCCGATGGCCTCCAGAGCTGCCTTACGGTCGGACGGCAGGGCGTGGGCATACGTGTTCAGCAGAGTAGCCACATCTGCATGCCCAAGAATCTCCGCTACTTCGTTCGGGGATACTCCCCGATGAAGAAGGCTGGTCGCAAACGTGTGTCTCATCCCGTGCGGAGTAATCCTTTTGACACCCGCGCGCTTGATAGCACAACGAAAACAACCTTTAATCCCTGAGTTAGTGAGCCTCTTCCCGTTTCGACTTACGAAGACATAATGTTTTTCAGTCCATCCCTGACCTCTCGCAAACGATTCCTCCATCATTTGCTTCCTGTGCTTTCTGATCACCTTTATAGTTCCAGGATCAAGGGGAATCCCCCGCTTACTTGACGCCGACTTCGGCGCATTTACTCCAAACTGAGTCGCCGTTCTCCGAACATACGCCAACTCATTTTCCATGTCAACATCTTCCCAAGTTAACCCAAGCAATTCACCGATTCGCATTCCAGTATGAAGTACCACCCAAAACAAACTGAAATAACGATACTTTTCGGCGACTGAAAGAAACAACCTAGCTTCATTTTCTTCCCAGAACTCAATTACAGGCTTTTCGCATTCAGGACTCTTTATCCTGACTGCAGGACTCTTGGGAATTATACCCCAGTCTACAGCCTGGGTCAGCGCCACGCGGAACTTAGTTAGATGCAACAAAATAGTACTTGGAGCCAGAACCCCTTTATTACTTTCACTATTGACGGCCTGTTGAATATGAAGCCCTGTGAGTTTATTTAACAATATGTTCCCCAGTAACTCAGAATACTTTGCAGCAGCCCTTCGGCAACTTGCAAAGGTATTGGGCCGCGTGTTAGGCTTGATAGCCTCTAACCAGTTTTCAAGGTACTGTTGGATTCGCTCACCGGAAAGGGTACCAAAATGGATCCCAACGCTCACTGAAAGATATATCACCCTATGGTCGTTTTTATCAATGCGCTCACTAATAGGGCCACCCTGCTAGTACCGTAAAATAGTTTCTCCGATAGAAGGGATTGCGGCCTTTATGTAGAATCAATATGTCAGGAGTATTTGAGTTCCGACCTGCGGCCTACCACTCACGCTTCAGACAGCCATAAGTCAGGGGCCTCCCCAGAAAAGAAATGTTTTCCCCAGGGAAAAAGTGATCTCGGATATAGGAATATTAGCCAGTATTTGACTCCAGCCGGACTTAGGGCAAAGACCAGCCTCCCCTGGCACTTGGATTGGGCCAGGGATGAGCATATCTGTGTCATTGGGCGAGACTTACCAGGGGCGGCCAGGTGGCTGACTGCTGACAGCGCGCCGCCGATGTCTTGACAACTTGGAGCCCAACAGCCCTACAGGGCGATCCCGTGAAAGAACTGCCCCTCAACAGCAGCCGCCCTGTGCGGACCGGTGACACTAGGTGTCAGCCGTCGCGAAATAGTGGGCGCCTTTTGTCGCCCGAAAAAATCCTACCCCGGACACCGCTTTCTGTCCGGGAGAGTCTAGCTACCATGGTCACCCCAGAATCGCCCATCCTAGGGATCAGCCGCGAAGGGCGCTATTGTGGCCCCGGCGTGCCGTCGTCATCCCCGGCCGCGGGATCTTGACACAGCTGCTTCTCTGACACCACCCGGTCCGTGCACCACCATTACCAGGGGACTGACTGACCCGACTTCAGGAATGTGGCGTTGGGCGACCGCCAGCCCAGGCATTTTAGGTGATCTCCCCCCGCTGCACCCGACAAAAAAGTGCGCAAAAACAAGGTCACTAGTGACGGGTCAAATTCAACTGAG
>JAJYZD010000100.1 GCA_021800315.1 Bacillota bacterium | reverse complement strand
GAGGACTCTGCGGATGGCGGGGGCGACGTGTAAGCGTCCTGCCTTATGCCATTCCGCTAAGACTCCCTCCCTCTGCGTAATTAGTGGCCTATGCTAAGGTTTGCTTACGTTGCGAGGAACGGTATGATGGCCGAATATGAAATCCCCGGCGATTTTCTGGAATGGAAGGGGGAGTGGCCGACCTCCCCGGAGGGAAAGGACAGCTTCAGCGTGCTGCAGAAACTGGCGATGGAACGCCTGGCGGTTCCGGAGGATAAGTCTATATAAACGGTTCAGCCCGTAGAAGAGACGTTTGGACGGCCGGTCGGTTGGTTAGCGAAAGTAGATTATCGGGGGGGAATTAAATGAACTATGAGACGATCATCCTGGAAATAAAGGACGGCAAGGCCAGGGTGACATTAAACAGGCCCGAACGATACAACGCCATGACTCTCAAGATGTTCGACGAACTGGACCAGGTGTGTAGACTTTTAAGGGATGATGATGGTGTCAGGGTGGTGGTAATCACCGGAAGGGGGCGGGCCTTCTGCTCCGGCGCCGACCTGCACGACCTGGCGGAGGAACTAAATGTGAACGACTCGTCGGCGGTCAGGCAGGCGTTGAAAAAGGCCGGTCAGGCAATTTACAACTGGTACGGCCTGGAAAAACCTGTTATTGCCGCTATAAACGGTGCGGCGGTGGGTGGCGGACTGAACCTGGCGCTGATGTGCGACTTGACTATCGCGCGTGAGGATGCGGTGCTTGCCCAGATTTACACGCAGCGTTCCCTGTCCCTGGACCTGGGGGGAACTTATTTCCTGCCGAGGCTGGTGGGAATGGCCAGGGCCAAACAAATGGCTCTGCTGGGAGATGCCGTATCAGCCATGGAAGCCCAAAGAATCGGGCTGATCAGTAAATGGGTCCCGGTGGACCAGTTTGAGGCAGTTGTTGAGGAGTGGGCCGACCGGTTGGCTAAGGGAGCGAGCAAGGCAATCGGGATGGTTAAGACGGGATTGAACCAGTCAGAAGTGATGGATCTAGGTGCCATGCTGGAATACGAAGCTTATTCAATGGCCATGTCCTTCCAAACCAGAGACTTCAGCGAGGCATTGGCCGCGTTCAGGGAAAAGAGGGAGGCTGTATTTACAGGTAAATAAGGCATTCTAAAATCCTGACAGCTTTACCTGCTTGTATGCCGAATCGTTCCACAATGATCTGCGCCTTAAACGAAACAAGGGTTGCCGGGGTACGGTTGATGGCTTAGATGGAACACAGGGCAAACTCTTAAGTATGAAAAAATATACAAAGAGAAGGGGAACGCTATGGATTTTCAGTTATCTGAGGAACAATTGTTGCTGGCGTCAACGGTAAGAAGGTTTGCTCAGAAGGATGTCGCGCCCCTTGCTTACGAAATTGATCGTGATGAGAAATTTCCTCACGATAATTTTAAGAGAATGGGCGAGATGGGCCTCCTGGGAATCACTATTCCGGTTGAATACGGTGGTGCCGGGGGTACCTATATGGATATGATGATTGTGGCGGAGGAACTGGCGGCGGTGTGCGCGTCTACCTGCATAGCTTTTGGTGCCAATGCCGATTTATTCAGTGACAACCTTTGTAGAAACGGAAGCGAAAAGCTCAAAGAGAAATATCTGCCACCCATGTGCGCCGGTGAAATGATCGGCGGTATTGCTATGACCGAACCGGAGGCAGGTTCTGATGTTACCTCTATGAGAACCCGCGCCGAACTGAAAGGAGATTATTATGTATTAAACGGGACAAAGACTTTCATCACCAATGGCCCCATTGGTGATGCGTTTATTGTATACGCGAAAACTGATCCCGAATTGGGTCCCCACGGGATCAGTGCTTTTGTCGTGGAACGAAAATTTCCGGGATTTATCGCCGGCAGGAAATTTGAAAAAATGGGCTGGCGTGGTTCACCAACGGGGGAGCTTGTGTTTGAGAATTGTGTCGTACCCAGAGAAAACCTGGTGGGGGAAGAAAACAAGGGAGTTTTTGTGCAGATGAGCGGCCTCAATACGGAAAGGCTTTTCATGGGGGCCTTGTCTGTCGGGGTAGCCAGGGGTGCCTATGAATTTTCTCTTCGTTATGCGAGGGAAAGGACCCAGTTTGGCCAGCCTATTGCGATGTTTCAATTGATCCAGGACAAACTGGTTAATATGGCCGTGGAAATTGAAGCGTCGAGGCTTCTTGTTTATAAAGGTACCAGTACGGTGGCCCAGGGTGGAAGGGGCAGGGAAACCAATCGCCTGGCATCGTACGCCAAGCTCTATGCGTCGGAGGTGTGTATGAGGGTAACCACTGAAGCTGTACAAATATTGGGCGGCTATGGTTATATGAAGGAGTTTCCGGTGGAAAGGATGATGAGGGACGCAAAAATCCACGCGATTGGCGGAGGTACATCGGAGATCCAAAAGATGATCATTATGCGGGACCTTCTTAAGTCGGTCTGATGCCCCGGATGCGGAAATAACCCGGAGGTGAACGCCGCCATGCGGACGATTCGCGAAGGAAGCCTTCTCTGGGAACCATCCCGGGAACTCGTTGACCAGGCCAACATGACCCGGTATATAAACTGGCTGGGCGTCGGGCGGAACCCCAGGGTGAGAGTTGATAACTACCATGACCTCTGGGATTGGTCCGTTGGCCACGTCGAGGATTTCTGGGCGTCGATCTGGGAATTTTACCGGATCAAAGCCTCCAAACCCTATACAAGCGTGCTGGGGGAGAAAACCATGCCCGGTGCGCGCTGGTTCGGGGGGGCCGAGTTAAACTACGCCGAGCATGTTTTCCGCAATTCGTCTCCGGCCCATCCCGCTCTATTGTTCCAGTCCGAGATCCGCCCCCTGACCGCGCTTTCCTGGGCGGACCTTGGGCGCCAGGTGGCGTCGGTCGCCACCTGGCTTCGCGACCTGGGCGTCCGGCGGGGCGACCGGGTGGCGGCCTACCTGCCGAACATACCGGAAGCCGTGGTTGCCTTTCTGGCCTGTGCCGCCCTGGGAGCGGTGTGGTCCAGTTGCTCGCCTGACTTCGGCAGTCGCAGTGTCGTCGACCGGTTTCGGCAGATCGGGCCCAAAGTCCTCTTTGCGGTGGACGGTTACCAGTACGGAGGGAAACCCTTCGACCGGCGTTCCACGGTGGCCGAACTGCGGCGGGGCCTGCCGACGCTGGAGAAGACCGTCACGGTACCCTATCTCTTTCCGGATCAAGGTGGCACGGGTTCGGAGGATGCTTTGACCTGGGAGGATATCCTGGTCGGGGAAGGATTGATGTTCTTCGAGCAGGTCCCGTTTGAAACCCCGTTGTGGATACTTTATTCCTCCGGTACCACCGGCCTGCCGAAGGCTATCGTGCAGGGTCAGGGCGGCATTGTGGTCGAACATTTAAAATACCTGGGACTGCACCAGGATCTGCAGCCGGGAGACCGCTTCTTCTCGTTCGTCACCCCCAGCTGGGTCGTTTGGAACATGTTGCTGGGAGGCTTGCTGGTGGGAGCCACCGTTTTGCTTTATGACGGCAACCCCGTTTACCCCGACCCGGGAGTATTGTGGAAGTTCATCGCCGATACCGGTACGAGCCATTTCGGCACCAGCGCGGCCTTTTTGACCGCCTGTATGAAGGCGGGGCTGGAGCCCGGCAAAAACCACGATCTGACTCGTTTGAAGTTTATCGGCTCCACTGGTTCCCCCCTTCCCCCGGAGGGCTTCGAATGGGTCTACGGGCAGGTCGGGAGTGACACCTGGCTTGCTTCCACTGCGGGCGGTACAGACGTTTGCACGGCCTTCCTGGGAGGCTGTCCCCTCCTACCGGTTCATGCGGGAGAATTGCAGTGCCGGTTGCTGGGGGTGGACGCCCGGGCCTTTGACGATAGAGGCCGTTCGCTGGTTGACGAAGTCGGCGAACTGGTCATCACCGGACCAATGCCTTCCATGCCGCTGTTCTTCTGGGGTGACCCCGGGAACCAAAAATATTTTGACAGTTATTTCGACATGTATCCCGGCATCTGGCGTCACGGAGACTGGGTCAAAATCACGGCGCGGGGCAGTGGCGTGATCTACGGCCGGTCGGACTCCACCTTGAACCGAATGGGCGTCAGAATGGGGAGCAGCGAAATCTACAGCGCGGTCGAGGATCTGGCGGAGGTTGCGGACAGCCTGGTTGTAGGGCTGGAACTGCCGGAAGGCGGATATTACATGCCTCTCTTCGTGGTTTTACGGGAGGGCCTGGTTTTGGATGATCCCCTCAAAGCCCGGATCAGACACGCCATTCGAACCAGCCTGACACCGCGCCATGTCCCCGACGGGATATTCCAGATCACCGAGGTACCCCGTACCCTGAACGGTAAAAAGCTGGAGGTGCCGGTCAAAAAAATCCTGGCGGGCGCGAGCGTGGAAACGGCCGTCAACCTGGATTCGATCCGGAATCCCGCGGCCATGATCCGGTTTGCCGAACTGGCACGGGAAGCAGTAAATATTCGGGAGGGAAAGTGATGAAAAGCAACCTGTCCTACGTTAAGTTTGACCCGGGGTGGTCCCTGCAGGACATACCACCGTTGCCGGACCTGCCCGTATATGAAATACTCAGGCAGTCGGCGGACAGGTGGCCGCATAAAACGGCCCTTGTCTGCCTGGGCCGGAACGTGACTTTTGCCGAACTGGATAAATTGACTGATCAACTGGCCCGGTCGCTTACCACCCTGGGCGTAAGAAAAGGTGACCGGGTGGCCACGATGCTGCCCAATTGTATCCAGCATACAATTGCTTATTTCGCCATTAACAAGGCCGGCGCCGTTGCCATGCCGGTGAATGTCATGTACAAGGAAAAAGAGATTGAATATCAACTGAAGGATTCCGCTTGTGATACGATCATAGCACTGGACTCCTTCTATCCCCTTGTGGAAAAAGTTAGGAAGAATGCACCCATAGCCAATGTAATCTTAACCAACCTGAAAGATTTCGCCGAGGATGGCGGAGATATCCCCAGGCTTTTTGCCTCCGACAAGCGTACGATTACCGGCACCCATGATTTTACCGCCTTATTGGCCGGGCAAGAAGCCTCGCCTCTAAGTGTGGACATAAATCCGGATGATGATTTATCACTATTGCTGTACACAGCCGGAACCACCGGGGTATCGAAAGGAGTCATGCTGTCCCACAAGAACATTTGGGCCGCCGCCCATCCTTCGAAATATATTTTTGATCTCACCGAAGACGATGTGGATATGCAGGTTATGCCCATGTTCCATGCTTCCGGTTATTGTCTGTTGCAACTCCCGGTGCTTTATGCGGGGGGTACGGTGGTGCTGATCCCTTTGTTCCATCCTGAGGATTGTTTGAAGTTGATTGACGAATTAAAAGTAACCATAATTTTTGCCCCGCCGTCGCTTTTTATAGCGCTCTTAAATCATCCCGGCTTTCCCGATCACGACCTCCGGGGTGTTCGGACCGCCCTCTCCTGTGGCGCCCCCCTTCCCCGCGCGGTCAAGGAAAAATGGGATGCGGTGACCGGACAGTACCTGTATGACGGTTACGGTTTAACCGAAACCACGGCCCAGGGTACGGCGGTATTGAGCATGCCACTGAAGAGAAAACCCGGTGCCGTCGGCGTAGTTATCGGTGGAGAGTTGAAAGTGATCAATGACAATGGGGAAACAGTTCCGCGGGGAACGACCGGCGAAGTGATGTTTAGAGGGGACGGGGTAGCCAAGGGCTATTGGCATAAGCCGGAAGAAACTGAAAAGTCGTTTACCGCTGACGGCTGGCTGCACACAGGTGACGCGGCATATCTCGATGAAGAGGATTTTCTCTATTTCGTTGACCGCTATAAGGATTTGATTATCACCTCGGGCTATAATGTCGCGCCTTTGGAGGTGGAAAACGTAATCATGCGGCACCCCGGGGTGATAGAAGCCAGTGTTATCGGGGTACCTGACGAATACAAGGGCGAAGCGGTAGTGGCGTACGTCTCCCTGAAGGGTGAATACCGGGGTAAGGTCTCCGGGCCGGACATCATCGCTCATTGCCGGCGGGAACTGGCGACTTTCAAGGTACCCCGGGTGGTCGAATTCCTTGAGGAGATGCCTAAGAATGCAGTGGGAAAGGTGTTGCGCCGTCAACTGAGGGAAATCAATCAGCGCTCAGCGAGTGGAGGTGAAAAACAGTGAATATCTCCATTGTCGTGGACCATTGGGCGAGGTATCAACCTGAGCGGGAGGCGTTGGTATGTGGTGATAACAGAATTACCTATAATGAGCTGAGACAAAGGGTCAATAAGTTGGCCAACGGCCTGATTTCGCTAGGCCTGCGGCCAAACGACAAAGTAGCACTGCTTATGGATAACTGCAACCAGGTCATGGAACTTCAGTTGGCCTTGTCTAAAGCCGGAGCCTGGGTGGTCCCTTTGAATTTCCGGTATACCGCCGGCCAGGTCCGCTTCTTTGTCCAACACAGTAAGGCCGGGTTTGTCGTTTACCACGATTATCTTGAGGAGAGGCTGGCTGAGGTGGATTCCGGCGCTCTGGCGCCCGGCGGATTGATCTGCCTCGGCGGGGGAAAAAGGAGTGGCCGTCTGGACTACGAGGAAATCATCGCGTCGGGTTCTGCGGACGAACCGGAAAATGCAGCGGACCTGGCCGATATACAGGCCATCATGTATACTTCGGGCAGCACCGGCCAACCCAAGGGGGCCATGCTGTCCCACGGAAACTGGTTGTGGAACGCCATGGGCTTCAACCTGGTTTTGTCACCGCAAGCCCTGCGCAGCGCGGTCGTGGCCGTGCCGATGTTCCACACGGCCGGCCTGCACTGCGTAGCTTTACCGGTGCTGCTCGCGGGCGGTCGGGTCGTTATCCTCCCCCTGCGCGGCGGTTTTCAAGCCGCCGATCTGGCCGCCGCGATCAGCAGGGAAAAAGTGACCTACACCTACCTGGCGCCGGAAATGTGGATCCTTCTGTCCCGCCTGCCCAACGCCGCAGAGTATGATTTCTCTTCCCTGGAATGCTGCCTGGGCGCGGGGGGGCTGTTGCCACCCAAGGCCCATGAAAAGCTGGCCAGAGATTTCGGAGTCAACGTCATGATGTCCTATGGATTGACGGAGGCCGCGCCGATCGTGATGATCGCCACGCCCGAACACAAAGACCGAAACCCCGATACGGTCGGGCGACCCATTTTCTTCCCCGAGGTTCGGCTGGTCGACGACCGGGATGCCGACGTGCCCGTGGGCGCAGCCGGCGAATGCGTTATCCGGGGGCCGAATGTGTGTCACGGTTACTACAAGGCCGACGAACTCAACAGCGAGGTTATGCGGGGCGGCTGGCTGCACACCGGCGACATCTTGCGCCGGGATGATGACGGGTTGTACTATTTTGCGGGCCGGAAAAAGGATATGATCAAGAGTGGTGGTGAAAATATTTTCGCCGCCGAGGTGGAGGAAGTTCTCAACCGGCATCCCAAGATAATGGAAAGCGCGGTGATCGGTGTTCCGCATGCAAAGTGGGGCGAGGGGGTGATGGCCCTTATAGTTGTCAGGCAAGGTGAAAGTCTGTCGGAAAGTGAGGTCGTTGCCTATTGTAAAGAGGCAATGGCCGGCTACAAGCGGCCGCAGGTGATCGAGATGGTAAAAGACATACCAAAGCTGGCCACCGGAAAGGTCGATAAGGTCTCCATAAGGAAGCAATATGGGGCACTCTACCGCTAATAACAGACTGCGTTCTCAATTTGGTTTGTGAGGAGGGTTAACCATGTGTCAGGAGAGATTGATGGCTGGCATAAACATCGGGGCTATTTTAAGGAATGCTGCGCTGGCCTTCCCGCGGAAGGAAGCCCTGGTGGACGCCGCCAGGGATAAAAGGTATTCTTATAGGGAATTGCATGACCGGGTAAATAAGCTGGCCAATGCTTTGTTGGCAATGGGTATTGAAAAGGGCGATTTCGTTGCCGTTCTCTGCACCAATCGCACTGAATTTGTGGAGTTGTATTTTGCGTGCGCCAAAACAGGCGGGATTATCGCCCCGCTCAACTACCGGCTTTCGGCGGGTGAGATTGTCAACCTGGTTAACTTCATTGAAGCAAAGGTATTTGTCTATGCGGAAGAATTCAAGGGACTGGTTCAAACGGCAGGAGAGGAACTCGGGGCCAGAAGGCGTATCCTCATTGGTGAGGGCGCGACGGATGGTGACGAATTGTACGAAGAGATACTGGCAAACCAATCCGTAAACGAGCCTGATGTCGAAATCGATGAACACGATCCGATGATGGTTTTGTTTACCTCCGGTACGACCGGATTACCGAAGGGTATACTGCAAAGCCAGTACGTGATTTGCCTCAATGCTTTAATGGAGTACTCTTTCAGCAACTATACGCAAAATGACAATATCCTGATCGTATTGCCCCTGTATGCGGGAGCCGGATTCCTGCACGTCTTTGCCGCGGTGTACGGACGGGCGAAGATGGTCGTCAGGGATTTCGAACCGGCGGGAGTAATGCAAACCATCGAAAGGGAAAGCATATCGTTTTCTTCCTGGGTGGCCACCATGGCCTGGGTGGTTCTGCAGTCTCCCGCCCTGGACCAATATAGCCGGGATTCCTTGCGGGGGGTGAGTTTTATCGGCGCCCCGCTGCCGATCCCTGTTTTGGAAGGAGTATGGCAACGCATCACTCCGAACGTTTATGAGTATTACGGCCTCCAGGACGCCGGTTTCGTAGCCTCCATCACTCCGGAGGTCAAGAGGGAAAAGCCGGGTTCCTGCGGAGCGGCGGCGCCGCTTACCGATATAATGATAGTTGACCATGACGGTAAAGAGGTTCCCCGTGGGGAAGTAGGCGAAGTTCTGATTAGAACTGTTTCATCTCCCGGAGGCTATTACAAGGAGGAAAAGAAAACAAAAGAAACTTTTAAGAACGGATGGATGCATTCCAAGGATTTAGGTAAATTCGATGAGGATGGTTATCTGTATCTGGTCGGCAGAAAAAGCGAAATGATAATCAGCGGTGGTCAAAACATCTTTGCTACCGAGATCGAAGAAGTGCTTCTCGCCCAGCCGGGAGTGGCAGACGTGGCGGTGGTCGGGCTGCCGGATGAAAAATGGGGTGAGGCTGTTACTGCGGTTATAGTCTTGAAGCCTGATACCGGGATAAGTGAAGAGGATGTCCTCGGTTATTCGCGAAAGACGCTTGCCGACTACAAAGTACCCAAGAGAGTGATATTTACCGATGACATTCCCCGTACACCTACCGGTAAGGTGCGCAAGTTTATCTTAATTGAAAGGTATTCGGTGACCATGCGGCAACCGGGCTTATAACAACTGATGGGAAAGGAGTACCGGCATGAGGATTGTCACCGGTGATGAAAGGACTTTCCAGTGGGAGTCGGCCGGGGGGCTGGTCGTCGTCAGGATGGATGCCCCGGGGGAGAAGGTGAATACCTGGACCGGTGCCGCGCTGGCCGATTTGGCCCGGCTGATCGCGGAACTGGAAAAACGGGGCAAGGATGTGGAGGGCGTTCTGTTCCTTTCCGGAAAGCCGGACAGCTTTCATGTCGGGGCTAATCTCCGAACCGTCCTTGAGACCGGCCTGCGCGGGCACTCCGTCGACGGGCCGGGGCTGGGCGGGTTGGTCGCCACTGTCCACAGCTTGTTTTCCCGGTTGGCCGCCCTCGGCGTTCCGACCCTGGCCGCCGTCAACGGTCCCTGTCTGGGCGGAGGACTGGAACTGGCCCTGGCCATGACCGCCCGCATCGCCTCGGACAATCCCCGGACCGTTTTCGGCCTGCCGGAATGCAGTCTGGGACTGATTCCCGGCGGCGGTGGAACCCAGCGTCTGCCCAGGTTGATCGGCTGTCCGGCCGTCGATCTGATCCTGCGGGGACGGGTGGTCCCCGCGGGGACGGCCTTGGCCCTCGGCCTGATTGACGGTCTGGTGGCCGAAAAGGATCTGGCGGCCAAAGCGCGGGATTTTCTTCTGGAGATTATCAGCGGGAAAGGGGTTTTACAAAGAGCGGAACCTGATTTTTCCAATCTGGATTCCCGGCTGGCGGAAGCGCACCGCCAGGTGGTGGAGGCCGCCCGCGGCAGGGAGTTGCCCGCGCCCGGGCTGGCTCTGAAGGCCATGCGGGAGGGGTTGCGCAGGACGCTGGCGGAGGGTCTTGAGATTGAGCGGGAATGTTTTCTGGAGGCGGCTGCTACTCCGGAAGCTGAAGGAAGCATAAATACCTTCTTTCTGAAATCGTACCAGGACAAGGCCCTGGCTGACGTTCCGCCCGGTTTCTCCCCGAAGCCGGTAAAAAAGGCGGCGGTGCTCGGCTTCGGTACCATGGGCCGGGGCATTGCCATTGACATATTGAGACGGATGAGTATTCCGGTAGTCGTCAAGGATATACCTGAGGCGCTCCAGGCAGGTACAGAGTTTGTGCGCAATACCCTTGACGGTATACTCAAAAGGGAAGGCCGCGCAGATGTTGACTCCCTGGTGGATCTTATTAAGCCGGTCAGCGAGTGGACTCACGATTTCAATGATGTTGATCTGGTTATCGAGGCTGTTTTTGAAGATCCGGATGTTAAGGCGGAGGTTTATCGTGAGCTTTGTGTGGTTGTTCCCCGGGAGTGTTTGATAGCCAGCAATACCTCCGGTATACCGATATCCAGGTTGGCTGAAAACGTAAGCGGACCCGAGCGCTTTGCCGGCTTGCACTTCTTTTCGCCGGTCTGGCAAATGGAATTGCTGGAAGTCATCAGGGGTGAGAAAACCGGTGCGCATACGATAAGCAGCTTATTGCACTTCTGTGGGGCTATCAGGAAGCGGCCCTTGCTCTGTAACGACCATCCCGGCTTCGTCGTCAACGCCATGCTTTCCCCCTATTTGCTTAAGACTTTCGAATTGCTCGAATCAGGCGTAACTATCGAAGGAATAGATGAAGCCATGGTGCTCTTCGGCTTTCCGCTGGGTCCGGTCAAACTGATGGACGAGGTGGGTATCGACGTTGTCCATGCCGCCTTGACCAAATCCCTCGGGCGGCGACCGCCCGTAATTCTGGAAAACCTCGTGCGGGCGGGACGTTTCGGACGCAAAAAATCCGGCCGGGGATTTTACCTGAAGGACGGCCGCGTGGACCCGGAAGTGCTGCCCTTGATTCCCGTCCCGGGCCAGCCGGGGGATTATTCCCGGCACGGGATCCAGGACATGCTGTATCATCCTTTTGTTCAGGTGGGCCGGGAGCTGTTGGCGAAGGGCGTTGTCGACGACCACCGGTCCATTGATATGGGGGCGATCTGGGGTATCGGTTTTCCCCCTGACAAAGGTGGTCCTTTGAAGTGGGCGGATCTGACCGGTTTGAGCCAAAAACTTTACGGACAAAGCTTTTACCCGGCGGCCCCCGGCGAATAGCCGGTCCAAAGCGGGCGACCCTGGGACATCATCGTGGTGGAATTTGTTTCCGCCGTGCCGCACAACGCGGCGGGCAAGGTGCCGAAACGGCTCCTGCGGGAAAGATACGGAGTGAATGGTAATGGCATTTAAGCTTTTGGACGGGATAAAAGTCTTGGATTTCACCCGCCTTTTGCCGGGAGGGTATGCTACCCTGCTGTTGGCCGACTTGGGAGCACAGGTTCTGAAAGTGGAAGATCTGGCCCAAGGTGATTATATCCGGGACATGGGGCCCAAGGTGACGGATGGGAACAGCGCCTACTTTTGGGCCCTCAACCGTAACAAAGAAAGCATGCGGTTAAATATCAAACATCGTGAAGGACAGGAAATCGTACGCCGTCTCGTTAAGCATTACGATGTCCTGGTGGAGGGTTTCCGGCCGGGCGTGATGGAGAGGCTCGGTCTGGGGTATGAAGGGTTGAAGGAGTTCAATCCCGGACTGATTTACTGCTCTCTGACCGGTTACGGCGCGGACGGTCCCTACCGCAGCCGGGCCGGACATGATATAAACTATATCTCTCTGGCCGGGATACTGGGATTGACCGGACCGGCCGACGTCCCGCCGGTGATACCGGGCATCCAGGTGGCCGATATGGCCGGGGGAGGCCTGCCGGCTGCCGTGGGCATTCTGGCGGCCCTGGTCGGGAGGCGGAACAC
>JAJYZD010000099.1 GCA_021800315.1 Bacillota bacterium | reverse complement strand
GGAAAATATAATCTTTTAGCCACGCAAAACTACATGCGTCTCGACCCAGTACCGGCAGCCAGGGGTAATATTTACGATAGGAGCGGGCACCTGCTGGTGGGAAATACCGCAAAATTCGGTGTCTCCTTGCTTTATCCCGATATGAAAAACAAGAACATGGTAATCGGAAAACTGTCGGCGTTGCTCGGAGAAAAGACCTCTCAAATTTTGCAGACTATCGGTCAGTATAAGAAAGAAGGAGAACTCTATCTACCTATCAGCCTGGCTCAGAACATAAGCCAGGCCACTGTAAACAAGATCGAGGAACACAAGTACGAGCTGCCCGGAGTCTTTATCAGCGCCACCCCCGAGCGGTATTATCCCTATAAAGACCTGGCCGCCCATGTGTTGGGCTACGTCAGCGACATTACACCGGGCGAGTTGGCCGCCAATCCTCACGACGGGTATTATCTGAACGATCAATACGGCCAGGCCGGGATAGAGAATACTTACCAAAAGTATTTACGCGGCCGGGACGGAGTCAGGGAAATGGAGGTCAACGCCAGCGGAACCGTTCTCGGTGAGGTCGGCAAGGTCAGCCCCCGGCAGGGGGACAACCTGACCCTGACCATCTCCGCCCGGCTGGAGGCGGCCGCCCGGAAGGCCCTGGCGGCGGTGGTCAAAAAGGCGCGGACGATCAGGGGGAAGCAGGTAACCGGAGGGGCGGTGGTGCTGGAAAGCGTCCATACCGGGAAGATCCTGGCCATGGCCAGTTATCCGTCTTACAACCCGGCCGTCTTTACCGGCATGCTGCCGGGCAGGCAGGTGACCGGTGTCATCGACGCCCCCGGTCATCCGTTTCTCAATCGGGCCCTTCTGGCCTATCCGCCCGGATCCACGTTTAAGATGGTCCTGGCCACGGCGGCCCTGGCCGACCATACCATAACCCCGTCCACCCTCATGTACGACCCGGGCTATGTGAAACTGGGCCGGCACGTTTTCCACAACTGGTACACTCCCGGTTTCGGCTGGATGAACCTGATCCACTCGATCCAGGTCTCCAATGACACCTTTTTCTGGAAGCTGGGTTTGAAACTTGGCTGGCAGCCTATCGTCCAGTGGGCCAAGGCGTACGGATTCGGGCAAAAGACCGGAATCCGCCTCACGGGTGAACAGACCGGGGTGGTGCCCGACCCCGCGTACAAGGGGGCCACCGTCGCCAACTATATCCACTTTATCCTGCAACAAAAGGAAAAAGCCCTTCTGCAGCAGTACGGCGGCGATAAATCCGCCCCCGGTTACCTGAAGGCGGTGGCCGGCCTCAAGGCCTATTACCGGTCCCAGTACGCCTGGGACACCGCCTGGCACCGTTATGACACCCTGAACATGTCCATAGGCCAGGGATACGATCTGGTGACCCCCCTGCAACTGGCCGACTACGTGGCCACCATCGCCAACGGCGGAACGCGTTACCGGCCCTACCTGGTCCAGAGTATCACTACGCCGTCCGGCCGCCTGGTCCAAAAAACCGTCCCCCGGGTGATGGAGAAACTGCCGGTACCGGCGTCGGTTTTCGCCTCCATCAAGAAGGGTATGTCGCTTGTAACCAGCGCGAGTGGCTTCGGGGGTACAGCCGTCATTCCTTTTCATGGTTTTCCCGTACCGGTCGGCGCCAAGACCGGTACCGCCCAGACCACCCCCGGCATGGGCAGTGATTCCCTGTTTGTTGCTTTTGCGCCGGTCGATAACCCGCAGGTGGCGGTGGCGGCGGTGGTGGAGCATGCCAGTGCGGGCGAGGTGGCCGCCGCCCCGGTGGTCCGGGATGTGCTGGCGGCCTATTTCCATCTGCGTTTGCCCCTGGAATCGTATCTCGGGTGACCCGGTTCGGGAAAACCGGTTAACAAGCCGGTATTTCCCGGTGCCGCCGCCTCTTTTAGACGCAAATACTCCGGGAATCCTTTCTACATCCGGGGAATTCTCTTGCCGGGGCACGATACCTGTCTCTTTTCATCAAAGTTTAGGGCAAATGGGTACGGCGGGGGAGGAAAATATCGCCGGTGCGGCGAACTACCGCAGACCGATTGTTTTGGGTGTAACAGGTGAGATTCGGGACCAAAAACCTGTCTGCGGACGAACAGGGGGAAGGTGAGCGACATTTTCGAGGTGTACGAACCGAAGGCCGCAAAGATCGCACGGAGGCGCAGCCAGCCAAAGATATACTTCCTGAAGGTCTACCCGGAAAACGAGCCTGAGCGGCACCGGATCATTGAGATCAGGGCCGGCCAGAGCCTGAACGACCTGCGCCGGATCCTGGAGCCGGCTTTCGGCCGGGATCCCTATGGATTCATATGCGGGGCCGTCACCAGGGATAACGAAATAGACATTCAGTGTTACGGCAGCATCGGTCAGGATGACCGGAAGGTGGTGATCGGCGACTGCTTTTCGGCCGGCGACCGTTTCACCTACGTGCTTTTTCCGGCCCCGGGCAAAGACCGGCTGCACATCGTGGACGTGCTTGACGTGCGACGGGAGGGGGTCAATTCCCGGGAATCACCGGAAGGATCAGGTAAGTCTTCGAGTAAGAATGTCTCCCCGAAAGGAAGGAGACGTCTGGAGAAAGTATACACCTTCAAGGTGTACCTGGGTCAAAAACTGAAGAAAAGGCCCCGGGCCCCCTGGCGGCTGATCGCCGTAAGGGGGGACCAGACCCTGGAAGACCTGCACGATGCCATATACGAGGCCTTCGACCGGTGGGACGCGCATCTCTACGCCTTCTATATCGGGGACGAGGAGTATACCGTTCCGCAAGAAGAACAGGGCCCGATGGGATTGTTCAGGCAGTTGACGGGAGGGGCGCCGGAAAAGGACGCCGCGAAAGCGGCCATAAACCGGTTGGGTCTATCCGTGGGGGACTGGTTCACCTACCTCTTCGATTTCGGCGACGAGTGGTGGCACGTGGCGGAACTGGTGGGTGTGGAGGAAAGGGAGAGCGACGGCACCGTATACCCTGTGGTGGTGGAAAAGCGGGGCCAGTCACCCGAACAGTATCCGGATTCAGGGGACGAATGGGACGAGTAATGCGTTGCCTCCGAAGTGGCTTGTCCGGGGGTACCCGGTCCGGAACCACATAAGCATGGCTTAACATAACTGGCTTTACCGGAAGTCCCTCGCGTCGCGTTAATGCTTAAATATGGGTGAGCCCTGGAAAGTTCAGGGTAGTGGCTTACAAGGAGACGGGGCCGGATGATGGTTTTGTGATTACCTCCTTTCTCACGAGGCGAATCGGGCAACTGGAAAAGAGGGTGGTCGTATGGCCCAAGCAATAAGCTACGTCAAATTAGCCGAAGCGCTTTCGCATGTGGTGATGAGTTCAGGCCTTCCCCTGTTGCGCATATCGTACGACTCTGCAGGGGACGTCCTTTATGTTCATTTTTAGGAAGAACCGGTAGCGGCTGATGACAGTGAGTTAACCGAGGATGACATCGTGGTTCGTTACCGGGGAGATGAAATTGTTGGGATTACCATTCTTCATGCCAGTAAACGGGCTTCCTGAGATGGTTAACGTGTGGCCGGCCATACTGCGGGATGGCAAACAGTATACCCGCCTTATTCCCGGGGGCGTTGGGCACTCACTCCAATGGGATACCCGGAGGAACGGCGGACGACCAGCCGGTAACACCATGGCTTCAACGGGCCGGGGTTTTTTTGTGTTCGTGGGAGTGGTCGAAGAGTGCCTTCGAGAGAGTGGCTTCATCCGGGGACCGGCGGGGTTCTCTCCTGGTCCCGCGGCGTTTCCACGGCTGGTTTCCGTCTCCCACCTTTCCAGGATCGCCGGTAATCCCGTTCGATCCGGTGTCTCACCAGGTGTCTGCATATTCACCTTACTCGCAATGGAAAGCTCCACAGAGGGGGGCTTATTTTATGCCGTTAACTTCGAAGCTAACTTTATTTATACAAAAATAGCTTTCAGTTTTATTTCTAATCCAGGTAAAAGAGGGGTGGACAGTATGTCTTCCTGGTTAAGTGCTTTTAGAATCCAACCTCTGTCACCAACCACAAGAACTTGTACCCATTTTTCGATAGGAGATACTATCCAATACTCCCTAACTCCGTTATCGTAGTATAATTGTGTTTTCGTTACAATATCGTGGTTTTCGGTAGAGGGGGACAAAACCTCGACAACTAAGTCAGGGGCAGTATTGGGGTACGTATCACTAAGAATGTCAAAACGACCCTCGGAAAAGAATAATATATCTGGCCGCACAACTTTACCCTCTAAATGCACATCAACATCATCAAGAACCTCGCCGATTGGATTTTGTTCAAGAAAAGTTTCAATCCGGCTATACAATCTACCAGTTACCTTTTGATGTATAGGCTTAGCACTTGGAGTCATAATCAACCGACCTCCAATCAGCTCATAGCGGTTCCCGTCGTTCAGCTTCATGTAGTCCTCAATAGTATAAACTTTGTCATCCAGAACAGTTAAACCGGTTGTCATACGCTTTTACCTCCTTCTTGATTAAACAGAAGCAATAGCATATTCTAGCGAACTACCAACCCCGCCAAATGTCTAATGGGGTTATCTTGTTTCTTTTGTTCATGATAACATGATAATAAGTCATCTGTCCTCAGTCAAGTTGGTCTCCAACCGTTTATTCCTTGATTCTGACCGTTCGCGGTCGGCGACCCATTTTCGGAGAGCGTCCCATACTACCTCTTGAATGCTGGTTCCCTCTTGGGCAACCAGGGACTTCAGCCGTCGGTGAAAGCTCTCCGGTACACGGGCAACGACAATGCTTTTTGTCACGGCGAATCCCCCCTCGCGTTGTCTTGTTATCAAGTTATCACGTAATGGCGAAATAGTCAAGGAGTACCAGGCAGGTGCTGGCGCGTGCTACGGCAGGCTGCATAAACCTTTTCCCGTGTCCGGATGTTCAGCCGTCAAATTCGACCATTCGCCAGGAAAAACACGAGACAGACCATTTTGGGGTCTGTCCTCTGGAGCAAGAAATCCCGGCTAGGGAGACCAGCCGGCTACCACCGGGGGGTTCACCGAATACTTACGTTTCTTGAATACGCCTACCAAGCTCACCTGGAGAACGCCACGCCGCATGCGCTCCGCCTTCTGCAAGAACCTCATCGAGTAGGGGAAGATATATGAGGGAAGCGGTAGGGAAAAAGGCGGGGCCCCGAGAAGATGTCGATGAGGCAAACCGGGGGACCGGAGATCCCGGTGTACCTACGGAAAGGAGATGGCGGCTTGAAAATTTCAGCCATATGCGGCAGCCCCCGGAGGGAAAAAAGCCGCACGGCCCAGTTGACCCGGGAACTTATCGCCGCGGCCGAAGGGGCGGAGTTCATCGACGTGACCCGCCTGGACATCGGACCCTGTCTGGCCTGTGACCGCTGTCACCACCTGGGTTACTGCGTGCAGAAGGACGACTTCAACCAGGTCTTCGAGAAGATGCTGGAAGCGGACGGCATCGTCCTGGCCAGCCCGGTGTACATCTATCAGGTTTCGGCCCAGCTCAAAATGTTTCTGGACCGCTTCGCCAACCCCCTCCACTGTCTGAGACTGTTGGGCAAGTACGGGGCTGCGGTGGCCACGGCCGGCGGTTCCGGCCACGAGGAAACGGTTGACTACCTGGAACAGTTCCTCCAGCGCCTCGGCGTCCAGTGCGTCGGCAAACTGGCCCTGACCATGGAGGACGGGCCGGTGGACCAGGAATCGGCCAAAGCTGCCCGGGAACTGGGGGAGAAGCTGGTGGCGGCCATAAAGGAGCAAAAGGAATTTCCCGGCCAGTTGCAGACCATCGAGACCCGCCGGGCTTATTTCCGGGACCTGATGATCAAGCGCCGGGATCGCTGGCCGTGGGAGTACCGGTACTGGCGGGAGAAAGGCTGGCTGTAAGATTGCTGAGGCCAATACGTAGCTCCTGGCGGGCCAGGGGCTACGTATTGGGGTCATTCATCCTCTGGCCGGAGGTTCTCGGGACCCGTTTTTAAACCGGTCGACTCGATTTTGCAAATACCCATTTACACCCACCCATCCCGTGACAGGGGCACCTTCGGGAACTGATGCCCAAACCTTCAGGCCTCGCCCACGGTTCCGCCCTGGGCGGATCTCTCCAGCACCTCTTCTATATTCAGCGGATTGAGCGGCTTAGCCAGAATCTCGTTTACCCGGAGCTTCCCGAGATGCTGGGAAGACGCCGCCTGCATCACCAGGGCCGTGTCCGCTCCCCGCCCGGTGCCCGCCACCGCGACCACCTTTTCCCCGCCGGTTACGAGACCGGCGTCGGCGGCCATGAGGACTATCTCAAAACATACCTTCATGCCCTGGGAAAAACAGCGCAACAGGTTGGCCATCACGGTCGGCGCCGTTGAACCGTAGAAGTCGCCGGTGTGGAAGAGCATGGTGCCGAAGTGGACGTCGTGTCCGGCGTCCCTGAGGGTGGTGACCAGGTCCCGGGGAAACGGGTTTTCCTTTCGTTTGAAATCGAACTGATGGGGTACCACGATCAACCGAATTCCCTGGAAGAAAGCCAGGGCTTTGCGAGCCGTAGCCCCCGTGGTGGAAGCGAGCACCACCTTCCCGATGCCCAGGGCAGCCGCCCTTTCCTTGACCAGGGACAGGGTGACATCCGTGTTTTCCGGCTTGAGATCCTCGAAATAGACGATTTTGCCCTGCATGCCGCGGCTCCTTTCTTTATCCTGCCGGTGCTAAAAGCGAAACATCCGCGATTTTCCACCCGGCTGCTATTGCCAGGTGGGTTACCGTACCCCCGTATCCATCATAGCAAGGCAAAGCCGCTCGCGCAACTTCCGTTTGACGGTTGCCAAAACAAGATTTTAAACTCCAATCTTGTCATTCGGACAGGGTCGTGGTAATCTACATCCAGATGGTAAGGTTGGTAGGTTTGACCGCCCACGCCTGGTCCCTGACGGATTCAGGTGAGCCGTCGGTTTCACAATTTTCTGTAAAAGAAGCCAGTGCCAGGCAGGATTCGACACCAGGCGTGTTGTATTATAGAGACTATCAGTCAGCAGGTTGATCTTGGTTCTTCCAGGGAAAAACCGCCTGACGTTTTATCCAGGAACACAGTTCTTCCTGACGGGCGGGTTGCGACCTATGGTAAGGGGGTTGGGTCCAATGCCGGCTCATGACTTCGGGATGCTGGACAACCTGCCCTTCCCGGCATATGTCGTGGGCGTTGAACAGGAAATCGTGTTCGCCAACAGGGCGCTAAAGGAGGCTTTGGGCGGGCCGGACCCGGCCGGCCGGAGATGCTGCGAGGCCTTGGGTATTTTCGACTGGTGCCACGACCCGGCCGCCTGTCCAATCGGCGACGCCCTTGCCCTGCGGAGCCGGCCGGTAAGGGTCAGGTTCTCCGGGGCCGCTTTCCACCCCTATTTGCTCTGGACCTCGCCCCGCGGCCGGGATGTCCTCGTTTTCCTCGGCGAACTGTCCGGGGAGGAACCCCGGGGGGAAACGGCCAGGCGCCTGGTGGAACTGACCGCCATCCACCGCATCACGTCCGGGATCGCCCAGGCGCAGGAACTGCGGCAAGTGTTACGGCTGACCCTGAAGGAAGTGATCAAGGCCCTGGACGGGGACAAGGGCGTCATCTACCTGAGGGACGGGAACCGCTTCCGGACCAGGGAGAGGTACGGCGTATCCGACCGGTTTGCCCTGCACCCGAAGATCGCCAGCCGGGACGTACGCGAGTGGGGTTTTCAGCCGGTCATTTGTGATGTCGCCTCCGCCAGGTCCAAGGCGGAGGGGATCCACTCCTGGATCTCCGTTCCCCTGACGGCGGCGGGCCGGCCCACCGGCCTGATCATCGTGACCAGCGCTCACGAGCGGCACTTCCGCCAGCCGGAGAGGCAGTTCCTGGAGACCATCGCGACGGACGTGGGAATGGCCGTCGCCAACGCCGAACTCCTGGAAAAAGTCCTGCAACTGAGCGTGCGCGATCCGCTCACGGGGTTGTTCAACCGGGCGCGCTTTGAAGAGACGCTCAAGGATTCCCTGACCGAGCCGGTCAGCGTGTGCGTGATCGACCTCGACGGACTGAAACTGGTCAACGATACCCTTGGCCACGCCAGGGGCGACGAGATGATCCAGGCGGCCGCCGGCATCATTGTCCGGTCCTGCGGGAGCGGGGGGATTGCGGCCCGGATCGGCGGTGACGAGTTTGCCGTGATCATGCCCGGCACGGATGAAACGGAGGCCGAGCGGCTGTGTCAGGCCATTCTCGGAGGGGTGGAGGAGTTCAACCGGGCCGGTGCTCCTTTGCAACTCAGCGTTTCCGTCGGCCACGCCACGGCCAGGGGGATGCCGCTTGCGGCGGCCGTCAGGGCGGCCGACGCCGCGATGTACCGGAATAAGACGGGTAAGACGGTGGACCGGCGCTGCTCGCTGTTCAGCCTGTTGAACTCGGTCCTGGCCGAGTCCGGCCGCCTGGCCGGCGACCAGACGGAGAGGCTGTCAAAGCTGGCCAAGGTGTTTGGTGAAGCGGCGGGGCTCGGGCCGGAACAGGAGCGGGACCTCGAACTGCTGGCCGTGGCGCATGACGTGGGCAAGGTCGGGGTGCCGGACTACGTATACTTGAAACCGGGACCGCTGACCGCCGAAGAGCGGTCTTTGATGGAGAAGCACTGCGAGATAGGCCACCGCATAGCCAAGGGCGCGGCGGAGCTGGACTCGGTCGCCCGGTTCATCCTGCACCACCATGAGCGCTGGGACGGGCTCGGCTACCCGGACGGCCTGGGCAGCGAAGAGATACCGCTCGTCTGCCGGATGTTGGCCATCATCGACGCCTATGACGCCATGATCAGCGAACGTCCTTACCGCGGGGCCATGACCAACGAACAGGCGTTGGCGGAATTGAGGCGTTGCGGCGGCACCCAGTTCGACCCCGCCCTGGTCGACATTTTCCTCAAGGACGTGGTGCCCGCTTTGCAGGCGGGATAGACCGGTCGCTGAGTTTTACGAGACCCGTCTCGGGCGATCCCGGGCGGGTCTTAACTTTTTTCCGGGTCCGAATAAATATTCTGAATTGACAGACGTCTGCTTCCCGGCTATAATGGATCTGGATCTACCAGAAATCAATCAGGTACAGCCAGGGAGGCCGCGGATGTCCGATCAGACGGCGAAAGTGGAAGAATACCTGGTGAGGGCCCTCCTGGACGGCACGTATCCGCCCGGCGGCACCCTGCCGGGTGAACGGGAACTGGCCGGGCGGTTGGGCGTCAGCCGCCGGAACGTGCAAGGCGTGGTTCAGCGCATGGCCAAAGACGGCTGGTTCACCACCGGGGAGCGCAGCAAGACCCGGGTCAACGACTTCTGGTCGCGGGGCAACCTGGCGGTTCTCAATACCCTGGCCGCCAACATGGACGACGGCCCCGGCTTCGTCCGCGACCTGCTGGCGGTGCGGCGGGTCATCGCCCCGGTCTACGCCCTGGAGGCGGTGGGCAGGGATCCCCTGCGGGTGGTACGCTGCCTGGCCCGGGACCTGGCGGCGGAGGATGCGGAAGGCCTGGCCGGCTTCGACTTCGAACTGCACCTGACCCTGGCCGGACTGGCGGAGAACAGGATCTATCCCATGTTGCTCAACAGCTTTGATTCCCTGGCCCGGAGGGCGGGCCGCCTGTATTTCAGTCATACCGCCTGCCGGGAGGCTTCCCGGAGATTCTATCAACGTTTGCTGACCGCCGCGGCCGGGGGGGACGCCCGGGCGGCCGGCCGGCATACGGCGGCCGCCATGAAGGAGAGCTGCCGCCTCTGGCGGGAGATCACCAGGGAAGAGGGGTCGGCATGCGGCGTTGGAACGGCTGGGGAGACGACCAGACAACATACGCTTTGACCGGCGCGCTGGAGCGCCATTTGAGCGGCCTGGCCGGTCCCGGCCGGCCGCCCCGGGACGCCTCCCGGGAGGAGGTGCTGGCCAGGGTGCCGGCCTCCCGCCTGCCCGGTCATCCCCTGGTCGACACCAGCCCCGGGGAGAGGCTGGCCCACGCCCGCGGGCAGAGCCTGCCGGACTGGGTCGCGACCCGGTCGGGGAGAATAGGCCGGTTCCCGGACGGAGTGGCCCGTCCGGCCTCCCGGGAGGAAGTGCGGGAACTGCTGGCCTACGCCGCGCGAGCCGGGGCGGGCATCATTCCTTACGGCGGCGGCACCAGCGTCACCGGCCAGGTCAACGTGGTGGAAGACCGCCCCACCCTGACCGTCTTCCTGGCCGCGCTGAACCGGTTGCTGGATTTGGACGGGGAAAGCGGCCTGGCGACCTTCCAGGCCGGGGTCGCCGGTCCGTCCCTGGAGTCGCAATTGCAAGCCCGCGGCTTTACCCTGGGCCACTATCCCCAATCCTTCGAGTACTCCACCTTGGGCGGCTGGGTGGCGACCCGTTCCAGCGGCCAGTTCTCCCTCGGCTACGGCCGGATCGAAAGGCTGGTGGCCGGGATGCGGATCGAGACGCCGCGGGGGGAGTTGGCGTGTCCGGCGCTGCCGGCCAGCGCGGCCGGTCCGGATCTGAAAGAGGTTTTTCTCGGTTCGGAGGGCCGCTACGGCATTATTACCGAAGTAACGGTCCGGGTTTCCCGGCGGCCGGAACGGGAATATTGCGGGGGCTCGTTCCTGCCGTCGTTTGCCGCCGGCGTGGCGGCCGTAAGGGAGCTGGCGCGCCGCAAGCTCGCCCTGACCATGTTGCGTCTTTCGACAGCGGACGAAACCGGTTTCGGCCTGACCCTTTCCGGCCTGCCGGCCTGGTTGGGTCACTACCTTCGCCTTAAGGGGGTGGCGGGAGGAAAATGCCTGCTCGTTTACGGAGTGGCGGGAGCGGGGAAGGAGGCGGCTTTGGCCCGGCGGGAGCTTGGCCGGGCGGTCCGCCGGCACGGCGGGGTGGATCTGGGCCCGGCGGCCGGGCGGCAATGGTACAAAAACCGCTTCTTGCTGCCCTACCTGCGCAACAGCCTCTGGGAAGCCGGCTACGCCGTGGACACCTTGGAAACAGCCGTTCCCTGGTCCGCGGCCGGCCGGCTCGTTGACCAACTGGCGGACCTGGAGAACGCCCGCACCTTCGTTCACCTCTCGCACGTCTACCCGGACGGCTGCAGCGTCTACGTCACCTGTATCCTCCGCCTGGCCCGGGATCCGGAGGAGACGCTGGCCGGGTGGCGGGTCCTGAAAGGAGCGGCCAGCCGCACTATCCTGGCGGCCGGCGGCACCATCAGCCACCAGCACGGGGTGGGTACCGACCACCGGGAGTACCTGGAGGCGGAAAAAGGGGCGCTGGGCCTGGAGATCTTGCGGGAAAACGGCCGGGTGCTCGATCCGGCGGGTCTTATGAACGCCGGTAAACTGTTCTGACCGGGAGGAATGGTGTTGATCTGGCGCGACCGTTGCCTGGAACAACGCGATTGGGACGCCGTCATCATCGGGGGTGGTATCACCGGGGCCGGGATCCTGAGACTGGCCGCCGGGCTGGGCTGGCGGGTCCTGCTCCTGGAACAGCGCGATTTCGCCTGGGGAGCTTCGAGCCGTTCCGGTAAGCTGGTGCACGGGGGGCTGCGCTACCTGGCCCAGGGCCGGATCACTTTGGTCCGGGAGTCGGCGCGGGAAAGGGAACGCCTGTTGCGGGAAGCGCCGGACCTGGTGGAGCCGCTGACGTTCCTGCTCCCCTTCTACCGGGGGCAGCGGGAGCTGAAGTACCGGGCCGGCCTGGCCGTCTACGATCGTCTGGCCGGGCGGCGCAGCCGCCAGCGTTTCGACGCCGCCAGCTTACGCGGCCTGGCGCCCTGCCTCGACCGCCCGGACCTCGCGGGCGGCTTCGGCTACCGGGACGCGGCCACCGACGATGCCGGGCTGGTGTTGCGCCTGATCCTCGACGCCGTGGGCGCAGGCGGTTTTGCTTTGAACTACGCGCCGGTCACCGGTATCGACGGACGGGCGGTCGTCTTCAGCGATGAACCAGGCGGCCGTTGTTGCGAAGTCCGGGCCCGGGTGGTAATAAACGCCGCCGGGGCCTGGTCCGACCGCTAGCGGGCGCACTGTGGCCACGCTCCGGTATTGCGGCCCTTGCGGGGCAGCCACCTGGTCTTCCCTGCCTGCCGCCTGCCTCTTACCCGGGGAGTCAACCTGATGCACCCGTCCGACGGACGGCCCCTG
>JAJYZD010000098.1 GCA_021800315.1 Bacillota bacterium | reverse complement strand
GCTGAGGCGGGTCATAGCGCGACATAGTTGTGCCCTTGCGAGCAACTTATACCGCTTTCCCGCCTTAAGACGCAGACCCTTGGAGTTTCCTCCGCAAGCCCCCGCCTTTAGGCGTGGGGTCTATGACGAAACCCTCTCCACTATTATGGCCAGGCCCTGCCCGCCGCCGATGCACAGCGTGGCCAAACCGAGCCGTTTGTCCCGGTCGGCCAGGGCGTAGAGAAGCTTGGTCAGAATGATGGCGCCCGTGGCCCCGACCGGATGACCCAGGGCGATGGCCCCCCCGTAGATGTTGGTCCGCGCCTGGTCCAGGCCCAGTTCGTCGATGACGGCCAGCGACTGGGAAGCGAAGGCTTCGTTGAGTTCCACCAGGTCGATGTCGGACAGGGAAAGTCCCGCCCGTTCCAGTGCCAGGCGGGTGGCCGGCACCGGGCCCATGCCCATGTAGACGGGCGAGAGGCCCACCACCGCCCGCGACACCACCCGCGCCAGGGGTTTCAGTCCCAGTTCGCGCGCCCTGGCCGCCGTCATCAACAACACGACCGAAGCGGCGTCGTTCTGGCCGCAGGAGTTACCCGCCGTAACCGAACCGCCCTTCTTGAAAGCCGGTTTGAGGGCGGCCAGTTTCTCCAGGGAGGTCTCCCGGGGGAACTCGTCCACCTCAAACAGGGCGGTCTGACCCTTGCCCCCGCTTACCGCGACCGGCGTGATCTGGCCGGCGAACCGCCCTCCGGCGATGGCCCGGGCCGCCCGCTCCTGGCTCTCCAGGGCAAACCCGTCCTGCCTTTCGCGCGATATCCCGTATTTCCCGGCCACGTTTTCCGCCGTCAGGCCCATGGGCAGGTAGCCGTAGATTTCCGGCGGCACGGCGCCGGGACCGGCTTCGGTCAGGGAGTCGACCAGTTCGGCGTTGCCGTTGCCGTAACCGTAGCGGGCCTTCTTCAGGTAAAAGGGGGACCGGCTCAAAGACTCCGCCCCGCCGGCCGCCACCACCCCGGCATCGCCGGTTTCGATGGCCTGGCAGGCCGAAATAATCGCCTGCAGGGCCGAGGCGCAGTGCAGGTGCACCGTGTACCCGGCCGTTTTCTCGGGCAGTCCGGCTTTCAGGAGCGCCACCCGGGCCAGGTTGGCCGCCTCGGTAGTCTGGCGCGAATTCCCCAGGACCACCAAATCGACGGCCTCGCCGGGCACCCCCGTACGGGTCAGCACCTCGGAAACCACCTGCGCCGCCAGGTCCTGCACCGGTACGTCCTTCAGGGAGCCGCCCAGGCGGCCGACGGCCGTGCGCACCGCGCCGCATACCACAACGTCCCGATCTTTCAACAAAATACTCGCGCCGGAATCCCCCGACGTTAGCCATGGGGAGGAGGCGCGAAACACCACCTTTCGTTTTAGAGTACGCATTGCGAAAGAACATTGCCGGAACGTGCTGGAAGGCCTACTTGTGATGGCGTAAACCGGCTTATGCGCTTACCATTGGCGTCCATTACCCCAATCATGCCGGTATCTTTCGTAGGCAGTCCACACACCCAACCGTTATAGGTGTTTCCTGCCTTACTTGCTGTCACGAAGCCGTACGGATGTTGCCGGGTAGAAGGCGGGCGCCTTGGTTTAGATGGACTGTCGTTCCGCCGGCACCCCTTTCGGTTGGCGGTGCCTCAGTACGCCATCGTGCCAGGTTTCCCGCAGCCCCCCTACGATCCCGGACAGCCGGATTTCCCGAGTCCGGTTCCGACCCCGGGTTTATCGTTGAATCTTCCCGCCATGTCCCAGGCTACCGGGGGACCCGGTGCTACAGCATCACCATGCCGCCATCCACGCACAGCGTCTGCCCGGTAATATAGCGGGACCCGTCGCCGGCCAGGAAGACCACGGCCGGCCCCACCTCCTCCGGCTGACCGAAGCGGCCCAGCGGGATGCGCTCCAGGTACTTCTCCTTGAAACGCGGATCGTGGGCGATGGTCTCGGTCATCCTGGTCTCGGCCATGGGCGCGACGGCGTTCACCCTCACCCCGTAGCGGGCCAGTTCCTTGGCGGCCGACTTGGTGAAAGCGTGCACGCCGCCCTTGGCCGCGGTGTAGTTGACCTGGCCGATGGTTCCCAACAGGCCGGCCGACGAGGTCACGTTGATGATGGACCCGCTTTTCTGCGCCATCATCGGCCCGGCCACCGCCTTGGTGCACAGGAAGGTGCCCTTGAGGTTGACGGCGATCACCCGGTCGAAGGCTTCCTCGCTCATCTTCCACAGCATACCCGGCACCGAGAGGCCGGCATTGTTGAAAAGAACGTCGACCCGGCCGAATTCGGCCATGGTCCCGGCCACCATGTCCTCCACCTGCGCGGCGCTTGCCACGTCCACCTGTTTGACCAGCACCCGCCGGCCCGCTGCCCTGGCCGCCCGCACCGGGGCATCGTCTTCGTTAATCGCCCGGCTCACCAGGACCAGGTCCGCCCCGGCTTCGGCCAGGGCCACGGCCACGCCCGCCCCGATGCCCTCCCGGGCCCCGGTTACTATCGCCACTTTACCCGCCAGTTGCATGAATACGTCCCCCGTTCCAGAAGGCCGCCGGGCCGGGTCCCGAACCGGCGTACCTTGCCTTAATCCGACTAACCGACTTCCTTGTCACTCTTTCCGACTATGGTTCTTTCCCCTTCCGGCAGTGGCGGCGGAACGCTCTCCCCGGCAATCTTCCGCACCGCCCCGAAGCGGGAGGGGCAAACCGCGAAGCACGTTCCGCATTTTAGGCATTTATCCTGGTCGATCACATGAACCTGGTTCCTGGCACTGATGATCGCTTCGGCGGGGCACCTCCGGGCGCAGGTCATACAGGCCTGGCATTTGAGGGGATCGATATAGTACGATACCACCTCGCGAAATAGCCGGTCGATCTCGTCACCTGTGAAAAAGTCGTCATATGCCTCGGGATTTTCGAGACGGAACGCCAGCTTTTCCTGCTTCACCACCTTAATATAGGGTACCAGCCTTATAACCCCGGCCAGTCTGGACCTTAGTTCATCGCCGTCCAGTCCCTCGGCCTTGCCGAGAGGTCCCAACCCCTTCACCTTTTTACCGAATTCACTCATGACTTCGGCAAAAAGGATTCCATCACCGGCAGACATGAATTCCACACTCAGTCTTTCCGGGTTCAGCCCCAGGTGTTCCATTATTTTCCGGCACAGGAGTACCACGTTCAGGGCATGGTAATTGCCGTGAGTAGTATAATTACACTCATTCAAGCGGCAACCGCCGATAAACACCCCGTCCATTCCGTTTTCGAAGGCCCTGAGCACATGCTTCAGGTCGACCCTGCCGGAACACATGACGCGAATAAGCCTGATTTCAGTGGTATATTGTAGTCTGGACACGCCAGACAAATCAGCCGCGCCGTACGCTCACCAGTGGCAGACAAAACCTAGGATCCGGGGCTTAAAGTTCCGCTCCGTGCTCATTATTCCTCACCTCCCCGGCCGGCTATCCCGGCCCTGAATGCTGGTCCGCGTTTACCCGTCTCCAACCAAGGCATCAGTGGATGATCCCCTCTCCGGCAGCCGCGTCGATCTCACTCAGGATCTCCTCATCGGTAAAGTGCTTCAGCGAGATGGCTCCCGTTGGACACCTGGCGTTGCACAGACCGTCCCCTTTGCAGAGAACGGGGTTGACTACGGCTTTACTGCCCCGGCGCGTCTCGCGGAACTCTATGGCCCCGTATGTGCAGGCCGAGATACACGCTCCACACCCCATACACTTCTTTTCATCCACCCCGCAAACCGAGCCGGAGGCGACGACCGTATCGCGGGAGAGAAGGGTCAAGACCCGGCCCGCCGCCCCGTACGCCTGGTTGATCGTTTCCGGCAGGTACTTGGGATAATGGGCCGCGCCGCAAAGATAGACGCCGTCCGTACCGAACTCGACGGGCCTCAATTTGACATGGGCTTCTTTGAAGAAGCCGTCCGGGCTCAAAGTCACCTTGAACAACCCGGCAACTTCCGCGGTTGCCGCGGCGGGAACGACGGCGGCGGCCAAAGCGATCATATCGGCGTCTATTTCCAGCTTGTTACCCAGGACGGGATCGGTCACGGTGACCCGCAGGACGCTCCGGCCATCATCATCCCCGGCCGCTTCCACCCGGGGCTTGTCTTCGGGTTGATAACGGATGAACCTTACCTCCCTATCGGCCGCTTCCCGGTAATAATCCTCTTTAAACCCATACGTCCTTATATCCCGGAAGAGAATGTAGACATCCATGTCCGGGTTAAGCTCCTTGAGTTTCAGCGCGTTCTTGACGGACTCGCCGCAACATACCCGGCTGCAGTAATTCCGGTCCTCCTGCCGGCAGCCTACGCACTGGATCATCACCAGGCTCCGGGCGTTGACCAGCCTTTCCTCCCGGCCGGCGATGCGCTCCTCCAAATCGAGGTTGGTCAGCACCCGGTCATCTTCCCCGTAAAGGTATTCCCCGGGGGTATATACATCGGCGCCGATGGCGATGACGGCCGCTCCATGCTTTATTTCCGTGACCCCCCGTTCGGACCGCACCGTGGTCACGAAGTTACCGACATAGCCGGCAGCTCCGGTTATGGCGGCACCGGTATACACATGGATCAAGGGGTGCCGGTAAACCTTGCGGATAAGATCGCCCAAATAGGCCTGAACATCGACCCCTTCCAGCGTATAATGAATCCTGCGCGCCATACCCCCAAGGTCCGCATCCTTTTCCAGCAGGTGAACCTCATGTCCCTGGTTGGCTATGGACAGGGCGCAAGTCATTCCGGCTACGCCTGCGCCGACCACCAGCGCCGCTTTGTTCACCGGCAGGTCGAATTCCGCAAGCGGCTCCAAGTGACCGGCCCGCGCCACCGACATCCGGATGATATCCTTGGCTTTTACCGTTGCTTCTTCCTTTTCCTTGGAGTGGACCCAGGAGCAATGTTCCCTGATATTCGCCATGTCGTAGTAATACTGGTTGAGTCCCGCCTCCCGCAGGGTGTCCCGGAACAGCGGTTCCAGGGTCCGGGGAGAGCAGGCGGCCACCACCACGCGGTTAAGCCCTTTTTCCCTGATCATATCCGTTATTTCCCTGGCGGAGTTGGTGGCGCACGAAAACAGCTGCTCCTGGGCGTAAACAACATCGGGGAGGGTCAACGCGTATTCCACCGCGGCCGGAACGTTTACCACGCTGCCGATATTGGCTCCGCAATGACACACAAAGACGCCTATCCTCGGCTCCTCCCGGCAGACATCCTTTTCCGGCGGATAGATCCGTTCCCTGGTCAGCTTCCCCCGCCGGTGGTCAAGGAGTTCGCCGCATTGCGCGCCCGCCCCGCTGGCGCTGAAAACCGACTCGGGAATATCGGCGGGACCCTGGAAGGCTCCGCTGACAAAAACGCCGGGCCGGGTGGTCTCCATCGGGTTGGCGGGACCGACCCGGCAAAAATCGTGGGCATTGAGTTCGATGCCGAATTTTCCAGCGGTATCCTTTACATCGGCAGGGGGATTCAAGCCGACCGACAGTACCACCATATCGAATTCTTCTTCTTTTACCCCGTCATCGGTGGTGGCATAGCGAATCACAACGTTTTTGGTGTCCGGATTCTCTCTTACTATCGAGACGTAACTTCTAATAAACCGGACACCCGGAAGCTTCTCTGTCCTTTCGTAAAACCGTTCAAAATCCTTCCCGTAAGAACGAATATCATTATGGAATATCGTGCACTCCGCCTCGGAGTCGTGATCCTTGGTAACAATCACCTGCTTCTGGGCATAGGTACAGCACACGGCCGAACAATAGCTCTTCCCGCCCGGAGTAACCTGCCGGGAACCCACACATTGGAGCCAGGCTATTTTACGGGGATGTTTCCGATCGGAGGCGCGCAGCACCTCACCCTGGTACGGCCCGGTAGAGCACAACAGCCGCTCATAGTCCATACTGGTTACCACGTTCGCAAACTCTCCGTAACGATACTCCTCCCTCAACCCGGGGTCATATGGCTCAAGGCCGGGAGACAGAATTACCGCTCCTACGTTTACTTCCACCTTTTCCGCCGCTTGACCAAAATCTATGGCGTTATTCTTACACACTCCTTCACAAATCCGACACTTCTTCTCCTTGAGGTAGAGACAGCTTTCGTCAATGTAGGTAACAAGGGGGATGGCTTGGGCGAAATAAATATGCACGGCTTTATTCATCGATATTTCCTGATTAAATTGATCAGGATATTTAACCGGGCAGTATTCCACGCACGTAGTACAACCCGTGCACTTACTCTCGACAATATACCTGGGTTTCTTAACCAACGTCACCTTGAAGTTACCTGCTTCGCCTTCCACCCTATCGACTTCCGTATATGTCAGGACCTCTATATTTTGATGCCGGCCGACCTCGACCAGCTTGGGTGAGAGTATTCACATGGAGCAGTCGTTGGTGGGAAAGGTTTTATCCAGCTGGGCCATATGGCCCCCGATGCTCGGCGCTTTATCGACCAGGTAAACCCTGAACCCGGCCCCCGCGAGGTCAAGGGCGGCCTGAATGCCGCTGATCCCTCCGCCGACGACCATTACGTCGGCGAAATCGCCCTCGCCGCCATGGCGGACTTGTTGCGGTTTTTCCCGCGGCCATGCTTCCATTTTCCGTCACCTCATCGCGTTTTATAGGACCCGGTCGGCCGGGCAGCCCAATCGTTCCGGGTGGGAGTACACCGTCAAACGGTCGCCCGCCGCGTGCCCAACCAGCGCGATACCGAGATCCCGGGCCAGCTCAACCGCGGTCCCCGTCGGCGAGTGCCTCGATACCACAACCGGAACCCGCATCCGGGCCGCCTTGAGCAACATTTCCTTTGATACGCGGCCGGTGGTTAAGAGCAGCCGGTCCCGGGTGGGTAGTTCCCCGGCCAGACATTCGCCCTGGATCTTGTCCAGGGTGTTATGCCGGCCTATATCCTCGGCCACCACCAGCAGGTGCCCGGCACCGGCCAGGGCCGAAGTGTGCACGCCGCCGCACGTCCGGTAAAGATCCATCTCCGCCTGGAGCCGTTTCATCAGTAACAGCGTCTCACCCGGGGTGGTAACAAAGTCCGATTCGACCATCTCCCCGGTGGTTTGGAAAACCGCTCCGCCACCGCACCCGGAGGTGAGCGTCCGCAGGACCGGCGGTTCATACGCAGGGTTGGCGAGGCGCACGTCGGCCACCGCTTCGTCCCCGCACACCCGCATCGTCACCACGTCGTCCAGACCGGCGATGATGCCCTCCGCGTACAGGAACCCGAGGACCAGGTAATTCAGCCTGGTCGGAGTGCACAGTACCGTTACCAGTTCCCGCTGGTTCACATAGATCGTGAGTTCCGCCTCGCTGGGGACCTGAACCGGGCTCCTGACCCATCGCCCGCCGGAAAAGCGGGCGCAGCCAACCTCCGCGGTTACCCCCCCCGCGTCCGCCACGCCGGCCGATTCCTGCATGTTGACCACTTCGTCCCCTAAGTAACTTCCTGAAGGATCTCGGTGATATCCCTCACCTGGATGGCGTCCTCATAATTCAGTACCAGCCTGCCGTCCTCGAAATTCGTGATGCAATAGGGGCAGGCGGTAACGAGCACCCCGGCCCCGGCTCCGACAGCCTCTTTCAACCTGAGGTTGGCGAATCGCTCCCGGCTTGGCGTTTCACACCAAATCCTGCCCCCGCCCATGCCGCAACAGAGACTCTCTTCCCGGCTTTCGGCCATCTCGTTCAGTTCCAGACCGGGTATCTTTCCCAAGACCCAGCGCGGCTCATCATATATGCCGTTATGCCGACCGAGGTAGCAGGGGTCGTGATACGTAACTTTCTTCTCATAAGCATTCCTGATCTGAAGCCGTCCCTCGTTGATCAACTGAAACAAATACTGGGAAATATGAATTACCTCAAAATGCACCATAAATTCGGGATATTCGTTCTTAAAGGTATGATAACAATGAGGCGATGAAACCAGAATTTTCTTTACCCCGTTTTCGATGAAAGTCTTAATGTTTTCCCGTGCCAACTGCTTGAATAACTCCTCGTTACCGGTCTTCCGGATGCTTTCCCCGCAACAATTCTCCATGGTACCCAGTATCCCGAAATCCACCCCGGCCTTATTGAGTATGTTGACCGTCGCGACGGCCACCTTTTTTAACCTCGCGTCGTAACTGAGATAGCAGCCGGGGAAATAGAGGATTTCCATTCCTTCGGTGAACGTCTTGACGGCGAGCCCACTGGCCCATTCGGCCCTTTTGGCACGTGCTTCACCAAAAGGATTGCCTTCGGCGGAAAGACCGGCGCTTACGGTTCGGACAGGCTTGATCGCCGCAGGGAATACACCATAATTTGTAGCGATCCTGCGCAAAGCCACCATATCATCTGTCTGCCTTACATCCCTGGGACACTTTTGAACACACTTTCCGCAGGTGGTACAGCGCCAAATCTCTTCATGCTCTATCTCACTCAGGCCAAATGTTGCCTCCCGGATCAATTTCCGCATACTGAAGTTCCTAACCCTGTTCCAGGGACAAACAGTATCGCACTTACCGCACTGATAGCAAAACCTTACGGCCCCTCCACCGTTCTCTTTTATCTCATCTATTACCTCTTTGATCGGAGCTAGAGTCTCCACGCTTACTCAATCCTCTTCTCTCAGACTGATCTATCAGTTCTTTCGCGATATTCGCGTAAAGGCATCCTCTATTTCCGACAATCCGTATTTGTCTAGCAATGATTGTAATCCTACTTCCACGTCGCCCAGCTTCACTTCTTCCTCGACCTCCTCTTCCCTTTCCTCGTAAACCAGGGCGTCAGCCAGGCACCACTGGACGCACAAGGGCTCTTTCAGCGCAGGATCATCTTCACACATGTCACACTTGAGCGGCAGGCCGGAATCAGGATCCTTGAAAATACCCCGGGATGGACAGGAAGCCCTGCAGAAATCACACTCTTCGTATTCCTTTCCATCAATTATATACTTATCCCTGCCCATACACTCGGCTGCCACATATTCCCCCGCATACACAGGAAGATACCTGTCTTTCAGCGGATCACGAATAAGCCGGATACGGGACCTGGCGGGATTATTACTACTGTATTTCGGCGTAGCATGAAAAGATGAGCAGATTACCTCACATGCCCGGCAGCCGTTGCATTTATCAACATCGATCTTAATGGTCTTAACCATCTTCCTAATCTTACTCACTGGCTATGATCCCTCTCTGCTCAAAGTCTCCGCTAACATAGTCCATGTCTAGTTCTTGCAAAGACTCTTTAGTAGGAATACCCTGGTTATTCCACCCCTTGAACTTGTAATACTGATCCAACAACTCGGCCTCAAGCTCGGGAAACCTCTTCTTCCAATGGTCTTCCGGCGGCTTGTCATCGGCTCTCCTCATCCCTCTTCTGACATTAACGGCTCTAATCAAAGTCCGGTTCCTCCTGGCTGCTTTCGTCAACCCGGCCTCGTCGATATCCATACCCGTCGCCGCCGAGATAATCGGGGGGAAGTTGTGGATATGATAAGGAGGCTTCAACGGAAACGAGGACAAACCGGCGCATATACCGAGCGCGTCGTCGATGTAGTGCATCCTCTCCTGCCAGTCAACGATCTCGCAGCTTGCTTCGATAGTCGGGTAATATGGGATTGAGCGTTCCCCGCGCGGATCCCAGTCCAGAAAGTATTGTTTGAACTTCTCATCGGGAACCTGGATCCAGTCCTTTACGAAGTCTTCCCTTTCTTCCCGCGTAGCAAAAGGGGCCTGGGGAAACTGCCCTTCAATTTGGGTAATGTTTATTTTTTCGCCGGTAGAATACATCAGAAAGTAAACAGGGTTCAGCATTCCCAGCTTGAGGGGCAATTGCTCGTGTTTCTTGATGTTGTTATGGGCAAATTTCTCCGCGCCGTTGCCGATCCGCCGGGCCGCCCAATAGGTGCCGTCGGCCAGGACATCCCCTATTCCTTCCCGCCGGACAATCCGGTCCAGCAACCAGAAAAATCTTCCCTCGTTGTCATGCGGCATTCCCGCCAGGTCCGAGCCGGTCAAAATGCCGGCTTCATAAAGTTCGAGGGCAAACGCCATGACCTGCGGGGTGGAATATCCGTCCACGCCATACTCCGTGGCCCGCTGGGCGATCCTGAACCCAAAATCCAGGTCGGAAAAGGCCGCCATCGTATAAGTGAGTTTCGAGTAACACTTCATCATGTAGGTTGGCAGCCCCGGAACGGAAATGGTGGCGCCGCATTTCATCGGGCAGTTATAGCAACTGATTAACCGCGTCCGCACGCCCTCCTGGCTTTCCTTCCACTTCTCTTCGACTTCCCTGGTCCAAAAGTCTTTCCGCCGGGTGCGGGCATTGCCCCAGGTGAAATTGGTGGTGTGCCATTCCTCGTCGATGATGGCCATCTCCTGCGGTGACCCGATCCCGGCCAGGATGGGCGGCACTCCTTTGATCGGATTAGCCTCCCGGTACTGGATATATCTCAGCACGTCGTTGCAATGTTCCATGAATTCGGCGGGCCGGGCGATGTTGACGTCCCTGGTTCCCCGCACGGCGACCGCCTTGAGCCCTTTGTCGCCCATGACGGCCCCTATGCCGCCCCGGCTGGCACTGGACCGGCCATGCTCGATGGAAGCGAAATAGACCCGGTTTTCACCGGCCAGCCCGATGGCGGCCACCTGGGCGTTCGGTTCCCTCAACTCCCGCCGGATGATTTCCGCGGTTTCGATAGCGCCCTTGCCGTGGAGATGCCGGGCATCGCGTATCTCCACGCGGCCGTTGTTGATCCACAAATAGACCAGGTCGGGCGACTTGCCGCGGATGATCACTTTGTCGTAGCCGGCGTGTTTCAGTTCCGGCGCCCAAAATCCCCCCATCATCGAATAGGCCATCAGCAAAGTCTGGGGCGAGAAGGTGGAGACAATGGTGCGGTTGGCACCGGGCGCCGGCGTGCCTCCCAGGAGACCGGCGCTGAAAATCAGCGGATTGTCGCTGGAAAAAGGGTCGACTTCGGGGGGAACCCTGTCCCACAACAGCCTGGCGTTGGTACCAAGCCCCCCCAGGTGAAGCCGGGTCAATTCCGGATCGGTCTCCACCCTCTCCACGTTTCCCCGCGCTAAATCAATTTCCAAATTGTAGCCTGTCTCCGCGTACCTCACGTTCAACCCCCCTCCGGGCATCTCCGCCTCCCCGGCCGCGCCGCCTGCGGAACTTTCGCCGGTGCCCAGGAGCACAATGAGCCTCGCAATCCGGGTTGCGTCAATCCCTATATACGGCGGAATAGCCAAAAATCCTCTAGGCGAAGGATAAAGTCGCCAGCCCCTTCAGTAAATCATAACGGAAAACGGCAGGGGAGAAAATCGCTTGAAAGCATGAAACCTAGGTTACATGGTGGGTGGAGGAGGGTTAACCCTTTAGTGCTACCATTACCGACACTTGTGGTGGCTCACAGGCCACAAGAAGGTGGTCCGGGGTAGTGGCAGCCGGCTTGGGCCCCGGCGCGCATGACGCCCAATTCTACGCCCGGCGGGGCCCGGGAACCGGGGGACGCTCACCCGGGCGCACCGATCCGCCCGGCTACCCCTGCGCTTTCAGTTCCCGGACCGCGGCGGTCAGTTCGGGAACCACCGCGAAGAGGTCGCCCACGATGCCGTAATCGGCTACCTTGAAGATGTTGGCCTCGGGATCCTTGTTGACCGCCACGATGCACTTCGACGACCCCATGCCCGCCAGGTGCTGGATGGCGCCGGATATGCCGGCGGCGATGTAGAGAACGGGCGAAACCGTCTTACCCGTCTGGCCGACCTGGAACCGTTGTTCGATCCAGCCGGCGTCCACCGCCGCCCGGGAGGCGCCCACCGCGCCGCCCAGGGCGTCCGCCAAAGCCTCCAGCAGGGGGAAGTTCTCCGGTCCCTTCATCCCCCGGCCGCCCGAAACGATGACGTCGGCCTCGGTCAGTTCGGGCCGGGCCGATACCTGCCGCACCACTTCCCGGATAACCTGGGTGAGGTCGTCCGGCCCCAGTTCCACGGTTACCGTCTCCACCTCCGGGGTCCGGCCCGCATCGGGCGCCTGGACCCCGAAGACGTTGGGCCGGATGGTGGCCAAAGCCGGGCTGCCGGTCGCCGCGCCCCGCGAAAACGCCTTGCCGGCGTATACCGGGCGGGTAAACACCGGTTCCCGGCCGTCCAGCTCCAATCCGGTGCAATCGGTGAAAAGGCCCGTGCCCAGCCGGGCGGCCAGCCGCGGCATCAGGTCGCGACCCAGGACGGTGTAGCCGGCCAGCACGAGGCGCGGTCCCCTGGACCGCACCAGGTCGGCCGCGACCCTGGTGT
>JAJYZD010000097.1 GCA_021800315.1 Bacillota bacterium | reverse complement strand
CAGATCCCTTCGACCAGCCGTTCCTCATGACTCGTGGCGCACTCGTCGCAGGTGTTCTTACATTCCCTCTGCCTGTTCTCCAACCAGCGCAGAAGTATGGGATTTTCCGTCCCCAGGTAGTCAACGGCTGTTTTCAAAATGACGCTGGTCGCCTGAAAAAGATAGATGACCTCTTCGTGGGCCCGATCGCTGAAAAGGATCCCCTTTTCAACTTTTTCCCGCACCGCGGCGCCGATGGTCAGCAACGAACCCCGCAGGTCACGGACCCGGTAACCGATCGACAAACCCGTATCCCCGGCATCATCCAGATGTGTAAGAATACTCTGAAAACTATTCTGCAAATTAATTTGCTTTCCGGGATGTTGAAGTTTATTAAGGCTGAAGTCCCGTTCGACAGCTTCAAGGAACGTTCCCGCAGACTCCAATACACGAATAAAGTCGGCCCTTGCCTGATCTGTCATGATGTATTTTACCTCCTTCGTTTCTCTTGAGGCGGGATCGCCCCCCAGCTATGTTATGATCCGCGGAACGCATTGCTGACAAGCATATTCCATCGACTCGGCGGCACCCGTTTATCCGGTGCGATGATCGTCTCCTACCGACCGGCCTTTGGTGAGGCCACAAAGCGGCCGGCTGGACGCCCCATCATTGTTGCCGGCTTTTACATCATTATGGAACTTCCGGTCAGCCGGGTCCATGAGTCCACATCGACCACCCCCCCCGTTGATTAGTTTTATATTATAGTGCTACTCCATGGAAAATGCAATAGGGAAAAGAAAAAATTTTAGCTAGAAAAGTGAACAATGGAACAAGAGATTGTGATATCTGTGGCAATATTTCTGAACCGTTCATCGTCACATTGGTCACGAAGAACATGCACTTCGGCAACGTTCCCCCTTCCGGTCACCGGAAGCTTTCCGCCCGCCGGGGCCGGGCGGGAGCAAAATGTAGCGGGGCATACCGGTACCCTTAAGACGTTCGCCCGTACCGCGCCGCCCCAAAAAAAAGCCGGCGGGATTTCTCCCGCCGGCCGTCCCGTCCCCTACATCAGGTAGCCTTCCCCGTCCTCCTCCGGCTCGCATTCCCCCGCCGCCACCTCGATGTAACGGTAGCGGGGCATCCCCGTACCCGCCGGGACCAGCTTGCCGATAATCACGTTTTCTTTCAGCCCCAGGAGCGGATCCAGCTTGCCCCTGATGGCGGCTTCCGTCAGAACCCGGGTGGTCTCCTGGAAGGAAGCGGCCGACAGGAAGGAATCGGTGGCCAAAGAGGCCTTGGTGATCCCCAGGAGGACCGTCTTGCCGGTGGGCGGCTGACCATTGAGGTCCGCCACCTTTCCGGCCTCCTCCTCGAACTCGAACACATCGATCAGGCCTCCCGGCAGCAGGCCGGTATCGCCGGGGTCCTCCACCTTGAGCTTCCGCAGCATCTGCCGCACCATGACCTCGATGTGCTTATCGTTGATATCCACACCCTGCAGCCGGTAAACCCGCTGCACCTCCTGCAGCAGGTAGACCTGCACCCCCTGGATACCCTTGATCTTCAAAAGGTCGTGCGGGTTGACGCTGCCCTCGGTCAACTCGTCACCGGCCGCGACCGTCTCGCCGGAACGAACCCGGAGGCGGGCGCCGTAAGGCACCGGGTAGGTCAAATGCTCCCCGTCTTCGGTAGTGATCTCCACCTCGCGGCGGCCCTTCACCTCCCTGGTCACCACGACCCCGTCGGCTTCGGCGATCAAAGCCTGGCCTTTCGGCCGCCGGGCCTCGAACAACTCCTCCACCCGGGGCAGACCCTGGGTGATGTCGTCGCCGGCCACACCGCCGGTATGGAAGGTGCGCATGGTCAACTGGGTGCCCGGCTCGCCGATGCTCTGCGCGGCGATGATACCCACCGCCTCGCCGATATCCACCATGCGGCCGGTGGCCAGGTTGCGGCCGTAACATTTTATGCAGACCCCGTAGCGGCTGCGGCAGGTGAGCACGGACCGGATCCGGACCGAGGTGATTCCGGCCTTGACGATCTCCCTGGCCTGTTCCTCGGTGATCTCCTGGTCGGCCCAGGCCATCACCTCGTTAGTTTCGGGATGCACGACGTCTTCCAGGAGAAGCCGCCCGACGATGCGGTCCTCCAGCTTCTCGATGCTTTCCGTGCCGTCCCGGATCTCGGCCACCTCGATGCCCACGGTGGTCCGGCAGTCCTCTTCGCGGACGATCACGTCCTGGGCCACGTCCACCAGCCGGCGCGTCAGATAGCCGGAGTCGGCGGTCCGCAAGGCGGTGTCGGCGAGACCCTTTCTGGCGCCGTGGGTGCTGATAAAGTACTCCAGCACGGTCAGGCCTTCCCGGAAATTGGCCTTGATGGGCAGGTCGATGATCCGCCCCGAAGGGTCGGCCATCAAGCCCCGCATGCCCGCCAGCTGACGGATCTGCTGGATGTTGCCCCGGGCTCCCGAATTGGCCATCATGTAAACCGGGTTGAATTTATCGAGCGAGTTCATCAGCGAGGTGGTGACTTTCTCGGTGGCCTCCGTCCAGACGTCGATGATCTTGCGGTAGCGCTCCTCGTCGGAGATCAGGCCCTTCCTGAACTGCTGCTCCAGTTGTTCCACCGACTGGTCCGCCTCTTTCAGGATGCCCTTTTTCGCCTCGGGGATAATGATGTCGGATATGCCGATGGTAACCCCCGCCCGCGTGGCGTAGGTAAAGCCCAGCTTCTTCAGCCCGTCCAGGAGCTTCGAGGTGGGAGCGAAACCCAGCTTGCGGTAGCACTCGTCCACGATCCGGCTGAGCACCTTTTTGTCCGCCACCTGGTTGATATACCCTATTTCCGCCGGGATCACCTCGTTGAAGAAAAGGCGGCCCACCGTGGTTTCCTTGATCTCGCCGTCCGGCATACGGACCTTCACCTGCGCCTGCAGGCTCACCACGCCGCTCTGGTAAGCCATCATGGCCTCCTCCCGGTCCCGGAAGGCCTTGCCCTCACCTAACGCCCCCTTGCGGTCCATCGTGAGGTAGTAGCAGCCGAGAACCATGTCCTGGGTAGGTACGGCCACGGGGCGTCCGTCCTTGGGGTTCAGGATATTATTGGCCGACAGCATCAGCAGGCGGGCTTCGGCCTGGGCTTCCGCTGACAGCGGCACGTGAACGGCCATCTGGTCGCCGTCGAAGTCGGCGTTGTAAGCCGTGCAGACCATCGGATGAATCTGGATGGCCCGTCCTTCGACCAGCACCGGCTCGAAAGCCTGGATGCCCAGGCGGTGCAGCGTAGGAGCCCGGTTTAAGAGCACCGGATGCTCGGAAATCACCTCTTCCAGCACGTCCCAGACCTCGGGACGCACCCTTTCCACCATCCGTTTGGCGCTCTTGATGTTGTGGGCATGGCCGTCGTTGACCAGGCGTTTCATGACGAACGGCTTGAAGAGCTCCAGTGCCATCTCCTTGGGCAACCCGCACTGATGCAGGAACAGCCCCGGCCCCACCACGATCACCGAACGCCCCGAATAGTCCACCCTTTTGCCCAGCAGGTTCTGCCTGAAACGCCCCTGCTTGCCCTTCAACATGTCGGACAGCGACTTCAGGGGACGGTTACCCGGTCCGGTCACCGGACGGCCGCGGCGCCCGTTGTCGATCAGGGCATCCACCGCTTCCTGGAGCATGCGCTTTTCGTTGCGGACGATAATGTCCGGCGCGCCCAGGTCCAGGAGCCTTTTCAAACGGTTGTTACGGTTGATGACCCGGCGGTACAGGTCGTTTAAGTCCGAGGTGGCAAAGCGGCCGCCGTCCAGTTGCACCATCGGCCTGAGTTCGGGAGGGATGACCGGCACCACGCTCATGATCATCCACTCGGGACGGTTGCCCGACTTGCGGAAGGATTCTACAACCTCCAGGCGCCGGATGGCCCGGATACGCCGCTGGCCCGTAACGTCGCGCAGTTCGATGCGCAGTTCGGCGGCCATGTCGTCCAAGTCGATCTCTTCCAGGAGTTCGGCGATCGCCTCCGCCCCCATCAGGGCCCGGAAACCCTGTCCGTGCTTTTCCCGCATCTCCCGGTACTCGGATTCGGATAACAGCTGCTTTTTCACCAGCGGGGTATCGGCCGGATCGATAACGATGTAGGACACGAAGTAGAGAACCTTTTCGAGGGCGCGCGGCGACATATCCAGCAAGAGACCCATCCGGCTGGGTATCCCTTTGAAATACCAGATATGCGAGACGGGAGCGGCCAACTCGATATGCCCCAGCCGTTCCCGGCGCACCTTGGACCGGGTGACCTCCACGCCGCAGCGGTCGCAGACGACGCCCTTGTACCTTACCCTCTTGTACTTGCCGCAGTGGCACTCCCAGTCCCGGGAAGGACCGAAGATACGCTCGCAAAACAGGCCGTCCCTTTCGGGCTTCAGGGTCCTGTAGTTGATGGTCTCCGGTTTTCTTACCTCGCCGCTCGACCATTCCCGGATCTGGGAAGGGGAGGCCAGGCCGATCCTGATACGGTCAAAGTTGTTTGATTCCAGCAAGCGGTTGCCACCTCTTTCGGAATTCTTCCCCGACCCTGCCCGCGGCCGGGTGCCCGACCCGCCTCGCGGCGGGTTCTCTGGAAAGCGGAAGATCTCCCGGGACTTCCGGCGGCCGCTCCTTACTCCGCCTCGTCCTGTTCTTCCTCGTCGGAGTCCAACCCGAAGTCTTCGTTCAGAAACTCTTCGTCAAACTCCTCGTCGGAATCCTCGGCGTAGTCCTCTTCCAGGGTTTCCGCCTCATGGATATCGATCCCGAGTTCCTTGGCCGTCTCGATGACGTCTTCCTCGGCTTCCTTGATTTCGATCTCCCGGTCGTCTTCCGAAAGCACGCGCACGTCCAGGCACAGGCTCTGCAATTCCTTGATCAACACCTTGAAGGATTCAGGCACCCCCGGCTCGGGCACGTTTTCGCCCTTGACTATGGCCTCGTAGGTCTTGACGCGGCCCACGACGTCGTCTGATTTCACCGTCAGGATTTCCTGCAGGGTATAGGCCGCCCCGTAAGCCTCCAGGGCCCAGACCTCCATCTCGCCGAAGCGCTGCCCGCCGAACTGGGCCTTGCCGCCCAAGGGCTGCTGGGTAACCAGGGAGTAAGGGCCGGTTGACCGGGCGTGGATCTTGTCGTCCACCAGGTGTGCCAGCTTGAGCATGTAGACGTAACCCACGGTGATCGGGTTGTCGAACGGATCGCCGGTCCGCCCGTCGTACAGGGTGATCTTCCCTCCGCCGGGCAGGTTGGCTTTGTTCAGGATGGCGGTCAGATCCTCTTCCCTGGCCCCGTTGAACACCGGGGTAACCATCCGGAAACCCAAGGCCTTGGCCGCCCAGCCCAGGTGCGCTTCCAGCACCTGGCCCAGGTTCATCCGGGAGGGCACTCCGAGCGGGTTGAGCACTATTTCGATGGGTGTGCCGTCAGGCAGAAAGGGCATATCCTGCTCGGGCAGGATGCGGGCGATGACCCCCTTGTTACCGTGCCGGCCGGCCATCTTGTCCCCCTCGGAAATCTTGCGTTTCTGGGCCACGTACACCCGCACCAACTGGTTCACGCCCGGAGACAGTTCATCCCCGTTATCGCGGGTAAATACCTTGACGTCCACGATCTTGCCGCTTTCCCCGTGGGGAACCCTGAGGGAGGTATCCCGCACCTCACGCGCCTTTTCGCCGAAGATGGCACGTAGGAGCCTCTCTTCCGCCGTCAGCTCGGTTTCACCCTTGGGTGTAACCTTGCCGACCAGGATGTCGCCCGGCCGGACCTCCGCCCCCGTCCGGATGATGCCCCGGTCATCCAGGTCCTTCAAAATATCCTCGCCCACGTTGGGAATATCCCGGGTGATCTCTTCCGGACCCAGCTTGGTATCGCGGGCGTCGCATTCGTACTCCTCAATGTGGATGGAGGTAAAGAAATCCTCCTTGACCGCCTTTTCGCTAACCAGGATGGCGTCCTCGTAATTGTAGCCCTCCCAGGGCATGAAGGCCACCAGGATGTTGCGCCCCAGTGCCAGTTGGCCCTGATCGGTGGAAGGTCCGTCCGCAATGAGGTCACCCTTGGCCAGCCGCTGCCCCTTGACTACGACGGGTTTCTGGTTGACGCAGGTACCCTGGTTGGACCGCGTAAACTTCAGCAGCCGGAAAACATCCAACTGACCGCTGTCTGTTTTAACCGTCACTTCGTTGGCCGACGCTTTGGTCACCGTACCGGGCCGGGTAGCCAGAACCACCGCCCCGGAGTCCCGGGCCGCCTTGTCCTCCACGCCGGTACCCACCAGGGGGGCCTCCGCTTTCAACAGCGGCACGGCCTGACGCTGCATGTTGGCGCCCATTAGGGCCCGGTTGGCGTCGTCATGCTCGAGAAAGGGAATCATGGCCGTGGCGATGGAGAACACTTGCTTGGGAGATACGTCCACCAGGTCCACCTTGTCCGGTTCGATCATGATGATGTCCGGACCCCGGCGGGCGTTGACCCGCCGCTCCTGGAAATAGCCGTCCTCACTGATTTCGATGTTGGCCTGGGCGATGACCTTTTCTTCCTCTTCGTCAGCCGTCAGGTAGACGATCTCCTCCGTCACCCGGCGGGTGTCCTTGTCCACCTTACGGTAGGGGGTCTCTATAAAACCAAAGTCGTTGATTCTGGCAAAGCAGGACAGCGAACCGATCAGTCCGATGTTGGGACCCTCGGGGGTCTCGATGGGGCACATGCGCCCGTAGTGGGAGTGGTGGACGTCACGCACCTCGAAACCGGCCCTCTCCCGGGAAAGACCGCCCGGACCCAGCGCGGAAAGCCGCCTCTTATGCGTCAACTCGGCCAGGGGGTTGGTCTGGTCCATGAACTGGGAGAGTTGCGAGGACCCGAAGAACTCCTTGATGGCCGCCACCACGGGCCGGATATTGATCAGAACCTGCGGGGTGATCACATCCACGTCCTGGATGGTCATCCGCTCCCGGACCACCCTTTCCATGCGGGACAGGCCGATCCTGAACTGGTTTTGCAGGAGTTCCCCCACCGAACGCAGGCGCCGGTTGCCCAGGTGGTCGATGTCGTCCACCTGTCCCGCGCCGTCCATAAGCTTAAGCAGGTAGCGTAACGTTTCCACCACGTCGGTCGGGGTGAGTTCCCGCAGGAACTCCCGCATCCTGGGGACTTCCTTGTTCAGGTAAGGGTCCCACTCGGTTTCCCCGCCCTCCTCGCGGAAGCGGTACAGGATGCCGTGCCTGAGCTTTTTCTGAATCTTGTAGCGCCCCACATGCCCCAGGTCGTAGCGCTTGGGGTCGAAAAACAGCGACTCCAGGAGGGAACGGGCGCTTTCCACGGTGGGCGGTTCGCCCGGCCGCAGGCGCTTGTAGATTTCCACCAGGGCGTCCTCTTCCGAGTCGGCGTTGTCCCGGGAAAGGGTTTCCTGGACGTTCTTGTTTTCGTTGAAAAGATCCAGCACCCGGGCGTTGGTCCCCCAGCCCAGGGCCTTGATCAGGATGGTGGCCGGTATCTTGCGGGTGCGGTCCACCCGCACGAAGATGTGGTCGTTCACATCGGTTTCGAATTCCAGCCAGGCCCCCCGATTGGGTATGATGGTGGCCGTGAACAGTTTCTTGCCGCTCTGGTCCAATTGCTCCGCGAAGTAAACGCCGGGGGAACGGACCAGTTGGCTGACGATGACCCGCTCCGCTCCGTTTATAATGAAGGTACCCTTGTCCGTCATGAGGGGGAAATCCCCCATGAAGACCTCCTGCTCCTTGACTTCGCCTGTTTCCTTGTTGATCAACCGGACCTTGACCCGCAGCGGGGCGGCAAAGGTGACGTCCCGCTCCTTGCACTCCTCCACGGAGTATTTTTGCTCACCCAGACTGTAGTCCAGAAACTCGAGGACCAGGTTGCCCGTGAAGTCCTGGATGGGTGAGACGTCGGAAAAGACCTCCCGCAGCCCTTCCCTCAGGAACCAGTTATAAGAGTTACGCTGCACCTCAATGAGATTGGGAAGGTCCAGCACCTCCTTCAACCGGGCAAAATTCATGCGATCAACGCCGCCCACTTTTTCCATGAACATCGAGCGAGCACCACTCCCAAAAAACAAAAATAGGGCAAGGACAAACAACGAAAAGCAAGGCCTTGTTGTGTCACAATACCTCGCTTCTAAACCCTCTTCCGGTCCGGCTACCCATCCAGCATACTATAGACAAATAACATCCACCAGATACCCATCAGTCCCATAACCCTGGAAGATCAAAGAGACACCTGGTTATTCTAGCACATCCCGGACAAGGTGTCAAGAAAGATTTTTCCCCGTTTACAAAACATTTTTTGAGGCCGCCCCGGGCGATATGTCCCGATCCACCCCCATCCGACGCGGGGCCCCCGGATGGCCGGTCCCTCCCCTGGCGATGCCGGCGGCGTTGTCCCCGACCATCCCCGACTGTCATTCTCCGGTTTACCGCAACCTTACCGATCGGGGACCGGCCGGTAAGTTCCAGAAAACAAGCGTCAAGCCTTAATTCAACCACTATTGGCAATAATTTCTCCAGCAACAGCCTATCACAAATGGGTAATCTTGGCAAGGGTCACCCCGCGGCAAAAAAACTCCAGGACCGACCAGCCCTGGAGCAGCATACCGTTTGTGACATTTTGGGCGCGGCCGTCCGAAAAAAACAACCCGCCCCGCACCCGGCGCAAGTACCCGGCGGTCCCCAGGCCGTCCGGCGAATACCGCCGGCCGGCCTGGATAACGGCTCCCGCCCTACTTTACATCCACCGAGGCGCCGACTTCCGTAAGCTTGGCCTTGATAGCCTCGGCCTCTTCCTTGTTGATCTTCTCCTTGACCGGCTTGGGGGCGCCGTCCACCAGGTCCTTGGCTTCCTTCAGGCCCAGGCCGGTGATTTCGCGCACCACCTTGATGACGTTGATCTTCTTGTCGCCCACGGCCGAGAGGATGACGTCGAATTCCGTCTGCTCCTCTTCTTCCACCGGTGCCGCGCTCGCGGCCGCCGGAGCGGCCACCGCGGCCACGGGGGCGGCGGCGCTCACCCCGAATTCCTCCTCGAAGGTCTTCACCAGCTGGGACAACTCCAGCACGGTCAGCCCCTTGACCATCTCCACGATTTCGTTAACCTTGGACATCTGTGTTCCTCCTATACATCACATCATAGTCGGGTTAGACTCCAGCCGACGCCCCGCCCTCCTTGGCCGCACGCACCGCGTCGAGCACGTAGACCAGGCTGCGCACGGTTCCCTGAAGGACGTTGACCAGACCGTACATCGGGCCCTGCATCCCGCCCAGGACCCGGCCCAAAAGCACCTTCCGCGGCGGAAGGTCGGCCAGTTCCCGGATCATCAGGGCGTCCACCACCTGGCCCTCAATAGCACCGCCCTTGATCTCGAAGGTCTTGAATTCGCGGATGAACTCCATGAGGGCCTTGGCCGGCGCCGCGGGATCGGCCAGACCGAACACGATGCCCACGGGACCGCTTAAGAACGCGTCCAAGCCTTCAATGCCGGCTTCCCGCGCCGCAATGGCCGAAAGAGTGTTCTTGGCCACTTTGAACTGACCGCCGGAGGCCGAGACTTTCCTCCGGAGCTTGGTGGTTGCGGCCACGTTGAGCCCGCGAAAGTCGGTCATGATGGCCACCTTGGCATCCTTGAAAAGCTTTCGCAGTTCGTTTAGAGACTGTTCCTTCTGTTCCCTTGTCGGCAAGTTTCAAACTCACCCCCTTCCAAAACCAAAAGCGGACTTCCCCATAAAGACAAAGGAAATCCGCGTTCCAAACGCCTATCCTTTCCTCGGCCGGCGGACTTGGGTCCATTGGGCGCGGGGCACCGGCTGTCTTAAGTCAGGAACCAGACACCTATGAAGTTGTCCCCAATGTTTTTCAGCCCACCACTTTCAGGTGGTTGACTTTAATGCCGGGCCCCATGGTGCTGGAGACCGAAATTCCTTTCAAATACTGGCCCTTGGCTCCCGAAGGTTTGGCCCTCACCAGGGCGTCGATCAGGGTCCGGAGGTTGTCGGCCAGTTTCTGCCCGTCAAAATCGACCCTGCCTATGGGGGCGTGGATGTTGCCCGCCTTGTCCACCCGGTATTCGATCTTGCCCGCCTTGACCTCCTGGACGGCCCGGGCGACGTCGAAGGTAACGGTGCCTGTTTTGGGGTTGGGCATAAGTCCGCGGGGACCCAGGATCTTTCCCAGCTTACCCACCGTACCCATCATGTCGGGAGTGGCGATGGCCACTTCAAAGCCCAGCCAGCCATCCTGGATCCGGGCCACCATGTCTTCGGCCCCGACGAAATCCGCTCCGGCGTTTTCCGCCTCGATCACCTTCTCACCCTTGACGAAGACGAGGACGGCGCGCGTTTTGCCGGTGCCGTGCGGCAGGACCACGGCCCCGCGCACCTGCTGATCGGCGTGACGGGGATCGACCCCCAGCCTGACGGCCACTTCCACGGTTTCCACGAATTTGGCCGGAGCCACCTTCTTGACCAGGGCGAAGGCTTCAGCCGGATCGTAAAGCCGGCCCCGCTCGACCTCTTTCGTCGCGTCCCGCAATTTCTTACCCTTATCCATGAATAAACCCCCTTGTGGTATTTGACGGAAAAGCCCTGAGCCTTTCCTCCCACCCGAATGCCTACCCTTCGGCGATTTCGATGCCCATGCTGCGGGCGGTGCCCTCGACTATCCGGACCGCCGCCTCGACCGTGGTCGCGTTCAGGTCCGGCAACTTGGTCTCGGCAATCTCGCGCACCTTGGACCTGGTCACCTTGCCCGCCTTTTTCTTGTTGGGCTCGCCCGACCCCTTTTCGATCCCGGCGGCCTTTATCAGGAGCACCGAAGCCGGCGGTGTCTTGCAGACGAAGGTAAAGCTGCGGTCCTCAAAAACCGTGATTTCCACCGGAATGATGAGCCCGGCCTGCGCGGCGGTACGCTCGTTGTATTCCTTGACGAAGGCCATGATGTTGACCCCGTGCTGGCCCAGGGCCGGCCCCACCGGCGGAGCCGGCGTCGCCTTGCCTGCCGGCACCTGCAGTTTCACCACGGCACTGATTCGTTTGGCCACTCTTTGCCCCACCCCTTCCCCTTAAGTCGTCTTCTCTACCTGCCCGAAATCCAGTTCAACCGGTGTCTCCCGGCCGAACAGGGATATCTTGACCCGCAATTTGGCCTTGTCCGGTATCACTTCCATGACCGTACCCATAAAGTTCTCGAACGGCCCGGCGATAACCCTTATGTTCTCACCCACCCAGTAGGATGTCTTGAATCGCGGCTCGTCCACGCCCATCTGGCGGATGATCGGGTCGGCCTCCTCCTCGGTAAGGGCAACCGGCTTGCCCCCGGAGCCCACGAAGCCCGTGACCCCCGGCGTATGCCGCACCACGTACCAGGAGTCGTCGGTGAGGATCATTTCCACCAGGACGTAGCCGGGAAAGATTTTCTTCTGCGAGATCTTTCGCTTGCCGTCCTTTATTTCCACCTCGTCCTCCATGGGGACAAGGATGCGGAAAATCTTGTCCTCCATGCTCATGGACTCGATTCGTTTTTCCAGGTTGGTTTTGACCTTGTTCTCGTAACCGGAATAAGTATGAACCACGAACCACTCTTTATTCATCGGGGTAACCTCCCGGAGCTGCCCGGTATGAATTCTTTACGTCCTGGTGAGGAAGTGAAAAATATAACCCAGCGCCGAATCGAAGATCCAGATCAAGATGGCCAGGATAGCCACGGAAATCAGCACTACAATAGTGTACACCGTCACTTCCCGGACACCGGGCCAGTGAACCCGCTTGAGTTCGGCGACAACGCCCTGAAAATATTTCCTCGCCCGGCCGATATAGTCTACCCGTTCCTTCTGGGCCGGGCCCTGCTGCCTGGCTTTGGCCGCGGCCACCTTGCCGGCCCGCGCCAGCAGGCCGCTGTCGCCGCCCGAGGGCTTTGCGTTCCGGCCTTTTTTGTCCCCGGCCTGTTTTTTATTGCCGATGGTCGTAGCCACAGCCGTTCCACCTATCTTTAAGGATTGATACCCTCTTCAGCCAACCGGGAGAGCCGGGCCGTTTACCGCGTTTCCTTGTGCATGGTATGACTATGGCAAAAACGGCAGTATTTCCGGAGTTCTATACGGTTGGGATCGTTCTTCTTGTTCTTGGTGGTAGTATAATTGCGGCGCTTGCACTCGCCACAGGCCAGTGTAACCCCTACTCTCACGGGATGTTAACCTCCCCAAAAATGAAAAAATCCCGGCACCCTTGAAAATTGCCCATAACAATCTATCATAATCGCCCGGGGCTGTCAATAGCGGAACCGGCGGCGGGCGTACGGTTAAGAGCCCGGCCGGCGGTTACAATACGTTCCACAGGGGGAAACACGATATGCACCGGCACAGGCAGATCACGGTCGTAC
>JAJYZD010000342.1 GCA_021800315.1 Bacillota bacterium | reverse complement strand
GGTGATGAGGGAGGAACTCTGCGACGGGGCGGGCTTCTGCCTGGGGGTGTGTCCCGTGGGGGCCCTGACCATAGAGGACAGGGAAGCGCCGGTCTTCTCGGAAGAGGCGGTGCATGAGCACATGAAGTCACGGCCGCGCAACTACATCGCCCAGGCCTGCCACCGGTGCGGGACCGGGGAGGACATGGCCGTGTTGCTGCCCTGCCGGTCAGGGGGCGAGAGCCTGTGGGTCTGCACCCGCTGCCTGCCGGCCCTGATCCATGGCTGATGCTGACGGCGGCGGTTCTCCGGGGGCATGATACAACCGGGTTAAAGAACGGGCTGGCGCAAGGCGGTCCTATAAAAGGAGACCCCTGCACGCGGGGTCTCCTTATTATAGGCCGGTCCACTCTTTCGGTAACCTGGCGGGATACGCCGCCCAGGGCGATCAGACCGCCCAGAGGAATGGCCGCGGCCACCCGGAAAGGCACGGTGAGGCCGACAAAGTTGCGATCCTTGCGATGATTACTTCTCGGGACGGTTCACCCCAGTTGCCTGCAGGGTGGGCGGTCATGCCGGCGGCACCGCCCGGAGCGGGCGTCTCCTGGATCAGGGCGATGGTGGCCATGAACATGCCTAAGGAGGCACGTAGCAGTTGATATCAGTCCAATAATACTCGACAATAGCTAACAATATCGAACGACAGACGGAAGCCCCGACCAAAGCACCTGGGGCACCGGAGTCGGTTGACCCGGTCAACGAAACCTGCGCCGGAGAGCGTCCTGCAAGCGATAGACGGCCTGGGTCCGGGTAGGGAAATACTCAGGCGGTATGTCGGCAAGAGCTACGGGGCATTCGCCTGGTATCGGATACGGGATTACAAGGAGGCCCACAGACGAAAGGTTGCAACAGAGATGGAAGGTTTATCGCGGCAGCATGAGTGCGCGGGCCTGGGCCGGTGCATCCGTTTGCGGAAGGGCGCTGAGACGGTTTGGAGCCGAACCAGGCGCACTCGAATCTGAACAGGGTCCGCAAAAAGAAACCTGATGCATATTTGGAACACGTGGCGCTCGAACTAACTGTGGCGCAATGGCGGGAAAAGTTGGAGCAGATCCAAGCCGAAGCCGCGGCAGCGGTGCGTAACCCGGACTGTGTCCACGGCGGCCCGCTGAATTGCCCAGCGTACGATGCGTTGGAACGGTCGGGGATCGTGGTTAGGACCGCCGATGCTGAACTACGGCGGATGGGGGAAATACCACCCTGGTGGCTGGTGTTTACCGCGCTGGCAGATAACTTGGCCGATGCCGGTTGCCTCACGCCTGGTTGGACGCTCACCGCCAAGGGCAAATTGGCCTTGGATTGCGGGCCGGGCTGGGTACTGTTGGCCGAAATCGTTACCTGGGCCGAGCAGGGTGGATTGCCCGATCCCGAGACTCTGGCTGCCTGGGCTGGCGGATGCTTGTGTGAACGGGATGAACAGGCCGGAAAAGATCAGAAAAACGCCGTCGATTTTTTGCGTAAACACGGCATCATCAAACTATACTCGGACACTTTGGCAGATGCTGTGTCCGATTGGGCCAGCGGATTGTCGATCAAGGAATGCGCCCGCGTTATGGACGCCGGGCCGGGTGATTTAGTCATGCTGGCTAGACGAGCCGCAGAGTGTCTACGAGGAATTGGGCACAGTCGAACCTGTTCGAAGAAAATAGCTGATGCAGCGCGGCATGCTTATAGATCCGTATGGCGTGATGAGGTTAGCGATGTTTTGTAACTTGTTTCCTTGGCGGTCAGACCATTCATGGTCAGGGGGGAGTAGGCCAGGATGGTGAAAAAGGCGTAGCTGTAGGAAAGGCCGATCAGGGCGTGCCGCAGGACGGTCCGGTGGCCTCGAAGATGTGCCGGGCGGCGCGGGGCGGTTCCCGTCCCGAATCGCGCACGGAGAAGAACGTCCGGCAAAAGGCGGCCAGCATGAGCGCCGCCGTGCCGAAAAAGCGCCAGTTGTAGCCGCCCAGGAGGGGGCTGGACGCGATGCCCAGGCCCCAGCCCGCCCGTACCACCGACAGGACGCCCGAGAACAGCATGACCAGGGACACCACGGTTATGTAACTGGTGAAGAGCCACTCCACCTGGGCCGGCACGGCGCCCCTGGCCCCGGCGATTGGAGCCGGGAGCGGGTCCACCACGCCGATGCCGGTGAAGGCAATGAGGGTGGCGAAAGCGGTGGCCAGTACGGCCGGTGTGCAGATGCTGCGCCTGGATAAGTTGCTTGGCGTCTCGGACCACCTCCTGGCAGATGATAGTCCGGTTGGACGGATTCTTCACTTATGCTAGGATTCCCTAAGTCTGCCATGATTCCTTCCGTCACCGTTTGACGAAATTCCTGGCCGCCGGCAGGGAATGAGGCGGCCGGGGAAGTAATATATACTTGCAAGGATTCGGTGGCTTTATGTCATAGACCCCACGCCTAAAGGCGGGGGCTTGCGGAGGAAACTCCAAGGGTCTGCGTCTTTTGACGGGAAAGCGGCATGAGTTGCCTTCGGGCACAACCTTACCGCGCTATGACCCGCCTCAGTGTGGGAGCCGATGG
>JAJYZD010000096.1 GCA_021800315.1 Bacillota bacterium | reverse complement strand
GAAGCGCCCTCAGGGTTCCTCACGGACCTGCTCCCCCGCCTTCCCCGCCAACGTCGTCATCTCCGCCGGATCCGTAACCTTGGCCCCGTCCCACAGGGTAGGATACGCCGTATGGGTCTGGCGGGAGAGACTCATCTGGTAGCTCATCACGGCCGGGAGGTCGTAGCTGTAAGGCAGGTCGTCCGGGTCGCCCGCCCGTATGGCGGTATCCATGGCCGTCTGAGCCAACAACCGGGGCACCGGTAACCGGCTGCTAACTCCGGCAGTGTCGTCTATGCCGGGCACCTGGACCGGCAACAGCAAATCGTCCGTAACGAACCGCAGGGCCGCCGCCGGAAGGTCCTTATAGTGTCGTGATAATTCCGGTTTTGTTTTTCATTGCCCGATACTCTTCGTCAAATCCTCTCCGTGCGCCGCCGCCCAAAGCAATATTGTAGGTACTCAATAAGCTGTCATATGTGATCTTGCCTTCAAAGGGAATGAGGACGGCCTTTACATATCGAGGCAGGGAAAAAGAGGGGAACATGTCCTCTATGGGACTGGCCAGGCCGACTACGCCGTAGATAGCGCCGTTACCCATGAAAATGGTGTGTTTTTTAAGGTGTTTGCAAATGAGAAAATCGCCAACTACCCTTCCTCTCCAACTTGCCACTAGCATCAGATCTCTCTCGGCAAGGTGCAACGGGTTGTCGGTGACGACGTGGTTGATGATATCATCGCTTTCCCAGAGCTTGTCACGGACCGGCACTATGTCGCCCGGATTGACATCCTCGGCGCCTGACACCTTATCGAGACCTGGCACCACCTGGTATCTGTCGTTGGTGTAGTCTATCAGCTTGAAAAATACGTCATAGAACCGGGCCGTATCATCCTGAGTCAGTTCCATCGCCCGACATCTCCGATCCGTTAAGTCCAGGTGGCCTGGCTCCCCGCTCTCACTATAACAAGTGAATCTCCTCCGGGACAAGCCCGGAGGCTTCTCCCTTTGGTTTCTCATTTCATCGGGGAACAGCCCTGCAAGCAAGGTCTTACGCTCCCTCCAGAGCTACATCCCGGCCTCACGGCCAAGAGGCCCGATCCATGGGGCATCTACCACTCAACGTAGATACGTGTTAGACGGCTTTCTTTTTGGATGCCAACACCATGGGTCGGGAATATTGAACTTTTGACGGAAGTACCCGGCCCTTCGTGAAAACTTTATTGACTGACTTATCCAAGATGCCGGATGATCCCACCACGTCGCGGTGTGCCCCTTTGAAACCGCAGTCCTTATTGCCGCATTTGTAAGTACGGCCCGACTGCTTCGTGTAAACGGTGCAGGCCGGACAGGTGCCGGCGGTGCCCCGCTCGTCAACGGAAATCAGCTTGATCCCCTGACGCTTCAGTTTGTACTCCAGAAGCCGCCTCAGCTTTCCGAATGTCCATTGGCTCATGCGCTGGTTGTGCTTGCTCCCGCAGTTCTTCTCCCGGACACTGGAGGGGTCTCCAACGTAGACGATGCTTACGCCCCGATCAATACACCAACGCACGGCCTCCGCCGAAATGGCATGGAGAACATGCTCGATCCGACGGTCGATGTTATTCAGGAACCGATACTTGGCATCCAAGAGCTTCCGCCGACGCCGCGAACCCTTCTTTGTTCGAGATATGGCCCGCTGGAACCATCTCAGTTTCTTATTCCGGAGCCGGTGTAGGGAACGAAGAAGCCGGCCGCTTATGACTACCGCTTCATTGCCGTCCGTCATCGCTACAGCATGAACCTCACCGGGATCAATGGCCGCCTTGTTGCCGCCCTGGACTTTGGTCAGAAACGGTTTCTCAACCACAACGTGCAGCCAGTATTGATTGCGGTGCCAAACCAATTGAACGTGCCTGATTTCGATTCCACGTAAACGGACGGGGAGCTTGATTCTCAACTCCTTTTGATTACGACTGCCGGAGAGACACAAAAACGCTCCGTCAAGGGTTATCCCGAGTTCTTTCCAGGTTACCGTGAAAAAGTGCTTTCTCCGGTGCGGGTAGCGCCAGTCCTTCTCGCCCTTTTCACGGAGCTTCTTTGTACGTTCACAACATTCAAAGTATAATTAAACTATCGCCTGCACCGATTGCGAATGGATCTTGAACCGGCCTTTGACGAAATCCTTCATCGCCGCCTCACCTAACCAGATATGATAGGCAGCGTAGATCAGGCGGTGAATGAAACACGACCCACCCTCCGGGCGGGTGCCCCTGTTCCAGACTTTAGCCGCTTCCATTTGTAAGGTACGGGCTATTGTTACCTGATCCGGCGTCAGGCGCAACGGGAACTTTGCGACAAGCGGATCACCAGTACGCTGCCTCCGCTTCCTCTTCGCTTTTCCGACATTGTTCTTCAATTTGCTCAACGTCGTTTCACCTCCTTCCGAGAAGATTTTTAGGCTTCGATATATTTCTTGATAGTTTCTGTACTGACGTTACCTGCGGTGCCGACATAGTACCCTCTGCTCCACAACCCACTACCCCAGAAGTACCTTTTCTTAAGAGACGGTACTGCACAAAATACCTTATTAGCGGTGACGCTTTTCATTGTTCTTACAATCTCGGTTGGTGCTACTGTGGGAGGAGCCGAAAGGAAAACATGCACATAGTCAGGCATTGTTTCCATTTTAAGAATGGTGTGCCCGTAATAGGTGCAAATGCCTTTAACCGCCTGCTTAATTATTTCCTCGACCTTACCCCTTATTACACCATGTCGGTATTTTGGACAGAAACCTATATATTAGTTGATGTTGTAGACACAATAATTGGTTTTTCTTTCCACGGGCTAATTATACCAGCCCGTCCATCCTACGTCAACACATTTTTTCAATAATTTTGGAGGGGGAGATAGAGAAGAACGATCGCCCTCCGGGCGATGCCCCTTTCATCCCACCCAACGAGGGGGTGGGATGAAAGGGGCGTCTCCTATAAAGCGCCCCTTGGAAAGAGGTCCCGACAAAAGGGCAAGATTGAACAAACAACAGTCGCAAGCATTTATTAAACAGGCTACATAACCAAACATGGACTCCACCACAGCCCGCCGCACCAACCCGCCCGAAAGCGCCCTCAGGACTCCTCACGGACATCCTCCCCCGCCTTCCCCGCCAAGGCCGCTATCTCCGCCGGATCCGTAACCTTCGCGCCATCCCACAGGGTAGGATACGCCGTATGGGTCTGGCGGGAGAGACTCATCTGGTAGCTCATCACGGCCGGGAGGTCGTCGCTGTAAGGGAGGTCGTCCGGGTCCGCGATGATCCAGTTCAGGTTGAGTTCGTGCAGGAAACGCAGGTAGGTGGCCTGGTTCCCGGTGTCGAAGCCGGCGAAGATCTCGTCCAGGAAGACCAGCCGGGGTACGTCCGGATTCCTGGCCGCGTCGTAGCGGGCCGCCACCCCGGCTATGACCGGTACGGCCAGGGTCCAGGAGCGGGCAAAACCCGAAAGGGCGCCGAAACCCCGGTTGCGCAAGCGTTCCGATTTCCGCCCGTCCTTGCGGAAGACCTGGAACTCGTACCAACGCCGGTAATCAAGGGTTTCCTGGATGGCCTCCAGGTAGTCGATGGTCCGGTTCTGGGCCTTGGCCTCCTGGCGGGCCCGCTCCACCTCGTTGCGGATCAGGACGGCCAGGTTCTGGCGGCGTTCACCGGAGAGGTAGCCGGCCTTGTCCTCCGCCAGAAGACTCTGCCCTATCCGCACCCCCGGCAGGGAGTCGGCCACCAGTTCCAGCTTAAAGGCGAAGTAGGCGCCGCTGGAAGCCCGCAAACCGTACAGCTTGCGGTTCATCCGCCCGGTGAAGTCCCGGGCGGCGGCCATCAGGTCGATCAGACCGTCCACCAGGTCGTTGCAGATTATTTCCTCGTAGAGATTGCGCTCCTCCTCGTCGATCAGGCCGCGGGTCATGGTCACGTTGGCCGCGAGGCGGGCGTGCAGCTCGACCGGGGCCAGGATCCCGTGTCCCTCGTCCCGGAAGTCGACCCGGTCATAGGTCTTGCTGGGGCTCAGCCCGTACTCCTGCAAATCGTCGCCGGCCTCCCGGACCCAGTCCATCAGTTCGGCCCGGCGCTCCTCGATCCCGTGCGCCAGGAGGGCCTCGTCCGCGACCGGGCGGGGCAGGGCCTGGAGGAAAGCCCGGGTGGGTTCCGCCTCGGTGCTGAGGCGCTCGCCGAGCGGCGCCATGGACGGGTGCAGCGCCAGCCGGGCCAGGACCAGATCCCGGGCTTCGTCCCGTCTCCGCCGGGCCTTTTCCGCCTCCGGTTCCCGCTCGGCCAGAATGACCTCGGTCTTCCCCAGGTCGATCTCCTGCTTGCGCTTCTCTTCTTCGGCGCGCTTGATTTCGTGGCCGAGTTGGTCCACCTCGGCCGCCAAGCGCAGGGAGGCGTTCATCGCCGCCACCACGTCGGGCTGGTTGATCCGTTCCTCCAGGGCCGCCATCTCGGCCTGGGCCGTCTCCCACTCCCGCCGGGCGGCCTCCCCGTCGCCCCGCCAGCCTTCATGTACCTTCTCCTTGCCGGCCAGTTCGGCCGTCTTGCGGGCGTGTTCGCCGCCCATGCGTTCCAGGCTGTCGTAGGCCCCGGCCAGGGACCGGAGGTCCCTGGCCAAATCCTTGAGCCGGTCGATCAGGGACTCCAGGCCGGCGTCATCCAGACCTTCCGTTTCGGGGCAGGCGGCCACCAGGTCCGCGTAGGCGGTCCGGGTAGCCTCCAGGGCCTGCCGCGCGTCGCGCGCGGGAGCTTTGGCGTTTTCCACCGCCTGTGCGGCCCGCCGCTCGTCCTCCCGCGCCCGGTCGAGATCCCGGATGGCCCGGAAGAGCGGCTGCCACTTCAAACCCTCCACCTCGGCCAGGGCTCCCTCCAGGGCCGCCTGGGCCGCCTGGTATTCGCGGGCCGTCGCCTCCTCCCGGGCCCGCTCCCCGGCCAACTCCTCCCGCTGGGCCCGCAGGGCGGCCAAGCGCTCCTCCAGGGCGCGCTGGCGCCGGGCGGCGCCCACCAGCCCCGGGGCTTGATCCATTTCCACCCGGCCCTCGGCCAGACCGTGCCGCCAGTGGCCGTCCGCCGCCACCCAGTGATCCCCGTTGCCCTCGCCCCAGCCGAGGGCGGACAGAGCCGCCGCCACCACCGGCGGCGCCCCGTCCTCCAGAGTCAGGAGGATGGCCAGGGAAGGTCCGGACACCGGCCGGCCCGCCCAAAGCCAGGCGCCGGCGGCGGGGGATCCCCCGGGCGGGACGGCCAGGTCGAGAATCCCGGCTTCCAGCAGGGCCGCCTCTACCAGGGCGGAAACCTCCGGCCCGGTTTCCGGGCGAAAATCAATCCATTCATGGAACAAGCGGGTCCCCGCCCCGACCCGGGTCCGGCGCCCCGCGGCGCCCGGCGGCCGCAGGCCCTCCTGGGCCAGGCGCTTGGCCTCCCGCTCCAGGGCCGCGACCTTCTCGCCGGTCGTCGCGGCGCGGATCATAGCGGCCTGGACCGCGGACTGCAACTCCCGGGACCTGGCCGCGGCATCGGCCCGCAGAGGACCGAGCAGCTCCCGGGCGCCGCTTTCCGGCACCGCGGCCAGGTCCAGCACGGCGCCGCGCACCTGGGCCAGATGATGATCCGGGCACGAAAGCTCCGGGTGTCGCTCCCACCAGTCCCCCAGTTGGCCGGCCAGTTGCTCCTTGAGCGCCGTCAGGGCGTCTTCGGCCCGGGCGATGTTCTCCACCGCCTCCTGGTGCCGGACGCGCAACTCCTTGAGGGTATTCTCCCCCTGGGCGATCAATCGCTCTTTCTCCCGCACGGTCGCCAGGCTTTCCCGCAGCTTACGGTACCGGCGGATTTCCTCCTCGCCCGCCCCGCTCAGGGCGGCGGCGTCGGGCCGGGCCGCTTTGAACTGCCCGGGGGGACCGTCCGGAGCCAGGGCCCGGGCCGCCTGCCCGACCGTCTCCAGGGTCCCGGCCGCCATTAAGATGCGGCAGTCCCCGGCTGTGCGGGCAAGACCGGCCAGGCGCAAGACCAGCCGGTCGCGTTCGGCGGCAAAGTCTTGGCGGATGCGTTCCAGTTCGCGGGCGAGAGCGTCCATCTCCCTTTGGAGCCGGCCCAGGTTCTCGCCGATGGTTCGGTGCTGGCGCCCGGTGGCGGCGGCCCGGTTCCGGGCCTGGGCCAGGCGCCGCGGCAGATCTTCCGCGTCCACCTTCTGGGCGGCCAGCCGGCCTTGGGCCCGGGTGCGCACGGCAGTCAACTCCGCGATCTTCCGGTCCAGATCCTCTATGGTTCGCCGGGCCCGGTCCCGGTCCCGGGCGTGCCTGGCGATCTGGCCCGCCAGGTGGCGGACATGCTCAAGCCTTCCCCCGTATTCCCGGGCGGCCTGCTGGACCAGGGCCTCCACCAGGGCCAGGTGCCGCCGGTCGATGCCTCCGACCCAGCGGACGTGCTCCTCGAGGTCTTTCAGGTCCCGCTGGTGGGACTCCAGGTTGTAGATGACCTGGGAGAGGTTGTCCATGGGCTCGGTGGGCAGGGGCGGCAGGGAGTCCCGCAGGAGGCGGCACACTTTCTCCGGCCCCTCCTGGGTGGCCTGGGCGATCTTGGGCCGGCGGGCCGACAGCAGCACCTCGATGAGGGCCCGGTAGTCGTCGTCGGTCATCTGGAAGAGATGCTCGTTGACCTGCCGGCGGTAGACCTTGCGCTCGGTGGTCAGCACCGCCGCCCCGTCCGGGGCGTCCGTCTCCCCGTCCACCACCCGGCCAAGGGCGGGCAGTTGCCGGAATTCCCCGTAAGGCACGCAGTTCCCGTCCCGGCCCCGCACGTCGAAGTCGACGCCGAGGCGCGCCCCGGGCAGGATAAAGCCCCACCAGTTGCGGATCTTCCCCGGGACTCCGCGGGAGGCGTTGATGCCCATGCCGATGGTCAGGTGCCGGCCCGTGGTCCCGTGCCGGAACTCCAGGGCCAGGTAGCCGACGCGGGCCTTGTAGGCGAAGACCTCCGGGTCGTCGGGGTCGTCCTGCTCCTTGCCGAGCAGAAAGTAGTGGATGTAGCGGTCGGCGGTCTGGGAGGGGTCGAGACGCCGGGGACTGGTATCCCCGTCCAGGAGGGTGGCCGCCAGGGCCAGCAGGGAGGACTTGCCCCCCTCGTTCTGGCCGGTCAGGGCGATGTTGCCCAGGGCCGCCTGCAGCTCGTGGTCGCGCCAGTGCCACCAGTCCCGGAAAATGAGGCGGTTGACCGCCCATCCCCGCGGCCCCCCCGGCAGTTCGGCGGCCAGGCGGTACAAAAGGCCGGTGTGGATCCCCAGCAGGTCGATCAATAGAGTTCCTCCCGCTGCTCATCGTAAAAGCCTATGGCGCCGGCCGCCCCGGGCAGTACCCAGCAGGTGCCGTCCGCGTCCGGCCCCCGCAGGAAGCCCAGGCGCCGCATCAGCCGGAAAACCTGCCCGAACAGCTGTTCCAGGCCCATTTTCTGCATTTCCTGCCCCCACTGGCCCCGGTGAGCCTTGGCCAGGCCGAGCAGGTGGTCCCTCAGGTCGCCCTCGGTCACCCGGACCGCGCCCTCGGCATCCGCCGTATAGCGCCCGTCCGCCACGTCCTCCCGTATCCGCCCGGCCAGAAGGAGGACCGGGTGCAGGCTGTAGCGCACGTGGGGCGTCCCCTCTTCCCCGGGGCCGCCGCCCAGGTCCACGAGCAGGCCGCCCGCCCCCGGACCGGTGGCGCTCCGCCAGACGCGGGCGTGGTCCCGCCCCACCTCCAGGTGCCAGCCCAGGGAGTCGTACAGGTCGTCTTCCACCTCCCGGGCCTGCTTGACCAGGGCGGCGAAAGCCTCCGGATCATCCCCGCGCCACAGCGCCGGGCCCAGGAGCAGGGCCCGCCAGGCCCGGGCCAGCGGCCGCGCCTCCCCGGACAGGGAAGGCGGCACCTTTTGGCCGGAATTGGCCCGGCCGATATTCTGCAGGACCTCTTCCCCCACCGCGGCCAAAAGCCGGGGAGCGTGGGGAGCGAGGTCGTAGAGCACCTCGGCGTGCGCATCGGCCTGGTCCCCGCGGCTCACCCAGTATTCCTCGCTCCCCGCGTAAGGAGCGAGCACGCCGAGCAGTTGAAAGAGGCGTAAGCTCCGGACGAAGGATTCCCGGTGGGAGCGCATCTCCAGGGTAAACCGGCCCCCGGACACCTCCTGCACCTCCCGGGCCAGGTCCGACAGCGCGAACCAGTCCTGGACCTCGCCCGCCCTGGTGGCGGCGAACCACAGGATCCAACTGAAACAGGCGTAGTCGAGCGGCTCCCGCAAACCCTCCAGCCCCCGGCCGGCGAAGGCGCGCGGGGGAACCCGCTCCAGGCGGAAGGCGTCCTCCCAGCGGGTGAGCCGCCAGCCGGTCCGCTCGCGGAACCACTCCTGCAAGGAGGGATAATGGAGGAAAATCCGGCGGTAGGCTTCCGGGCTGGACCGGCGGGTCACCAGCACCCGGTCCAGGAGATCCGCCAGCGCGATGCCCCGCTCTGAAAGAATGCCGTATCCGTTCAAGGGCCCGTCTTTCCTTTCTGCAGGCGCAGGACATAGGGGCGGCGGTAGAGGAAGCCGTCTTTGGCCGCGATGATGCCTGTGGGCAAGGGCACGGGTTCCAGGACCACCCGCCAGTCGCGGTAGCCGATCCTGGCCGTGCCGGCCCCGGCCTCGGCCCGGTTGACCAGTTGCAACAGCAAACCGCGCATGTCCCTCGACGCCAACTCCAGGCGGGTGAGATTCAGGGCCTGGCCGGGGCCGAACAGGTCTTCCAGTTCCCGCACCTTGCGCAGGCGTTCGTCGGCCTGGTCCCGCATCTGCTCGGCCTCGTCCCAGGAGCGGTCCGGCGTGGCGTCGGGCCGGACCCTGGCCCGCTGCCCTCTTTTGACCGGCTGCAGGAGCACCTCGACCGGCGCGGCCTCCCAGGCTTTCTGCCCGGTGGGCGCCGGGGCCTCCCCCTTGAAATGCAGCGGACACGTGGCCCCGAAGGCCGCCTGGGCCAGCCATTCGGCCTGTTCGATGCCGTCCTCCGGGAGGTCGGCGAAAACCCGGGCCAGTTCCAAAAGCCGCTGTTCGTGCAGTGAACCGCCCCGAGCCCGGGCGCTGAGCCGTTTGACCTGGTTGGAGATATCGACGATGAAGTCGTTGGCTTGGTCGATGAGGACGTCCACGTCGCTCCGCTCGCCGGTCCGCAACCGGCGGGCGAAATAGCGGACCAGGGTGGCCACCTGTTCGCGTAAGCGGGCGACCAGGGCGTCGTAGTCCTCAGCCAGGGCGTCCGCCGCCAGTTCCAGCCGGCTCTGCCCGGCGCAGACTTCGGCCAGGCGCTCCGCTTCCGCCGCCAGGCCGCCGAGGAGCCAGCGGGCACGGTCGCGCTGTTCGAACAGGCGCCGGACGTAGCCCCGCAGGTACTCCCCGATCCGGTTGCGGTAGGCCTCGTATTGCTCCGGATCCACCGACCCGGGTTTGTGCCGGTGCAGGGCGGCCATGTAGCTGTCGGCGCTCCGGGTGAAGCTTTCAAAGGAGTTGTAAGCCGAATACCAGAGCTTGTACACCCTTTTCCGCTCCGGACCGGCGATTTCCCCGCCGGGGCCCGGCATCAGGCGGACCAAGTCCTCCAGGCTACGCAGCATGTCGTCCAGGGCCGAGGGGTTGAGCTTGGCCGAGCGCCCCTGTTCTTCGGCCAGACGGGCTTCCTCCAACCGCAGGGCCAAGCGCTCGGCCTGGTAGGTTTTCGGTCGGCGGCGGACATCGCTGATATCCCTGGGCCGGGTCCGCAGGGGCAGGACCCGGATGGCGCCCCATTCCTGCAACTGGTCGAGATGGTATTGGCATTTCTCTTCGGAATAATCGGCGAAAATGCCGCGCACGTGCTGCCATATCCGGGTCGAGGCCACAAAATGCTGGTGGGCCCGGTGTTGCAGGAGGAAGAACCGCATGATGGCGCGGTATTCGTCGGCTTCCTCGGTCAGGTACTTGGCCGCCGTGGTTCTGCCGTAAGCGTGTGTCATCCGGTTCCCCCGCGAAAGAAAATTGACGGTTACCCGTATATTATGAAACTTCTTGCCAGTATTGGTCAAGTGCGATGTTCGACCGGGTTCCGAAAACTGAAAGGGCCGCATCCCGGCGGCTGCTTCCGGAGTTGCAACACCGCCTTGGCCTCCGGGTAGATGGCCAGGCAGGCCTCGAAGTAGTCGGTCAGGGACTTCTCCGCCGTCAGCACCCCGGCATCGTAGGCTGAAAGGCCCGGCTTTTCGGCGTAGCGGGCGGATCGCGCCTCGGGCAGTTCGGGCAGGCGGGCGCGGATCTCCTCCACCCAGGCGGGGTCGGGGAAGTACCGGTAGTCGTGAGCCTGCTCCTTGCTGCGCAGGGAGAGCGTGACCCCTTTCCCCTCGTCCCAGGTACGGGTCTCCTGGACGATGCGGCCGCCCTCCTCCGGCACACCTGTCTGGCGCTCCATCTCGTAGCCCAGGGCCCGCTGCAGGGCTCGGAAGGAATTCATGTATCTTCCCGGCCCGGCCGGTTCCCTGCCCGGTCGTTGGCCTGCCATGTAAACAGGGCCGCCACAAAAACGATCACGGTGGAAACGCGCAGGGCCTGGTCCATCCCCTGGGCAAAAGCCGCCATCACCGAACCGCCCAGGCTACCGGCCGTACCCAGGAATACCCTGGCCATTACGGCGAAGGGCATGCTGGCCGCCGCCACGGCCAGGGCCAGGGCGAAGCTCACCACCATGCCGCACTGGCGCAGGGTGGCCAGGGTGGCCGAGGCCACACCCAGTCGCAGGCGCGGGGCCGAACCCATCACGGCGGAGGTGTTGGGCGACCAGAACAGGCCGCCCCCCAGCCCCATCAGGATGATGCCGGTCAAAAACAGGTCGTAGCCGGAACGCGGTGCCAGTTGGGACAGGACGAAGGTGGCCAGGCCCTGCAGCACCAGTCCGGCCGTGGCCGGCCACCGGGCCCCGCGCAAGTCGGATATGTAGCCGCCCAAAGGACCCATCACCGATTGGACCACGGGCATGGGCAAAATGGCCAGCGCCGCCCGGATGGGGCTTTCCCCCTTCACTCCCTGCAGGTAGAAGACCATCAGGAACAGAACACTGAACATGGCCAGGCTCTGTAAAACAGCGGCGAAAGTACTGAGGGAAAAGACCCGGCTCTGAAAAAGCTTCAGATCCAGAACCGGCTGGGCGTTGCCCTTCTCCCAGAACCAAAAGGCCGCGCCAGCGGCCAGGAACAGGGCTAACAGCCCCAGAATTGCCGGGGAGAGCCAGCCCCAGCCGATGCTCTGGGTCAACACCAGCAAAAGCGCGGTGATGGCCAGGGAGAACAGGACGGCCCCGGGCACGTCCAGCTTCTCTTTCAGCCGTTGCTTTTCCATTTCGTGCAGGGCCAGGTATCCCCACAGCGTGCCCGCCAGGCCGACCGGCAGGTTGATCAAAAAGATGTAGCGCCAGCTGGTCACACTCAGGATCAGGCCGCCCAGCACCGGCCCGACGATGTTGCCCAGGGCCCAGGTGATGGCGTTGATACCCATGGCCCGGCCCCGCTCCTGGAAAGGAAAAGCCTCGGTAATAAGAGCCATGCCGTTGGCCATGAGCATGGCCCCACCAACCCCCTGCAACAGACGGAACGCCACCAGTTCGGGACCGGTCCGGGCGAAGGCGCACAGTACCGAGCCCCCGGTGAAAACCAGGAAGCCCAGGTTGTACATGCGCACCCGACCGAAGAGGTCGGCCAGGCGCCCGAAAGTGATCAGGAAGACCGTGTTCATCAGAATGTAGCCGATTAACACCCAGATGGCGGTCACCAGGTTGGTGCGCAGGTCCACCATGATGCTGGGTAGCGCGAGGATGACGATGGAAGAGTCGATGGCCGCCAGCAATGCCCCCAAGGTGGTCACGGAGAGGACCATCCACTTGTAGTCGATCCGTCCCCTACCCTCAGCTCCCGCCAGCCGCCCTTTGGACCAAGATGCCTTCGGCGCCATCAGGGGTATCCCTCCGGCCGAATTTCCCGCCTTAGCCACTACTACGGGATCATTGTCTGCCAGCGGATGACAGGTGATTTCTTTGATGGTTTCCTCCCCGGACTCCCTTTCTAAAATCAGGACGAATACCTCCCTGGACGGTCGAAGCTGCGACCGCCCCAGTTTTCCTTGCCAGGCAGTTACAATCTTACCGATCAGTGTGCCCACGGGGGATTCATCAGTATGTAGCCAATTAGAATCTTACCGCTGTTGGAAGGCATAGACAGCGAAGAGCGAAGGAAATCGAAAGTATCTCATCGAAAGGACGGTAAACCTTATTCTTGTAGTTGTTCAAATGAATTCCAAATACGCAAGCCATGGTTACGAAGATGGGAGAAATCTTCGAAATTACGTGTAACCAGAACTGCCGAGTACAAGGTAGCAGTAGCAGCCACAATAGCATCAGGTAATTTGAGTTTACGGTGATGGATCCTTCGACTTAAAGCACGTAATTCGGCTGATTTTAGCGCCACCTCAGAATCAACACTGATTATTTGTCCTAGATCTAAAATACCCCCGATCTTAGTTCTTTCTTCTAGTGCAAGCTCATGAAAAGAAAACAGCTCAGCTTCAACTATTGTCGAGAAATAAACCTCTGAAGTATCATCCTCTAATTTGTCGGCTACCTCAACTGCCCCTTCAACACCCTTAAGAATGTAAATAACTATATTAGTATCAACCACAAAGGCGCAAAGGGCGGCTTCAGAGCCCGACTAGTCAAAGATGCCAATAACCTGAGGGCATAGATTTCTCATTCGCGTGGCCTGCAAACGCCACTCCA
>JAJYZD010000095.1 GCA_021800315.1 Bacillota bacterium | reverse complement strand
CCGGAGAGGGCCCCCAGCCAAACCGGCGCAAAGCCCTTCAGGACGTCCAGAATGAAGACCGCGCTACCGGGTCCGGCTCCTCCCACGCGGAAAACGTTGATGGTGCCGGTGTTGCCGCTGCCGAACTGCCGGACGTCCACGCCCTTGACCAGCTTGACCAGCCACAGGCCGAAGGGGATGGAACCGGTAAGGTAGCCGGCGACGATGAATGGGAGGCTTAAAAGCATTGGCCACACCATCCTGGTGAGTGATCGACAGGCTCCAATCGCCGAGTTAATTATAAGGGATCGATTTGCGGTTTTCAAGGAATTTTGGGTTCGGCGGGGATGCTTTCGCCCGGGCGGGCTGGAAATCCGATGATGTTCAACGTTGAACACATTTTCCCCGGCTGCGGTCTCACGCCGCAGCCGGGTAGCCGAAGCGGGCAGATATTCTCCCCTTGTTTCTACCGGCAGGGGAAACCGAACCTGACGGTGAAATTAGCATGTAGAATAATTGGCCCGGCCGGTTCGGGCAAAGGTGGCGATCAACTTTGGTGGAACGAGACGGGGAAGAGGTTAGTCTGCCGACTGTTTGCGGCATCTGTCCGGGAGGGTGCGGGGTGCTGGCCACGGTAAAGGATGGAAGACTGACGAAGGTGGGGCCTTTGCCTGGACACCCCCAGGGAATGCTGTGCCTGCGTGGTAGGCATGGTCCCGCCGTGGTGCATTCACCCCGGCGACTGATCAGGGTGCTCAAGCGTTCGGGTCCGGTCGGGCGGTTTGCCTTTACGGAATACACCTGGGACGGGGCGCTGGATGAGATAGCGGCGAAACTGCTGGAGATTAAGGAGAAGTGGGGGGCGCAGGCCCTGGCCTCTTTCAGCGGCAGGGGCGGATTTGAGCAATGCGTGAGGGAATTTTTCGCCGCTTGTACCGATACCGTGAGCAACGGCGTCTTTTTTCCGCTGGGGTCGCCCAATGCCGCCGGTTCGGGTTCGATATGCCAGGTGGCCTACGCGTTGTTGGCCTCGATGCCCACCTTCGGTATGCCCATGGCCCTGGTCGAACCGGATGTGGAAAACGCCGGGTTGATTGTTGTGTGGGGAGCGAATCCCGCCACCGACTCACCCCCGGTCCTATTGCCCCGGATTTTGCAAGCCCGCGCCAGGGGCGCCCGGCTTGTCGCCATTGATCATATGCGTAGCGACATGGCCAGGATGGCCGACGAGTGGGTGGGTATTCGTTCCGGAACCGACGGTGCCCTGGCCCTGGGCATGATAAACGTTATCATCGACGAACAGATCCACGATCGCGAATTTGTGGCAAAATGGACCGTCGGCTTTGCGGAACTGGCCGAATACGTGGCCCGGTTCACGCCGGAGAGAGTCGAGCAGCTGACCTGGGTGCCGGCGGAAACCGTGCGCCGGTTGGCCAGGATGATCGCCGGGGCCAAGGGCGCGGCCCTGCACGGCCATACGGGCCTGGAATATTCGAACAGCGGCGTTCAGAACATCAGGGCGGTCTTCGTTTTGTGGGCCATCACCGGCAACCTTGACGTTCCCGGGGGCCTTTTGCTCAACAAGGTTATAGAAAGAACCGGACGGATTTCCAAGATCAGGCCCCCCAAGGACATACCGGCGGTTGGCGCGGACAAGTACCCCTACTTTTACGAATTGACCAAGTCGGCCCACATGATGGAACTGCCGCGGGCCGTCCTGGAAGGGAAACCCTATCCGGTCAAAGCCCTGGTCGTACACGGCTCTTCCATACTTACCTCCCTTCCGCAGCCGGATTTGTGGCAAAAAGTGTTCGAGAAACTCGATCTTTTGGTGGTCATCGACAGGTTCCTGACCGATGACGCCCGGTACGCCCATTATGTGCTGCCGGCCACCACCTACTATGAAAACCATGCCCTGCAAAGGTACCGGGGTTGGGTGCAGTTGCGCACCCCGGCGATCCAACCGGTCGGTGAGTCGCGCCAGGATTTCTTCATCTTCACGGAATTGGCCAGGCGGCTGGGATATGGCCACCTGTTCCCGCAAAACCAGGAGGAGCTTTGGGATTGGGCTTTTTCCCAGCGACCGGACCTCCTGGCCCGGTTGAAAGAGCACGGGGAAGGGCTGCCTCTGCCAGGGGCGCAAGCCGGTTACAGGAAGTATGAGACCGGAGGCCTCAGGCCGGACGGACGACCGGGGTTCAACACCCCGTCGGGCAAGGTTGAGATTGCGTCCAGCATTCTGGCCAAACACGGCTACGACGCCCTGCCCGTATACTCGGTACCGACCGAAGGACCCGAATCAACTCCGGAACTGATGGCAAAGTATCCACTGATCCTGAATACCGGCGCCCGCATCCAGTCCACCTTCAGGTCTCAGCACCTGAACATACCGGATTTGGCCAGGTACCAGCCCGAACCCCGCGTGTTGATCAATCCCGCGGATGCCCGGCGGAGGGGCATTGCCGACGGGGACGACGTCCTGGTCGTAAGCGCCAGGGGAGCCGTCCCCTATAAAGCCGAGGTTACCGCTGATGTGCTTCCCGGACAGGTCGAGGCCAACATGGGGGGAGGGGGACCCGGTCAGGCGGAGCACTGGGAGAAATGCAATGTCAACGTCCTTACGGACCATGAAAACAGGGACCCTATCTCCGGTTTTCCCGTATATAAAGCCCTGTTATGTGACGTTAAGAAGGTAAACGGGGATTTGTAGGGATTCACCGCATTCCTGGATACGGGAAACCCTCCGCGAGAGAATTTTTCGCGCTTGCCAGCGGGCCGAATGACATAATTCATCCATGGGGACCTGTGGATTTTCGGATTTCAATAGAGGAGGTTTAAGCGGAGTGTATAGTGATAAGCCGTGGCTGAAAAACTATTTTCCAGGGGTTGCCCCCCACCTGGATTATCCCGAAATTCCGGTTCATCATTTTCTCGATGAGACTGTAAAGAAATATCCCAACCGAACGGCCCTTATATTCCCCGGCAAGAAAATATCCTATGCCGGATTTGGGGAACAAGTCGACCGGATGGCCACGGCCCTGCATAAGATGGGCATCCGGCCGGGTGACCGGGTCGCCTTCATGTTGCCGAACTGCCCGCAGATGGTGATAAGCATCTATGCCACCCTGGCGCTCGGAGCGGTCGGGGTAGGGGTAAATCCCCTTTATACCGGGAGGGAGTTGGAACACCAGCTCAATGACTCGGGGGCGGAAACCATCGTATTCCTTGACCTGATGGGTAATAAGGTGCTAAACGCTGTAGGCCGGACGCCGCTCAAAAGACTGATTGCAACCGGAATACAGGACTACCTTCCGTTTCCCCTGTCTTTTCTGTATAAGTACAAGTTAAAGCAAACCGGTCAATGGGTAGACCTGCCAAGGGACCGGGGCATCGTCCGGTTTGCCGGTCTGATAAGAAACACCCTGCCGCAACCTCCCCGGGTCCGGGTTGAACCGGGTGACCTCGCGGTGCTCCAGTACACAGGCGGTACAACAGGTTTAGCCAAAGGGGCGATGCTGACCCATCGCAACCTGGTCGCCAATGTCACCCAGATTCTCGAGATCTTTAAGGCGATAGCCGGGGAAGGCCAAGAGGCGTTTGTCAGCGTGCTTCCGTACTTCCATTCCTTCGGGCTGACCGTCTGCCTGAACAGCGCGATCCGTTTCGGCGCGACCCAGATTGTTGTACCCCGGTTTGACCTGAAAATGATCACCCGGTTAATCAGCAAATACAAGGCCACGTTTTTCCCGGGAACACCGACGATGTACATCGCCATCCTGCAGCAACCGGATTTGCAAAAGTATGACCTGACGTCCCTCAAGGCCTGTATCAGCGGCGCCGCCCCTCTGCCTTTCGAAGTGCAAACCAATTTTCAAAAAAGAAGTGGAAGTATGCTGGTTGAGGGCTACGGCCTCAGTGAGTGTTCTCCCGTTACCCACTGCAATCCTTTCGGTGCACCGGCCGATGGCACGATTGGATATCCTCTTCCCGATGTGGAGTGTAAAATTGTCGACCAGGAGAACGGGGACGTTGAAGTGCCCGTAGGAGAAATTGGAGAACTGTGCATCAAGGGTCCGCAGGTGATGAAGGGCTATTGGAACAAGCCGGAGGAAAATGAAATGGTTTTGCGGGACGGCTGGTTGTTTACCGGGGATATGGCCAGGATGGACGGCACCGGCAAGTTTACGGTGGTTGAACGGAAGAAGGACCTAATTATCGCCGGTGGATACAATATCTATCCGCGGGAAGTGGAAGAGGTTCTTTACGAGCACCCGAAAGTCCTGGAAGCGGCGGTGGTCGGCGTGCCCCACGAATACAAGGGCGAAGCCGTCAAGGCTTTCATCGTCCTGAAAGAGGGACAGTCGGCGACAAGAGAAGAGATAGTGGAATTCTGCAAGGAAAGGCTTGCCGCCTACAAGGTCCCCAAAATGGTAGAGTTCAAGGATGATCTGCCGAAAACGCTGGTAGGTAAAATCCTGAAACGGGTGCTGATCGAGGGGGAAAAGGCTGACCGGAAGGTTGGTTAGCCTGGAGTCCTTCCGCAAAATGTTATCCTGATGCGGGGCAACGGTCAGCCCAACCAGTCGCCCCGGGAAGGGTTACCATTCCCCCGGCGGCCGGACGTTTGTCCCGGCCTTTTCCCGGTCTCGCCCGCTCCCGGACGGTATCCCCTGCCTTCCTCGCTCCGGTAGCCGCCGTGGGGGCTCGCCGGATAAAAATTCCCTTACTTTTAGACCGATCGGAAGGAATTATCTGCATCCCGCCGAATATATGTCATACTATATAGCAGCGGAGAGGAAATAAAGACATACTATTTCGAAAGGGGATGCTTTTCCCATGGGGGTCAGGCTGGGTATCAACGGCTTCGGACGCGTAGGGATGATGCTGTTCAGGGGAGCCGTGAAACATCCGCAAGTCGATATGATCGCCATCAACCATAAATCCCGGCGTCTGCCGGTCAACGACAAGTTCTATGCCACCATGGCCCATACCCTCAAGTTCGACTCGGTCCACGGCACCTTTTCGGAGGATGTCGAGGCCGGCGACGGCTACCTCATGGTCGGGGGCCGCCGGGTCGAAGTTTTTTCCGAGGCCGATCCGGCCAAGTTGCCCTGGGGCCGCTTCGGAGTCGATGTGGTGGCGGAGAGCACGGGCAGGTTCCTGACCCGCGAGGCGGCCGCCGGCCACATCCAGGGCGGCGCCAAGAGGGTGGTCATCACGGCTCCGGCCAAGGGCGAATGCACGACCATCGTCATGGGGGTAAACGAAGAGGTTTACAATCGCGAACGGGACCTGGTGGTCTCCAACGCTTCCTGCACCACCAACTGCCTGGCTCCCGTGGCCAAGGTCCTCAACGATTCCTTCGGTGTCGTCAAAGGGCTGATGACCACTATCCACGCCTATACCAACGACCAGCAGATTCTGGATATGCCTTACAAGGACCTGCGCCGGGGCAGGGCGGCCGCCCTGTCCATCATCCCCACCACCACCGGGGCGGCCAAGGCGGTGGGCCTGGTGTTGCCGGAACTGGCGGGGCGCCTGAACGGCTTCTCCTTCCGCGTACCCACCCCGGACGTTTCGGTTGTCGATTTGAGCGCCGAATTGAAGCGGCCGGTCACGGCAGCGGAGGTGAACAGGGCTTTGAAACAGGCGGCCGAAGGGCCGCTCCGGGGCATTCTGGGATTTTGCGAACTGCCGCTGGTCTCGGTGGACTTCCACGGGAACCCGCTGTCTTCCATCGTGGACGCCCAGAGCACCATGGTCATCGACAACATGGTGAAGGTTGTTTCGTGGTATGACAACGAATGGGGTTACACCCAGCGGGTACTGGACTTGATCTTATACATGGCGGCCCAGGGGCTGTAAAGGGCGGGGAATCACGATGGCGGCACTGCCTGGAGTGGCGGCGGACCGGGGGGAAGTACCCACTGTACGTTCAATTTCTTGAAGTCTTTGTCGAACGAGCAGACGGCTTCCCCCTTTCGTCTGGCCTGGGCGGCTAAAAACGCATCGCTGAAATCCACGTTTTTCCCGGCCATGTCGGTCAGGGCCTCCAGACAGAGTTCGGGGTGCTCGGGGTTTATGCCTTCCGCGTTTAGAAAAGGAACCATGGCCTGGCAAATCTGTTGTTTGGAGTACCCGTAGAACGATGAAAGTACCCAGACGACCTCGGCCAGGACCAAGGTGGTCAGATTGAGTCGCACAAGCTTTTTCTCCGCCTGCGTCATAAGTCCCAAAACCCGGGAGGCCATGTCCGGATGGTCGCCGGTGATAAAACGCACTACCACATTGGCGTCGATCCATAAGGATTTCATGTAGTCCCCTGGTCCTTTTGCAAGATTCTTTCCGCCACACGGCGGGCTACTTCGCGGCGGATCTCGGCCGTTCCCGGGAACGGCCTCGTGGCGGGAAGGGATCCGTAAAGATCAGTCAGGCTACGGCGCTTGCTGGTGCGAACCTTGACTTCACCGTCCGGCTCAACCTGGAAATACATTTCGTCTCCTGGCTGCAGGTCGAACCGGCGGCGTAAAGCTGCCGGAACGGTGATCTGCCCCTTACTTGTCAACCTAGCTTTGAGCATGGGAAAACCTCCTTACCCAAATTATATGCCTTACCATTATGTCCGTCAACCACGGGGTGATTATTGGCCGTTTTTCCATGTCGGCGTCAGGCAAGCCCAATGGATTCCGTTCCGGCGGGGATGCCTGTGGCGGACCGGAGAACGGCTGGAAGCGGGCGCCGCATCGAATCCCCGGGCTGGCCCCCGATTTCCGGCCACCCGGACTTGTCACGCCGGCAGGCGGCGACAGGTGTGCCGGCCCGCCGCGTTTCGAACGGTATGACGGACTCAGCGCGCAGTGCCTCCGGAACCTGACACGGCCTTTGTTCCACTTAGGGGGACGGCCAGGGGAAAACGCTTTCCGCGGCCAAAGCGACCGCCCCCAGGAGCCCGGAGCGGGTACCCAGGGCGGAAGGCACGAGTTGAACCCAAGCCAGTCAGCAATTCAGGGTCCGCCGCCTAAATTCCTGTTCCATCGGTTCCCATAGGAGCGGGCCGGCCTGCATCACGCCGCCGCCTACGACGGCCATGGCGGGATGGAGAAGGTTCACCGCGGCGGCGATGCCCGTTCCCAGGCCCCGCCCGGCGGCCGCCAAAATGGCGCGGGCTTCGGCATCGCCGGCCCTGGCAACGCCGGCCACCGTTTCGGCCGTAACCGCCTCGCAACTTCCCGCAGCTGCCACAATGGCCCGGGCTCCACCTTTTTTCGCGCGTTCGCGGGCCGCCCGGGCGATCGCCGGGCCGGAGGCCAGGGCTTCCAGGCAGCCTCGATTGCCGCAGGCGCAACGGGGTCCGTCCGGATCCAGAGTCATATGGCCGATTTCGCCGGCACCATATCCAGCACCCCGGTAAACCCGTCCGTCGAAAATGAGCCCGCAACCGATTCCGGTTCCCACGGCCACATACAGCAAGTGCGCATTGCCCCGTCCGGCCCCGTGACGGAGTTCGCCCAGCGCGGCCACATTGCCGTCGTTGTCCACAGCTACCGGTATCCCCACCTCTTGCTCCAGCATCTCCTTCAACGGTACGTCATACCAGCCCAGGTTGGGTGACTGGTGTACGACACCCCTGACGATATCAAGGGGACCCGGGGCGCCGATTCCCAGGGCGCCGATATCGGCAACGGCCACATCCGCCATTCGGCCTACCTCGTTCACTGTCCGCCCGATCGCGGCGACAATGCGTGCCGGCCCGTGATCCCCGGTCGGCACCCGGACCTCGGCCACGATTCCGCCCCGGCTGTCGGCCAGGGCCGTATGAATCTTGGTTCCGCCCAGGTCCACGCCGGCCACGAATTTGTATTTATCCTGCCGTAACGCCGGCAATCCCCCTGTCGCCTTTGAATCCAAACCAGGCCCGGGCGCGGATCAGGCGACGTTTATGCGCGCGCCGTCCTGGTCAAAAAAGTGCAGGCGGTTGAGGTCAAAAGAAATACGGACCCGGTCCTGCGGCCGGAAAACAGTATCGGCGGTCAGGCGGGCCGTCAGGTCGCCCTGACCGGCCCGCAGGTAGACGTAAATCTCCGCGCCCATCGGCTCCACCACCTCCACCACGGCGGTTATAGCCGGCACGGGTTGGGCCGCCGGCCAACCTTCCACCATTACGTGCTCCGGCCTGACGCCCAGCGTGACCCGTCGGCCCAGGTAAGGGAGCAGGGGCTCCAGGCCGCCGGGCACCGTAAACTTGAAGTCGCCGAGCATCAGGGCCGGCCGGCCGTCTTCGGAAACCACCCCCGCCTCCAGCATGTTCATGGCCGGCGAACCGATGAACCCGGCTACGAAGCGGTTGGCCGGACGGTGGTAGATGGTCAGGGGATCGGCCACCTGCTGAATAATGCCGTCTTTCAGCACAACGATGCGGTCGCCCATGGTCATGGCTTCCACCTGGTCGTGGGTGACGTAGATAATCGTCGCTTTCAAGCGTTCGTGCAGGCGCTTGAGTTCGGTCCTGGTCTGGGCCCTGAGCTTGGCGTCCAGGTTGGAAAGCGGTTCATCCATCAGGAAGACCTTGGGGTCGCGTACCATGGCCCGGGCCAGGGCCACCCGCTGCCTCTGCCCCCCGGACAACTGGCGGGGCTTACGTTTCAAGAGCTGCTCCAAACCCAGCAAAGCCGCCGTTTCCCCGACCCGCCGGTCCATTTCCCCGCGGTTCACATGTCGCATTTTCAGGCTGAAAACCATGTTTTCGTAAACATTCATATGGGGGTACAGGGCGTAATTTTGAAATACCATGGCAATATCCCGGTCTTTTGGCGGAACATCGTTGATAAGTCTTCCGCCTATATACAGATTTCCTCCCGTTACCTCTTCAAGGCCGGCGATCATTCGCAGCATGGTCGTTTTTCCACATCCGGAGGGACCCACCATCACCAGAAACTCCTGATCATTGACTTCCAGATTGAAGTCGGTGATTATTTTTACGTTGCCAAAACACTTGGTTATATGTTCGGCCACTACATTGGCCATTGACGCTTACCTCCTGACTGGGCGCGCAACTGACAGGTCACCCCTTGACGCCGCCGCTGGTCAGACCGCTGACGATCTTGCGGCCCAGGAACAGTGCCAGCAGTACCGGGGGCAGGGAGGCGACAACTCCGGCCGCCGCCACTTCGTTGTACATGTGAAGGTACTGTCCGCCCAGCCTGTAGATGAAATAGGGCATAGTGAAGGCATTCCCGGTGCGGGTGAACAAGAGCGCCAATATAAAGTCGTCGATGGCCATCAGGAAGGATAACAGCGCCGTCGCCACCAGACCCGGCATGGCCAGGGGAACGACCACATGGTAAAAGGCCTGTAAAGGTGAGCAGCCGTCAATCCTGGCCGCCTCTTCCAGTTCCCTGGGGATGCCGGCGAAATAGCCCCGCATAATCCAGACTACCAGGCCCAGGATAAAGGAACTGTACAAAATGATCAGGTTGGTCTTGGTGTCAAACAGGTTTAGGCCGGTGAAACGGGGTAGTACGGCCACCTCAATGATGTAGAAAGGTATCACGAGGGCGATCGTGGGAAGCATCCGCGTGGCCAGGGTGACCATAACGACGCCGTTTTTGCCCGGCACCTTCAGCCGGGCCACGGCATAGGCCGCCAGGCTGCCCAGAACCACACAGATGACGGTCGTAGCCAGGCCGATAATCAGCGTGTTGCGGAAGGCGTAGATGAACCGCTCCCCGGTACCGTTGCCCATGTCCGTGATCACCCGGTAATTCTCCAGCGTCGGATGCAGCCGCACCCACCGCAGAGGGGTGGTCAGCAGTTGCACCCTGGTGGACAGGCTGGACAGAAAAAGCCGGTAAAGGGGAGCGAAAGTCCATACCAGAACCGCCGCCACACCCAGTCCGGTCAACAAACGAAGCGCCCTCTTTCTCCCGCTCATCCCTGGGCCCCCTCGTCGCTACGCAAAATGCGCATGTAAATAAAGGTCAATCCCAGGATAAGCAGGGCCACGATGACGGCCAGCGCGGCTCCCCGGCCGAAATAACCGAATTCGAAGGCTTCCTGGAAGGTCTTGATGGCCAGCACGTTGACCCCGTAACCCAGGATGACGTAGAGAATGTCGAACACCCGGAACAAATCCATGGTTCTCACCACCAGCACGATCATGATGATCGGTTTCAGGAGGGGATAAGTTATATGCCAGAACCGCTGCCAGGCGTTGGCCCCGTCGATGACGGCCGCTTCGTGGTAATCCTGCGGAATGGTCTGCAACGCCGCCAGTATGAGCAGCACGACCAGCGGCAGCATGCGCCAGGTGTCACCGATCAGCACCATGTTCAGCGCCAGGCTGGCGTGGAAGAACCTTAAAACCGGGCCGAGCACGGGCAGTTTCGAATAGACCGAAACATTCAGCCAGACAACCGGCTGGCGGACCAGTTTCCATTGCAGCAGCAGCGCGTTCAAGGGGCCGTAGGCTTCCCCGTTGAGGATCTGGCTCCACAGCCGGGCATTGACCACGGTGGGGACGGCCCAGGGGACGATGATTACGGCGCGCACCAGCCACCGTCCCCGGAAGTCCTGGTTGAGGAGCAACGCGATGAGGGTCCCCAGGACCAACTCGACCACCAGGGACGTCATGGTGTAATAGAAAGTGCTCAGGAACGCGGCCCAGAAGGAAGGGTCCTTCAGGAAATAGGTATAATTGGCCAGGCCGGCAAAGCGGCCCGTTACCTGACCCATGCCGCCCACGATCACGATTCCGGTCGTGCCCAGGGAGATCCAAACGGCGTAAGCCAATGGAACCACGACCACCAGAAGGACGATGACCATGGTCGGCAGGACCAGCAGGATGCCCAAAGTCTTTTCTTTCAGGTAACCGGTTCTATCAATCCCGGTTGCGCGGCCGGCCGGCATGTTTTTCCACCGCCTTATCCTGCGTTGAATGCATCAGCCCGGGGACGGGGAAGGATTCCCCTGTCCCCGGGTGACGGTAGTGTTACCGGCTGTTGTTCAGGGCCTTGATGTCCTTGACCATGGCGTCCGCCCCGGCCTGGGGGCTCATCTCCTGGGCCAGCACGGCGTGGACGTACTTCTGAATGATGGTCGACACCTGCATGTAGTCGGGTACCAGCGGACGGTTATACACGTTGTCCAGATTTACCGTGTATACGCTGATGGCCGGATTGGCCTTGAGCGCCGCCGGTGACTTTTGCAGGGATGTCCAGATGGGCATCTCGTCCAAATGCTGGGCCTGGATCGCATTGCTGGTGGCGAACTGGATCCATTTCCAGGCCGCGTTCGGATGCTTCGAGTTGGCCATGATGGCCAGTCCCTGGAAACCGCTGACGGACGCCGAAGCCTGGTTGGTACCGCTGGCCACCGGGAAGGTGGTGACCTGCCCCTCGCCGACGATCTTGGAATCCTTGGGATTGTTCATATTTCCGTAGACGAAGGTCCAGTTGGTGTTAAAGGCCGCATTGCCGCTGATGAAGGCATTCATGGCCGTCGGTTCGTCGGCCGTCAACGAATTGGGATCGACCAGCCCCAGGTCGACCGTCTTCCGCATGAACTCCAGGGCTTTCAGGGCGCCGCCCTGGTTCATGATAAATCGGCGGCGCGGATACCTCTGACTTCAGTCAGGGGAGGAGCGCCGCTCGCCCCCTTTCTATCCGTGGGAATAGGCATAGCCGTCAGCATGTTGCAATACTTTACAATACTTGTGTTTAACTCCTTGTGCTATGACTTTTCCATGAACGTTCTTAATGTCAAAGTAACCGCTTGCCCGAACGGCCACAGCGCCTACAAAAACGCCGGGATGCTTGCCGATCGGAACCACGGCCCTGACAATATCTCCAGTTTGGAACCCAAAATGTACCTTTTTTCGGCTGCGGTGGCCCTTCGGAAAACCATAGCTGTCTACCCGGGCCATCTGACGGTTGCCACGACCCACCGCCCGAATCTCCAGAGGAACGATATGGGTATTCCGCAACTCAGGGGTGCTGGCCCCCACGCAAGCGGCATCCATGTGATGGGCTTTGGGTAGACCATGGGCCGTCCGGTTATACTTCGTCCGGCCACCGGTACCCATCTCTGGATCCAAGCCGTTTTCTAAAGCGGTGGATTTTACCTGGTTCCAGAGATACCACCGGGTCGAATTAACTGCCGCCGCGTCCTTGTGCGGTTTCTTGGCGTCGGATTGAACGTCGGGATGTCCGTATTCCTCCGCCGTTTGGTTGCCTTTCTCCTGGTTGCAGGTGTGACAGGCTATGGTGAGGTTACTTACGCGGTCACTGCCACCCCGGGACTTCGGCATGACGTGATCAATCTCCAGCACAGGATCGTTCGACTTGCCGTGGCAATACTGGCATTCGCGTCCGTATTTCTCCAACAGGTATTCCCGAACCTCATAGCCGAACAGGGTTCCCTGCTGATATTCAACTCCGGAAATTTCCGGGTCCTGGAGAGCCTGAGTATCAAAACGGACCGTTTCCACGGAAACAGCGGTAATGGGACACAGACGCATCAGCTTGTTGACCCAGTTCGCTACGCAGCCGGCCCTGGCCCTTAATGTGGGCGGAAGCCACCCGTCCGGCCGCTTGCGGTTGTTCCACCGTGCTATCCGGTAACGGGTCTTCCGGTTGCGGCGGCTACGACGCAGGGACGCGCGTTTGTGCATGACTGTTACCGGGTTGCCGTCTTTATTGATCGTTACGAATTGCCGGTGATTGAGATTCGCCGCCCAGACGATGTAGCCGTCCTTCTCACGAACGATGACCAGACCGGTGGTTTTGGCCCCGGGGTCGATCTTTAGCCGTAACGGGTCATTGGCGGCCACCACCT
>JAJYZD010000094.1 GCA_021800315.1 Bacillota bacterium | reverse complement strand
CCATCGACGGGGGGCGCGAACACATCACCCGGATGCCGTTTGACCGCGCCGTGCAGGCTTACCGCCAGCCCGGGTCGAGCATCAAGCCCTTTCTCGATTACGGCCCGGCCATTGAGTACGACGGCCTGACCCCGGACTCCATCGTACAGGATACGCCGCTGACTATCGGCAACTACTCGCCGCACAACGATCCGGGCCAGGGTTACCTGGGACCGGTCACCCTGCGCTACGCCCTGGCCAATTCGGTCAACGTGGTGGCCGTACGCCTCCTGGACATGGTCACCATTCCCAAGGCCGTGCAGTTTGCGGCGCAATCCGGCATCACCATCCAGAACGCCGACCGGGACGGCCTGGCCATGGCCCTGGGCGGCTTGTCCAAGGGCGTGACCCCGCTGGAAATGGCGGGCGCTTACGCGGCCATCGCCAACGGCGGCGTGTATAACCAGCCGTTCGTCATCCGGAAGGTGGTCACGGATACCGGCGCCTACCTGTACACCCACACACCGCAGAACCACACCGCCATGCAGCCCTACACCGACTGGGCCCTGACCAGCATGTTGCAGTCGGTGGTCCAGGAAGGCACCGGCATGGAGGCCGCCATCCCCGGTTGGCCGGTGGCCGGCAAAACCGGTACCACCAACGGGGGCAAAGACCTCTGGTTCGACGGCTTCACTCCCGTGCTCACCGGCGCGGTCTGGATCGGCTACGACACGCCCAAGGCCATGCCCGAGGGTTACGGCGGCAGCTACGCGGCGCCCCTGTGGCGGCAGGTTATGACCGCGGCGCTGGCCGGACAGACGCCGCAGGACTTTCCGGTACCGCCGGGCGTGAACGTCACGCCGGAGAGCGCCGTCCCGAACTCCCCGGGAAACCAGGGCCGGTTTCCGTCCGGAACCTCCGACGGCAGCCCGGTCCCTGAGACCGGGACCAACGCCAACATTGCACCGGTCCCCCGGGCGCCCGGGGGACCGCCTACGGCCATGCTGCCTGAGACTGTAAAGGGTGAATTAATTGCTCAGAATAACGCCTGAACTCCAGGGTTTCGATTTACCGGCCGTCGAGAAACCGGCGGCCCGGCCGGAAATAGCGAGGAAGGTGCATACGCTCCTGGTCCTTTTCGCCGTCCTTTTCCTGGTCCTGGCCGGCCGCCTGTTCTACCTGCAGGTTTTCCAGTTCCGCTGGTTCAACGACCTGGCCAACCAGAACTACCTGCGGCTGGACCCGATCATGGCGCCCCGCGGCCTCATCTATGACTCGGCCGGCAACCTGCTGGTGGGCAACACGCCCGTCTACAGCGTTTCCGTCCTGTATTCGGACATCAGGAACGAAAGCCGGTTGGCCGCCCAACTGGGTCCCATCCTGGGCTTGGCCCCGGACCAGATAACGGCGCGGATAAACAAGGCCAAACAGGCCAACAACATCTACCTGCCCATTCGCATGGCCACCAACGTCGACCAGGCGGTGGTCAACCAGATCGCGGAAAACAAAATGAACCTGCCCGGGGTTATCTTGGACACGGTTCCCCAGCGCTACTACCCGTACAACAACCTGGCCGGCCAGATCTTAGGCTATGTGGGAGACATCAACCAGGCGGAACTTTCCGCCCACCCCAACGGTGGCTACACCATTAACGACCAGTACGGCCAGGCGGGACTGGAAAACACCTATCAACGGTACCTGCACGGCACCGACGGCGCGCGGGAGATGGAGGTCAACGCCAAGGGCACCCTGGTGGGGGAAAAGGGGGAGGAACAGCCCACTCCGGGCGACAACCTCGTCTTGAACCTGTCCGCCAAACTTACCCAGGTCGGACAGCAGGCGCTGGCCACGGTGGTCGCGGGGGCGAAGAAGCAGGGTTTTCCCGCCACGGGCGGGGCGGTAGTGCTGGAAGACGTGCATACCGGCAAGATCCTGGCCATGGCGAGCTATCCATCCTTCAACCCGGCGGTGCTCAGTACCAACCCGCCGCCCGGCCAGAACGTCAACATCTTTACGGACCCGGACCACCCGTTTTTGAACCGGGCCCTCATGGCCTACCCGGTAGGTTCCACCTTCAAGCCGGTGGTGGCCACGGCCGGGCTGGTCACGGGCGCAATCACCCCGACCACGAAGTTTTGGGACCCGGGCTATTTCAAGTTGGGCACTACTGTATTCCACAACTGGTACCGTCCCGGTTTCGGCTTTCAGGACGTGACCCAGGCCATTCAGGTTTCCAACGACGTCTTCTTCTACAAACTGGGTTACAAGCTGGGCTGGCGTCCCATAGCCCATTGGGCCAAAGCCTACGGCCTCGGCCAGCCCACCGGTATCGACCTGCCCGACGAGGAAACCGGCGTGGTGCCAACCCAGGCCTACCTGACCAGTCTTTACCAGGGCATCCTGCAGCAACAGGAGAAAGCCCTGCTGGCCCGGTACAACGGGGACGGGAGTTCGCCCGCCTACCAGCAGGCGTCGGCCAAGCTGAAGAAAAACTTCCAGGCCACGTACGCCTGGAACATGCAATGGCACACGTATGATACCATAAACATGGCCATCGGCCAGGGCTACAACCTCTATACACCCCTGCAACTGGCCGATTACGTGTCTACCATAGCCAATGGCGGCACCCTGTACAAGCCCTACCTGGTCGACAAGGTCGTCGCGCCGGACGGCAGGCTGATCTTGCAAAACCACCCGACGGTGGTAAGACAGTTGAACATTCCGCCCCAAGTGCTTGACACCATTCACCAGGGCATGTCCCTGGTGACGCAGGGTCCCGGTACCGCCGCCGGCGTATTCGCCGGTTTCCCGGTCCCGGTCGCCGCCAAGACCGGCACGGCCCAGACCGCGATCAAGGGCGCCGACGATTCCCTGTTCATCGCCTACGCCCCGGCGAACAACCCCCAGGTGGCGGCGGCGGCCGTGGTCGAGCACGCCGGCGAGGGCAACGCAGCCGCGGGCCCGGTGGTCAAGGCTGTGCTTTCCGCCTACTTCAACATTCCGACCGCCAACTCCCAGGCCGCGGCGGCGGGCGCCGGAACCACCCCGGCCGGTGGCAACACCGCTCCGGCCCGGGCAGCCCCGGCACAGGCGCCTCAGACCGCGGTTCCGGCCTCCGGCCGGCAACCCGCGGCCGCCCAACAGCCGGCCAACAACCAACAGACACCGGCCGCCGCGTCCCAGGGCGGCAACCAGGTAGCCGCGCCGCCGCCGGCCAAACCGGCTCCCGCCGGAAATCCGGTCAAGACCCCGTAGAACAACTGCAAGGCCGCCTGCCGCAACAGGTGGCCTTGCAGTTGACGGAAAAAGCGGCCCGTGGGACCTTTCTTACAACGGTTTCGCCGTGGATTCCCGCCGCGGCCACCGGCCGGTAACACCATGGTCCCCGGGGATCAATCAACTGTTCCGCAGCAGTTCGTTCACCTTCGACCCCCGGTCCCTGGCCATCATCCATGCTCCGACGATGATGAGGTATAGCCAGGATAACAGTGAGAACCCGCGCCCGAACGAGTATTTAAGAAACTCCACGTGACCGGTCAACGGATGAGCACTTAACAGCGGAATGGCAACGAGTCCGGAAAGCATGTAGACAAACAGGTTGAATACCGAAAAGAGGACCGCCGGCCCGTACCAGAACCTCAGCCCCAGCAGGTAGATCACGCCGACCATGAGGTAGACGGCCACCTCGATCTCCAGCCAGAACGTGATCGGCTTCGTAGCCCCGGGGCTGGCGAAAAGATGCGCGGCGACATTTAATAAGGCAAATACCACCAGGGTAAAACGGATCCACTTGATCCATCCGTAAGGCTTGTATGCAGCTTCGTCTTGAACCAGCACAATGCATTCCCCCTTCACAAACTTTGCCGGTAATCCGCTCCGCCTCTCCCGGCCGGCGCCGCGCCGTAAGCCGGACCAGGGGGGGATAAAAGTCCTGTTTGTCATGGTTTTAGTCAGGCAAACCACTTCCTGCCACCACGGTTATGACAAATTGATTGGCGCGATACCGTTTAATGGTACGCCATAACCCGCATTAACCAGCCGCTCGGGAAGGCATTGTCACGTTTATTTTCGTGTCTGTACCAGAATGCTCTAATTTATCTAAAGGTAAGTGCTGGACTGGTGCTGCCGGTCATTGTCGCCTGGGTCCGGCCTGACTACATAGTGTTTGTCTATACTTGCACAATCCCCCCTTACCGATCCAGTGCCTTCCGGCCACAAGAGGATAATAGCATGCCAGATCCCCGCTGTCAAGCATATTCATACTGTAAGCGAAAGAAATATTGAGAAAAATCAATAATAAGTAGTATTCTATCCGAATACTTCTCTATTGATATACACAGAGGAATGTGATAGTGTCTGCTATCTCTTGCCGAGTCCTGCGGTGATTGTTCCAATATGCACTACAAATCACCGGCCCCCAGAAAAGTGAAGAGGCTCAGTAGTTGCCTAAGAGTCAGGACTTCCCATCCATAATATCCCCTTGATGGCCGGTAAGGAAGAAATTGCGACGCGTGCGCCCAGGTGAAGCAGGTGGGTTTACCGGAGTACGTAGGTACCCGCCAAAGGCGGATCCAGGTGGGTCACTGAAAGTCGGCTAAAGGGGGGCACCAACCCAGGGGGTGGGTCGGGCAAGCCCCCGGCTTCCGGGGGCTTTAGCCATGGGGAAGCTCGGCATCCACCCGCCGCACGGCGAGGTACGGAGAATATTGCCGGCCGGAAAGGGGGTTACTAGCAGGTCCCTGATGATCGAGCACGTTTCAGGTACCGGGTCAGCCGCTTGCACCGCCGTTCGGATCGCCGGCTCCCGGGCCCAACACCTTCCGTCCCTGGGCGATGAGGTTGTCCAGCGAGGCCGAGACGTCCGCAAGCAGCGCTATCCACTCACCAAGGTGCTGACGCCCGGCATCGGTAAGTTCGTAGACCCGCCGGGCCGGTCCGCCGCCCCCGGTCTCCCAGGCCGAGGTGACCCGGCCAAAGGCCTCGAGCCGCCGCAGGGTGCGGTAGATGGCCGGACCGTCCAGACCGGCGCGGGTTACGACCAGGTTCTCCGCCTCCTGGGCGATCTGGTAACCGTGCGCCGCGCCGAGCCGGGCCAGGGACAGAAGCACCACCGGCTCCGTATACCGGTACAGGTTGCCCATCTCGCAAGCACCCGGATCGGCCCGCCTTCCACAGCACCTGTCTTCGTTCATCGCGCCTCAGCCCCCTTCCCGACAAAAAAGCCCCCGCTCGTCCGGGCGGGGGCGGCTCCACATCAAGCCTTGCTGCCGCCGCGGCCCGCCGCGGCCAGGATCAGGGCCAGGACGATCGAGGCGATGAGGCTCCCGTACTTGTCGATGGTATAATGGCCACGGACGAGGTAGATGACCGCATACCCCCCGACCAGTCCGCCGACCAATCCCAGCACCACCGCCATCACCGGCTTGCCGGCTCCGCGCGAGAACCACCAACCGATAACCAGACCGATCACGACAAATGCGATCAAATGCAGCATGGCCTGTCCCCCTTCCAAATTTACCCCGCTTCAGTATAAACCAAGAAGAGGGGCATGGCAAGGGTCACAGCGACAAAAGGGGGATCAAAATCCGAGAATGCGCCTGAGCTTTTTGGCCTGGGCCCGGCTCACCGGCACTTCGCTCCGTTCCTTGTCCTCCACCACCAGGTTGTAGGTACCGTTGAAAAAGGGAACGATCTCCTTTACCTTGTGCAGGTTGACCAGGTAGCAACGGTGGGTCCGGAAGAAGACCCCGGAATTGAGGCGGGCCTCCAGTTCCTTCAGGGTGAAGCGGGTGAACAGCTTGTCGGCATGGGTCTTGATGTAGACGTAATCCTGCTCGGTAAAGGCGTAAAAGATGTCCGACTCGGTCACCAGGATAGTTTTCCCCTGTTTTTCCGCCGGGATGCGGTCGATCTTGAAGCCTGGGGCCCCGTTGGCCTGGGCCGGAGCCGCGATTGGCGCCGCGCCGCCGTTCTCGCCCCCTCCCTGCGTTTCCTGCTGCAGTCGCATCACCTTGTCGACGGCCTTCTTCAGCCGCTTGGGGTCGACCGGCTTGAGCAGGTAGTCCACCGCGTTGACCTCGAAAGCGGCCACCGCATACTCCTCGTAGGCAGTCACGAATACAACCTGGGGCGGCCTGGGCAGTTCCTGGATGGCGCTGGAGATCTCCAGGCCGTTCATGCCGGGCATGGAGATATCGACGAACAGGATGGAATAGTCGAGGGCCTTGATCAGGGCCAGGGCCTCCGCGGCGTTGGTGGCCTCACCCACTATTTCGACGTTGTCGCAGGATCCGAGCGCAAACCGCAGTTCCTGCCGGGCCGGATATTCATCATCGACGATGAGCGCCTTAAGCTTCACTTACCGCACCGTCCCTCCTGGACCCGGCCTTCATCAACGGCACCCGCATGTACACCGCGGTGCCGCCGCCGGGTTCGCTGATAATGCGCAGGCCCCAGTCTTCGCCGAACAGGCTCTTCAAACGTTCGTTGACGTTGGAAAGGCCCACGCCGTTGCCGGAGCCGAAACCGGGCTGGAACACCTGCTGCAGCCGGTCCGCCCCGATGCCCACCCCGTCGTCCTTGACCACCACCAGCATCTCGTTGCCGCGGATGGCCTTGATCTGGATGTGCACGGTGCCCTGGTCCATCTTCGGCACTATGCCGTGTTTGACGGCGTTTTCCACCAGCGGCTGAATGGAGAGGGCCGGTACCTGGTACTCCAGAAGGCTCCGGTCGATATCCCTGGTAATCCGCAGCTTCTCGCGAAAGCGGGCCTTCTCCAGCACCAGGTACGTATTGATGTACTCCATTTCTTCCCGCAGGGAATTGAAGTGGCCGTGCCTTTTCAGGGCCTGGCGGAAAAACATGGCCAGCCTGATCAGGAGGCGCCGCGCCGTCTCCGGGTTGGTCCGGCTGAACATGATGATCGTATTAAGGGTGTTGAACAGGAAATGGGGATTGATCTGGGCGTGCAGGGCGTCGAGTTCGGCCAGGGTGACCAACTGTACCTGGCGGTCCAGTTCGGCCAGTTCCATCTGTACGCCCAGGAGTTGGGCCACGCCCACGGCCAGCTTCACCACGTCCGGATCGGGTTGACCGCGCCGGGTCTGGTACAGTTTGACCGTGCCGGCCACCTCACCCCGGCACATCAGCGGCACTACCACCGCCGCCTCCAGGGGACAGTTCTTGACCGGGCAGTTGAGACCCTTCTTGTTGTCCACGATGTTCAATTCGCCGGTGACCAGGGCGTGCTTGGTGGCAAAGGTCAGGATGGGGCCGCCCGCCTTGTGATGGTCGTCCCCCGATCCTAAAAAGGCCAGAACGTTCTGGGTGTCGGTGATGGCAACCGCGGATACGTCGCTGATCTTCTGGATGATCTCCGCCGTCTTGCGGGCGGTTTCCATGTTCAGCCCCATCCGCAGGTAGGGCAGGGTCTCCCGGGCTATCTTCAGGGTCGGCTCGATGGGCTCGTCCAGGCGCACGGTGACCACCCGGTGCCGCTCGACGAAGTCGAAAGCGAAGCAGACGCCGGCGATACTTCCCGCCAGCAGGATCAGGGCCGCCACCCAGTTGACCAGTTGCATGGCGACCAGCGGCACCATGACCACCAGTTCCACCAGGGCCCAGCGCCAAAAGACCTGGAACAGCACCAGCCTCTTCGGCATCACCGGCCATCATCTCCCGTAGTTTCCGGCCCCTTGTCGGTCTAATCCCATGTTATAACAGATTACCCCAAATTGAAAGGGGACGCCGAACAACCGGACCCGCCCAAGAGCGGCGCTAGAACTTGACGAACTGGACGACCATCATCCCGACGCCGAAGCTCACCACCGCCAGGATGACGATATTGCGCAACTCCCGGCGCACGCGCCCTAGCATCTGGGGGCCGGTTTCCCCGTAAAAACTCTTCTCTTCCGGTTCCACCCGCTCCAACCTGGGCGCCGCCCCGCCGCGGACCACTCCCCCCGCCGGCAGGATCTCCGCCGCCAGGAGCGGCTTTGCCGGGTCGACAGCCCTGGTGGCGGCCGGAGCGGCCTTGGAAGGCCTGACTTTCTTTTTGCCTGACTTACCCTTCGACATTTATTATATCACCAACTTATCGCAAAATTGCCGTAGGCGCTTTCTCCGTTATTCTTTTCGCCTTCCCCGGACAAAATTCCTGCCGCCGTTATCCCCGTCCATCCTACTGGAGCGGCTTATCCGGCATCTTTTCGGCCATCTCCTTCTGGTAGCTCTCCTTCACCCGCATGGCGTTGATGTCGGCCAGCCCGAAATCCAGCCAGGCGATGCCCAAATGCAACAGAGCCATGTCGTCGGTCCTGACCTGCTCCACCAGCCCCGCCGGCAGGTCGAAAACGTCCAAAAAACGCGACTCCAGCACGAACTTCCGGAACCGGTCCAGGTCGTAACAGCCCATGTAGAACATCTGGGCCACCTGCGGGCCGGGCACCTTACCCGCGGGGAATTTCAGCCGGCTGGTGAAGTCCCGGAAGGGCGCCTCCACCCGGTCGTATACGTCCAGGCCCTGGTCCCTGACCCAGTCGCCCATGGTCCACTCCTGCTCCGCGTCCAGGCCCAGGCACCGCGAAGGCTCGAAGATGAAGCGGTACTCCCCTTCCCCGGCGATATCCACCGGCGCCATCCGGCAGGACCAGGGACGCTCCGCGTAGATTCGGCAGCCGCTTTCCTCCAGGAACTGACAGGTCTTCTCCCCGCCTTCCCCCATTTTCAGCATCACAACCGGCAGGCCCGTCTCTTCCGGCACCAGCACCGTGGTGTATTGGTCCAGGAACGCGGTCGAGGACATTGCCAATTTCCGGCGCATGCGCAGCACGTCGAACGGCGTGAGGAAGATGTTGACGTCCCGGCAGCACCGTTTGAAACAGGCCAGATCCTTGTGGCAGGCGAAACGGAACAGGTCGTCCCCGCCGAACGTGGCATCTTGCGCCATGAATGAATCTCCTTCTCTCCCCTTAATTACCCCTTGGGCCTGGTACAAAACTCCGCGAAAGAACACCCGGCGCAGAACTCCTCCCACCAGCGGGGGGTCAGCGAGCGCACGCGCCCGGCCAACTCCGGCCAGTCCGTCGCCCGTGCTCCCAGTTCCGCCAGGGCCAACCGGTCCAGCTCGAGCACGGCGGCGGCGCCCCAACCGCAAAGCTCCCCGTCGAGCCGCGGACAACACCGGCAAACATCGTCGGCCCCGGCGACCACCCGCACATCTTCCCCCCGGGCCAGACGGGAAAGGAGGCCGCGGTAGTTCGCCAGGAACGCGTCACCCAGACCCCCGCCGGTAAAGAAGTGCAAACAGACCAGGTGGTGACCCCGCAGCCTGACCACGGGAAAGCCCCCCTAAATCCCCGCCGTGTATTCCTGGATTGTGCGGACCCGCACCCCGCCGGAGCGCAGGCTGTTGATGCCCTCCAGAGCCGCCCGGGCCCCCCGCAGGGTGGTGATGATCAGCACGCCCCGGGCGATGCAGGCGCGGCGCATCCGGTATTCGTCGAACTTGGAGCCCTTGCCCACCGGGGTGTTGATCACCAGGTGGATTTCGCCGTTCTTCAGGCGGTCGATGATGTCGGGCCGTCCCTTGCCCATCTTGGGCGCGGTACTAACCGCCAGGCCGTTCTTCTTGAGGAAGGCGGCCGTACCCATGGTGGCCATGAGCTTGAAACCCAGGCCGGCCAAGCCCTCGGCCACCGGCAGGAGGGCCTCCTTGTCCCGGTCGGCGACGGTCAAAAGGACCGTTCCCTCCAGCGGCAGGGGTATGCCCACGGCCAGTTGGGACTTGGCAAACGCCATGCCGAAGCTGTCGTCGATCCCCATGACCTCGCCGGTGGAGCGCATCTCCGGCCCCAGGATGATGTCCACGCCGGCGAACTTGATGAAGGGGAACACCGCTTCTTTCACCGATACGTGCCGGGGCACCACTTCCCTGGTCAGACCCAGTCGGGGCAGGCTCTCCCCCAGCATGGTCCGGGTGGCCAGCCTGGCCAGGGGCACGCCGGTGGCCTTGCTGACGAACGGAATGGTCCGCGACGCCCGCGGGTTGACCTCCAGGACGTAGACCCGGCCGTTTTCCACGGCGAACTGGATGTTCAGGAGGCCGACCACCGCCAACTCCCGGGCTAAAAGCGCCGTCTGCCGCTTCATTTCCTCGATCTGCTCCGCCCCCAGGCTGAAAGGGGGCAGCGAGCAGGCGCTGTCCCCGGAGTGGATGCCGGCCTCCTCGATGTGCTCCATCACGCCGCCGATGACGACGTTCTCCCCGTCGCTTACCGCGTCCACATCCACCTCGGTGGCATCCTCCAGGAACTTGTCGATGAGCACCGGCCGTTCCATCGACACTTCCACCGCCCGGGCCATGTAGTCGGCCAGATGCCCGTCATCGTAGACCACTTCCATGGCCTGCCCCCCTAAAACATAGGAGGGGCGCACCAGCACCGGGTACCCGATCCGGCCGGCGATCCGTTGAGCTTCCTCCACGGTGACGCAGGTGCCGCTGTCCGGCTGGCGTAAGCCCAGCTTGCGCAGCAGGGCGGAGAACTTCTCCCGGTCCTCGGCCAGGTCGATGCCCGCCGGCGAGGTGCCCAGGATGCGTAAGCCCGCGTTTTCCAGGGCGTGGGCCAGTTTAAGCGGGGTCTGCCCCCCGAACTGCAGGATCAACCCGTCCGGTTGCTCCAGTTCGCAGATGTTCAGGACGTCCTCCAGGGTAAGGGGCTCGAAATAGAGGCGGTCGGAAGTGTCGTAGTCGGTGGAGACCGTCTCCGGGTTGCAGTTGACCATGATCACCCGGCAGCCGGCCTCCTTCAGAGCGTACGCCGACTGGACGCAGCAGTAGTCGAACTCGATGCCCTGGCCGATGCGGTTGGGGCCGCCGCCCAGGATCATCACCTTCCGGCCTGCTTGCGGTTCCACCTCGTTCTCCAGGTCGTAGGTGGAGTAGAAGTAGGGGGTGCAGGCTTCGAACTCGGCCGCGCAGGTGTCCACCAGCTTGAAGGAAGCCCGCACCCCCCGCCCCAGCCGGAAACGCCGCACGCCGAGTTCGTCCGTCCCGGCCATGAAGGCCAGTTGTCCGTCGGAGAACCCGTATTGTTTCGCTTTTAGGAGCAGTTCCGGCGAAAGGCCGTTCAGGCCATCCCGCAGGACCGCTGCCAGTTCTGCCTCCAGTTGCACGATGCCGGCCATGTTGTTAAGGAACCAGGGGTCGATGCCGGTGAGGGAGTGGATCTCCTCCACGGTGACGCCCAGCCGCAGGGCGTGGTGCAGGTAGAAGACCCTCTGCGGCCCGGGGGTGATCAGACGGGCCCGTACCTCTTCCAGCACGGCTCCCGGGTCCTCCGGCGGCCAGCCTGTTTCCTCCCTGCCGTCCGCTCCCAGGCCCAGGCGTCCCTGCTCCAGGGACCGGATGGCCTTTTGCAGGGCTTCCTTGAAGTTCCGGCCGATGGACATGACCTCGCCCACCGACTTCATCTGGGTGGTCAGGGTCTGGTCGGCGCCGGGAAACTTGGCGAAGTCCCAGCGCGGAATCTTGACCACGCAGTAATCGATGGTGGGTTCGAAGCAGGCCTTGGTTTCCCTGGTTATGTCGTTGGGCAGTTCATCCAGGGTGTAGCCCACGGCCAGTTTGGCCGCGATCTTGGCGATGGGAAAGCCGGTGGCCTTGGAGGCCAGGGCCGAGGACCTCGACACCCTGGGGTTCATCTCCACCACGATCATGCGGCCGTTTTGAGGATCGACGGCGAACTGGATGTTGGCTCCCCCCGTGTCCACGCCGATCTCCCGGATCACCCCGATGGCCGCGTTGCGCATGACCTGGTATTCCTTGTCGGTCAGGGTCTGCACCGGGGCCACGGTGATACTGTCCCCGGTGTGGACTCCCATGGGGTCGAAATTCTCAATGGAGCAGATGATCACCACGTTGTCGTTCTTGTCCCGCATGACTTCCAGTTCGTATTCCTTCCAGCCGATGATGGACTCCTCGACCAGGATTTCACCCACCGGGCTCCGGTCGATGCCGCCAGCCGCCAACTCCCGCATCTCCTCCACGTTGTAGGCGATGCCGCCACCGCTCCCCCCCAGGGTGAAGGAGGGACGGATGATCACCGGGTAGCCCACCCGGGAAGCGAAGGCCAGGGCGTCCTCAACCCTCTTGACGTGCTCGCTCCGGCAGACTTCCAGGCCGATCGATTTCATGGCCTTCTTGAACTCTTCCCGGTCCTCGCCCTTGCGGATGGCCTTGTAGTCGGCCCCGATGAGTTCCACGCCGTACTTCGCCAGGACCCCCCGCTCGTACAGCTTCACCGCCGTGTTAAGTCCGGTCTGCCCCCCCACGGTAGGAAGCAGGGCGTCGGGCCGCTCCCGCTCTATGATCTTTTCCACCACTTCCGGGGTAATGGGTTCCACGTAGGTACGGTCGGCGGTCTGCGGGTCAGTCATGATGGTGGCCGGGTTGGAGTTGACCAGCACCACCTCGTAGCCTTCCTGTCGTAAGGCCCGGCAGGCCTGGGATCCGGAGTAGTCGAACTCGCAGGCCTGGCCGATGATGATGGGACCGGATCCGATGAGCAGGATCTTCTTGATGTCCGTTCTCTTGGGCAATCCACGTACCCCCCCGCCAACGCGATAAGTCTCGTTCACAATTCGGCCCGGTGCTACCCCGCACAGACCCCGTTTATTGTAGCACAGGAGAGGGGGGAAGGGAAAGGGGACAGGTCGCAGGGCAGCGGCAGCCCCGCAGTGAGGTTGACATATGGGTATAGATGTAGTAGAGTATAGCCATGGAAAAGCTATACACAATGCAGAATGCCTGTCAGGTCTTGGGAGTATGCCGGAAGACTTTGCAGCGGTGGGAC